>NZ_JBIJDC010000009.1:0-71800 GCF_044344315.1 Zoogloea sp. | reverse complement strand
AAACGATGGACCAGCATCTCCTTCAGGATGCGCCGGCGTATGCCCTTGTCGGTCAGCGTCCCGTCACTCCACCACCAGCCATCCGCCGCCATGCGTCGCGCTGCGGCCACGATGCGCGCCTCCACCTCGGCAAAGTGGCTGTCGGTGTAGTTGAGGCTGAAGATGAAGCGCCCGGTACCGACCCAGCTCAGGGCCAGGCCCTCGGCACGCAGGTAGTACTGGAGCATCCAGTTGTAGCGGCTCGGCCGGGTATAGGTCACCGTCCAGATGGTGGACAGATTCGCCACCCGCAGGGGCAGGCCAGCCTCCTCCAGACGCGCGTTGAGGCGCGCCGCGCGGGCATTCCAGCGGGTGTCGAGACCGTCATACAGGGCCTGCACCTCCGGTGTGTCGATGCGCTCCAGAAACTCGGCCATCGCCCCCATCACCCAGGGGTGGGAGTTGAAGGTGCCGCGGGCAAAGCAGATGTCAGCGGGCCGATCGTCCCGGTAACGTTTCATCAGGTGGCGTTTGCCGCACACCACGCCCACCGGCAGGCCACCGCCCAGGGTCTTGCCGTAGGTCACCATGTCGGCCTGAACGCCGAAGTATTCCTGAGCCCCACCCCGCGCCAGACGAAAGCCCACGAAGACCTCGTCGAAGATCAGCACGATGCCCCGCTCGTCGCACACCTGGCGCAACTCCTTCAGCCAGGCCGAGTAGGCCGCCTTGTCAAAGCCGGCGCGGCGGCTGCTATCCACCAGGGACGAATCCCCTGGCGCGGAGCCGTTGGGATGCAGGGCCTGCAGCGGATTGATCAGCACACAGGCAATGTCCCTGCGCCGACGCAGCACGCGCAGGGCATCGGCGTGCATGTCGCGGAGCGTGTAGGTCTGATTGGCCGCGGTGGGGTTGCCGACACCGGGCTGCACCTCGCCCCACCAGCCGTGGTAGGCCCCGCAGAAGCGCACCAGGTGGGTCCGGCCGGTGTGGTAGCGGGCCAGGCGCACGGCCTGCATCACCGCCTCGGTACCCGACATGTGGAAGGACACCTCGTCCAGGCCGGAAATCGCCTGCAGGCGCTTCACATTGCTGGCGAGCAGCGGGTGGTAGGACCCGAGCACCGGCCCCAGCGCCTCAACCCGCTCACTGCCGAGGGCCATGCACTCCTTGTAGAAGTCGTAGCCGAACACATTCACGCCATAGGCGCCGCCCAGGTCATAGAAGACGTTGCCATCCAGGTCGGTCACGGTGACGCCGGACGAGGCCTCGAGGAAGGCGCCGCCCTTAAGGTGCTGACGCAGGAAACGGCTGTACTGGAAGGGCACCCGGTAGGCGCTGGTGAACTGCAGGTCCGACACCGCCTCCTGGGCTTCGGCAGTCAGGGCCGCACTGGCCGCAAACCGCTGCTGGTAGATCCCCGCGAGACGAAAGAAGCCCGCCCGGCGCAGGGCCACGACCTCGGCCGGTGCATCGTCGGAGTTGAAAAACCCCGCCTCGTCGTATTCATAAAAGGGCAGCAGCTTCGCCACCCGCCGGGACATCTTGGCGTGACCGCCCAGGGACGGGTGTTTGCCCCTCGACAGCTCCAGCCGGCGCTTCGCCTTCAAGACCAGTCCGGGCAACACGATCGCTCCCAGACCGGCCAACACCATTGCATCTTCCACGGGCACTCACTCCACAACTGAAAGATGACTGATTTAACCGACCCCCGTTACAGCGCCATGAATAACCCACCTCCCCGCCGCAGCCTCGCTGCCCGCATCCTCGAACAGGAAGACCTCAATTTCCTGCTCACCAATCGCCTGCCCCGGGCCCTGCTGACGCGTTTCATGGGCTGGTTCAGCAAGATCGAGAACCCACTGGTGGCCCGTGCATCCATCGGCATCTGGCGCCTTTTTGCCGATCTCGACCTGTCGGAAGCTCGGCGCAGTCACTTCAGGAGCATGCATGACTGCTTCACCCGCGAGCTGAAGCCCGGGTCCAGACCCATCGACGACGATCCGGCCGTGCTGAGCAGCCCCTGCGATGCCATCGTCGGCGCCTGCGGCCCGCTCGCCGGCACCACCGCCCTGCAGGCCAAGGGCGCGCCCTACCCGCTGATCGACCTGCTCGGCAACGAGGCGCTGGTGGAAAGCTGCCGCGACGGGAGTTACGTCACCCTGCGCCTCAAGTCGAGCATGTATCACCGCTTCCACGCCCCGGCCGATCTCCGCGTGGAGCACGTCACCTATCTGTCGGGGGACACCTGGAACGTCAATCCTGCCGCCCTCAAGCGCGTCGACCGGCTCTACTGCAAGAACGAACGGGCGGTGATCCGGGCCCGCCTGGCGGGAAGCAACGCGCTGCTGACCCTGGTCCCTGTCGCGGCGATCCTGGTGGCCAGCATCCGCCTGCACTGGCTCGACGTGCTCCTGCACCTGCGCTATCGGGGGCCAGGCGAGATTCCGTCTGATGCGGTGTTTGGCAAGGGGCAGGAGATGGGCTGGTTCGAACACGGCTCGACCATCATCGTCTTTGTGCCGAAGGGCTTCGAACTGTGCCCGGGTGTGGCAGAAGGCTCGCCCATCAAGATGGGGCAGGCCTTGCTGCGCCGGACCGGAGATAGCTCGGCCAGACAAGAAAAAGCCCCGCCTCCGGAAGGAGGAAGGGCCTGATCACTGCTCCGGATTGAACCGCCGGAGCCCGGTTTGGCGCTCAGCGATCAGCGGTAAGCTGGGCGATGAATGCGGCTTCCTTCTCGGCCGGGAAGGCATGTTCGGCCAGCACACGCTGCACAGCGCGGGGATCACTGCCCTTGCCGGCCACGGTAAACTCGATACCGATCGTGCGACCGTTGGCGGCCAGGGTCATGAAGGCACTGCGCCAGCGCTGGGATTCAGCCAGCCGTTCCCGCACTTCAACTTCATTGCGGATCACGACACCCGCGGCCTTGAGGGAATCCAGAAACTCTGCGTAGGACTCGTTGCAATAACTGCCCATCGACTTCTCCTGTGAAAACCGGCGATTTCGCGCCTGTGTGTCCTTAACGCAAACGTCAGCTGGCTGGATGACACGATTTCAAAGTTTTTTTCGAATCATTACGCTGCCTTGCCAGTCAGGGACATCCAGACGCCAGCGAGTCCCCGTACCAGGGCTGCCACGCATGACCCGGACG
This sequence comes from Zoogloea sp., assembly GCF_044344315.1. Taxonomy (GTDB): domain Bacteria; phylum Pseudomonadota; class Gammaproteobacteria; order Burkholderiales; family Rhodocyclaceae; genus Zoogloea. The sequence goes on along the minus strand of NZ_JBIJDC010000009.1, from coordinate 68,664 downwards.
CAAGGACGCGTTCCGTGACTGACCTGTCCAGTAACGGAACACCACACACAATCTTGAATCTCTACCGCGATACGCCAGGCTGAACAGATCCGGTCGTCCCGGAGTCAGGGGGTGAAGTGCCCCAGAATGGGATTGAGCATGGCTGCCCCGAGACGCTTGCTGCGCTCGCCGTTCCAGCCAACGATGCCGTCGGGCAGGTTGGCGTTGTCCTTGAAAGGCATCTCCAGGGTCAGGGACACGCAGCCGAAGCGATGGGCCACCCACTTGGAGGCGAGGGTCAGCAGCTCGTCGCGGAAGCGGCCGTTGAGGTAGCCGTGTTCGGTCTGGAAATCGGGGCTGGCCGCCCTGAAGGCTTCGACAAAGCGGGCCTGGCGCACCCGCTGGGTATCGGTGAAGCCGGGCACCTCCTCGGCGGTCGAGAAGAACACGTAAGGCAGGGCCTCGTCGCCATGGATGTCGAGGAAGAGCTCCACCCCGCTGGCCTCCATGGCCTCGCGCACGAGCAGTACCTCGGGGCTGCGCTCAAGGCTGGGCTCGCGCCATTCCCGGTTGAGGTTGGCGCCGGCCGCATTGGTGCGCAGGTTGCCGCGAATCGCGCCATCGGGGTTCATGTTGGGGACGATGTAGAGCACGGCCTTCTCACGGATGCGCCGTGCCACCGGGTCGGCGCCGTCGAGCAGGCGTTCGAGGAGCCCCTCGACGAACCACTCGGCCATGCTCTCGCCCGGGTGCTGGCGGGCGATGATCCACACCGGGGCCTTGCCCGGCCCGGGGCGCCCGACGGTGACGAGGTCCAGGTCACGCCCTTCCACCGTGGCGCCCAGGTTGGTGACCGAGGCGAACGGCGACATCTCCACGCGGCCGAGCAGATCCAGGTGGCGCTCGTGAGAATAGGGCTCGAAGTAGGCGTAGTAGATGCTGTTGCGTTCAGGCGTGTGCTCGACAACGAGCTGGCCGTTCTCGTAGCGGGTGCCGCGGACGCGGAACCAGTTGCGCCGGTCATAGGAGGCCACACAGCGGTAGTCGGGCCAACCGTCCGGGTAGGCGGCCTCGGCGGCATTCTCGAAGACCAGGCGCACGGCCTGACCTGCTGCACCGTGGAGACGGAAGTGGAACCACTGGCGAAAGGCCGCGTCGCCATCCACCCCCTGATCCGCCCGGATGCGCAGGCGGATGTCGTCGGCACGCGCCAGGGACAGCACCTCAATGGCGCCGGAATCGAAATTGCTGCTGATGCGAAGGCTCATGATAAGAAAGTCAGGCTGCGTATTGGGTCAGGGCGTAGAGGGCAAGGCCGATGAGGCCACCGACGAAGGTGCCATTGAGGCGGATGAACTGCAGGTCGCGACCGACGCTGACCTCGACCTCGCGGACCAGATCCTCGTCCTTCCAGGCCTTCATGGTGGTGGCAATGTGGTGGGCCAGGCCATCACGCAGCTCGGGTGCCAGGGTTTCGACGGTACGTTCCAGGTGTTCGTTGAAGGACTCGCGCAGAGCCGGGTTGTCGGCAAGGCTCGCGCCCAGGGCCACAGTGGCAGAGGCCAGGTGACGGCGCACCCGGGAATCGGCGCGCTGCATGTCCCGACCCAGCCAGGCGCGCAGGTCATCCCACAGGTCGCGCAGGGCGGTGCCCACCGCCGGGTGGGCCAGAAACTCCCGCTTGGCCTGATCCACCCGGGCACGGAAGGCCTGATCCTGGCCAAGCCGGCCGACGTAGGTGGCCACCAGCTCATCGAAGGCCTGGCGGCGCGGATGGGACGGGTCCTGGGCGACCTCGTCGAGCAGGCCCTGCACGCCGGCAATGATGCCCGCCGACACCCGCTCGCCCAGTTCCGCAGGGTTGATTCCAACCAGGCCCAGCATTGCCACCACTTTGGGATATTCGCGACCGGCCACGTCCACGATCATGCCGGCAAAGCCCTGCCGAACGCCCGGTTCTTCGAGCCAATGGCCGAGGCGCTCGATGCCCTCGTCGAGCAGGGCCTGGTGGCGGCCGTGCTCGGTCATCACTTCCAGCAGGCGACCGAGGCCATCGGCCATGTCGAGGCTGCCGGCCCGGCGCCGCAGGGCGTGGAGAAACAGCCGCCGCACCCGCGGGTCGTCCATGAAATCCACCGCTTCGGCAAACACCACCACCAGCCGGCCGGCCAGCAGGTCGGCGTTGGCGGGCTGCCGGAGCCAGGCCGCCAGCCTGTCGGCGGGCTGGGCGGAACGCAGGCGTGCCACCAGGGATGCGGTATCGAGAAAACGATCGCGGATGAACTCCGCCAGGTTGTCAGCCAGACGCGCCTTGTTGCGGGGCAGGATGGCCGTGTGGGGAATCGGCAGGCCAAGGGGGTGGCGAAACAGAGCCACCACAGCGAACCAGTCGGCCAGGGCGCCGATCAGTGCGGCCTCGGCAAACGCAGCCACCCAGCCCCACCCCTGGATACGGGCCAGCACCAGCAACAGCGCGACGGCGACGAGCCCGCCCGTTGCCAGCCTCTTCATGCGGACCAGACCCGCCACCTTGTCAGGATGGGCCATTCCCTGCCCTCCCTCAGTCCTGACGCCGCCGGAACACCCAGCGGCTCTCGTCCGATGCCTCCGGCGCGAAGGCATAGCCATCAGCAGCGAAGTCCTTGAGCTGCTCGACCTCCTGCACCTGCCGGGTGATGGCATAGCGGGCCATCAGGCCGCGGGCACGTTTGGCATAGAAACTGATGATTTTGTAACGCCCGCCCTTCCAGTCCTCAAAGCCGATGTCGAGCAGGCGGCCCTGCAGGCGGGCCCGCTTGACCGACTTGAAGTACTCCTCCGAGGCCAGGTTCACAAGCACGGCTTCGCGGCCAGCCTCATCCTCGGCAGCCAGCAGGTGATTGAGCGCCTCGGTCTGGGTCATTCCCCAGAAGGCATACAAGTCCTTGCCCCGCGCGTTGGCAAAGCGCGTACCCATTTCCAGCCGGTAGGGCTGCATCAGGTCAAGGGGTTTGAGGAGGCCATACAGACCGGAGAGGATGCGCAGATGCTGCTGGGCGTAGTCCAGATCGGTCTCGGAGAGGCTGCGCGCCTCAAGGCCGTCATACACATCGCCATTGAAGGCCAGCACGGCCGGGCGGGCATTTGCCGGTGTGAAGGGTTGCGACCACTCGGCGTAGCGGGCCACGTTGAGAGCCGCCAGGGGGTCGGACAGGTCCATCAGGCGAGCCACCTCGGCGTGGGACAGCTCACGCAGGCCGGCAATCAGCTGCGCGGCATCGTCCAGGTAATCGGGCTCGGTGAAACGGGAAGTGCTCAGGGGCGACTCGTAATCGAGGGCCTTGGCCGGGGACAACACGAAGATCATTGAAACAGTCCAGAAGATCGGTAGATGCCCAATCTTATCAAACAGGCCGCGGGCTCAAGGCAGAGGCTCGAGATGGGTGGTGACTTCGAGGCCCGGAATGGCGGTTTCGAGGGCAGCCTCGATCTCGTCGAGGAGGGCGTGTCCGTAGCGAACCGACCAGTCACCCGGCACCAGCACGACCACCTGCAGGAAAGACGACGCCCCGGCCTGGCGGGTGCGCAAGCCCTGGTAGTGCACCCCGCGGGCCTGATAGGCGTCGAGTACCGCCCGGGCCCGGGCCACGCTGTCGGCGTCGAGGCTTCGGTCCATCAACCCATCCACCGACTCCCGCAGCAGGCCGACGGCCTCCCACGCGATATGCAGGCCAACCAGGATCGCAATCAACGGGTCCAGCATCAGCCAGCCCGTCCAGGCCACCAGGGAGACCCCGACAATGACCCCTACCGAGGTCCACACGTCGGTCATGAGATGGCGGGAGTCGGCCCGCAGAGCGATGGAGTTGAGCCGCTCGCCGGCCTTGCCGAGAACACGGGCCACCACGAAGTTGATGGTGGTGGCCGCCGCCGACCAGGCCAGGCCCCAGCCGGCTGACTCGATGGGGCGCGGGGCCATGAGGCGCTCGCTGGCTGTCCAGATGATGGCCGCGGCGGCACCAAGAATGAGAAAGCCCTCGAAGCCGCTGGAGAAATATTCCGCCTTGCCGTGGCCGAAGGGATGTGTGCCGTCGGGCGGATCGCGGGTGATGAGGATCATCCACAGGGCAAAGCCCGCCCCCGCCAGGTTGACGAAGGACTCCAGCGCATCGGACAGCAAGCCTACCGACCCTGTGATCGACCACGCCAGGGTCTTGAGGGCGATGGTAGCCAGCGCTGCCGCAATGGACAGCCACGCGTAATGATGCCGCTCGAGGACGAGCACGCCCGGGCCTCAGCCGCGCTCGACGTCGGTGACGCCCTTGACTTCGCGGATCAGGGTCAGGGCGCGCTGGATCAGGTGCACACCCTGCACTTCGAGGGTGAAGCGCATGCGCGCCGCGCCCTTGCGGCTCAGGGTGTTGACCGCGATCACGTTCAGCTTCTCCCGCGACAGGACTTCGGAGATATCGCGCAGCAGACCCTGGCGGTCCATGGCATGCACCAGCACGTCCACCGGGAAGACGGCATCCTTGGGCGTGGCCACCCCACCCCACTGGGCGCTGATCAGCCGTTCGGGATGGGAGCGCACGAGCTGCTGAAAATCACGGCACTCGACCCGATGGATGGAGACGCCGCGCCCGCGGGTCACGTAGCCCTGGATGGCATCCGGTGGCGCCGGCTTGCAGCAGCGCCCCAGGGAAGTCATCAGCTTGCCCACGCCGACGATCAGGATGGTGTCACCTGCGTCACCCGGGTGGCTCTGCCCGATGATGACCTCGGGCGTCTCGGACGGCGCATCGACGGAGTCGGCCCCCCGCAGGGCAATCTGGATGGCCCGCGGCCCCACCTCACCACGGCCGGCGGCGATGAACAGGGCGTCCGGCCCCTTGAAACCAAGGCGTGTCGCCAGGTCGTCGAGATTGACCTGACCATGGCCCTCGCGTTGAATCTCACGGGTCAGCACACTGCGCCCGCGCACCAGCAGCTCTTCCTCTTCGAGGGCGCTGAAATACTGCTTGATCTTCTGGCGGGCTCGCGGCGTGGCCACGTAGCTCTGGTGGGCGTTGAGCCAGTCACGGGACGGGCCGCCCTCCTTGGTGGACATGATCTCCACCGTCTGGCCGCTTTCCAGGGGGGTGTTGAGGGTCACCAATTGACCATTGACCTTGGCGCCGCGGCAGCGGTGGCCGAGATCGGTATGCACCCGGTAGGCAAAGTCGATGGGCGTCGCGCCGCGGGGCAGATCGATCACCCGCCCCTGGGGCGTGAGCACGTAGATGGTGTCATCCAGCGAGGCGCGCTTGAACTGTTCCAGCCAGTCGGCCGAATCGGTGACCTCGTCACGCCACGACAGCAGGCTGCGCAGCAGGGCGATCTTCTCGTCGTAGTCGCCGCTGGAGGGCCCGCTGCCTTCCTTGTAACGCCAGTGAGCAGCCACCCCGAGCTCGGCGTGGTTGTGCATATCGTGGGTGCGGATCTGCACCTCCAGGGCCCGACCATCACCGGCATACACGGCGGTGTGCAGGGACTGGTAGTTGTTGCCCTTGGGCATCGAGATGTAGTCGTCGAACTCCTTGGGGATCGGGGTCCAGATCTGGTGCACGATGCCAAGCACGGCGTAGCAGTCCTTCACCTCGGCCACCAGCACGCGCAGGGCGCGCACATCGTAGATCTGCGAGAAATCCAGCCGCTTGGCGCGCATCTTGTTGTAGATGCTGTAGATGTGTTTGGGTCGACCATAAACCTCGGCCGTCACCCCGATGGCCTGCACCTCGCTCTTGAGGCGCGCCACCGCATCGACGATGAACTGCTCGCGCTCCACCCGGCGCTCGTCGAGCATGCGGGCGATGCGCTTGTAGGTCTCCGGCTCCAGAAAGCGGAAGGAGAGATCCTCCAGCTCCCACTTGAGTTGCCAGATGCCCAGCCGGTTGGCCAGGGGGGCGTAGATGTCGAGGCTCTCGCGGGCGATGGACTCGCGGGTGCGGCCCGGGTGGTCGGTGAAATAGCGCAGGGTCTGGGTGCGGGACGCCACCCGCAGCAGCACCACTCGGATGTCCTCGACCATGGCCAGCAGCATCTTGCGCAGCACTTCGCTCTGGGCACGGATCTCGGGTGCGCTGGCAGTGGTGGTCATGCGGGTGATGACACGCAGGCCGTTGAGGCGACGCAAGCCATCCACCAGTCGGGCCACGCTGTCACCGTAACGGGTAACGATTTCCTCGTTAGGGTGGTCGAGCACGTCACCCACCGCAAAGCACAGGGCCGCGATGCGGGTGTCCGCGTCGAGGCGCAGGGATGCCGCAATCAGCGCCGTGCCGAGGGCATGCTGCCACACCTGCTCCTGGGTGCCGAGAGTACGGCTTTCATAGATGGGCTGGACCCAGGCAAGGGCATCGCCAACGCGGCGGGCATCGTCGGGCAGCAGGCCCTCACACAGCAACTCGGCTGAGGACAACGAGGACACGGACTGGGATATCGAATGAGTAACGGCGACCATGCCGGCATTATCCTATAGGCTGAGCAGTGAAAGTTTGATCTTGATCGCCCCGCCGGTGATGTCAGGTGCGCCACTCCGACCCCACGCCGGCCATTTCAGTTTCATCGACACCTCTCCCGAGCCCATGTTTTCCGCCTTTCGCCGCTGGCGACGCCAGCGCGCCGCCGACCGCCACACGATATCGCCCGAGCAGTGGAGCGCCGTCGAGAGCAGCCTGCCCTTTCTCGACTACCTGCCGCCGGAAGACCGCCCGCGCCTGCGCCGCATGGCCCTCGAGTTCCTCGCCGACAAGCAGGTGCATGGGGCCGAGGGAGTGATCATCACCGACACCCTCCTCCTCTCCATCGCCCTGCAGGCCTGCCTGCCGGTGCTGAACATCGGGCTGGACGCCTACGCCGACTGGGTGGGCATCATCGTGTACCCGGGCGACTTCGTGATCCCCCGCAGCGTCATCGACGAGGACGGCGTCGTGCACGAGTACAACGACGAGGTGCTCGGCGAGGCCTGGGAAGGCGGTCCGGTGTTGCTGTCGTGGTTCGAGGGCGAAAACCCCTTCGATGGCATCAATGTGGTGATTCACGAATTTGCCCACAAACTCGACATGGGCAACGGCGAAGTGGATGGCTACCCGCGGCTGCCCGCCCATCTCTCCGCCAGCGCCTGGGCGCGGGCCTTCCAGCCTGCCTACGACGACTTCTGCAGCCGGGTGGACCAGGGCGAGGACACCGCCCTCGACCCCTACGGGGCCGAGCATCCTGCCGAGTTCTTTGCCGTGATGAGCGAGGCCTTCTTTGAAACCCCCGGCCTCCTAAAATCCGAGTACCCCGCTGTTTACGAACAGCTTTCCGGCTACTTCGGACAAGACCCGGCCGTGGGTGAAGCCCGCCTCGGGCGGGCCGCACCGGGGGATCAGACAAGCTCCCTTTGATTTGCCCAGCGGGGCTGTCTACATTGCTTAGGCCGCTCCGGCATTCATGACAGAAAGTGGAGAGCAACTCATGGTCATCACCTGGATTCTTGTCGCCAACGCGAGTCTTGCCCGTCTGTACGCCAACCTGGGGCCCAAGAAAGGCCTGCAGCTGGTGAAGGAGATCGCTCACCCCGAAAGCCGCATGAAAAACGCCGACCTGGCCTCCGACCGGGCCGGACAGATGCAGGCCGCAGGCAGCGGCCACGGTGCCCGGGAACAAGCCACCCCACCCAAGCAGAACGCCGCACGGGCCTTTGCCCAGATGCTGGCCAAGGAGCTTTACATGGGCCGCAGCCACAACAAGTTCGGCCGCGCCATTCTCATCGCCCCACCCGCCTTCATGGGCATGCTCAACGCCACCCTGGACCGCCCCACCGCCCAGCTGGTCACCGACCGCTTCGAGAAGGACTACACCAAATCCCCCGAGCCCGCCCTGTGCGGGCGCCTGGAGCAGTGCCTGTTCGTCTGACCTCCCCGCGGCTCCCCCGCGCCCATCCGCCGTCCTGACGGCGTTGACCGGCCCGAGGGGTACACCGCGCTTGCAGGCAGCTGTGACCGGGGTCGCAACTGCCTGCTCTTTTGCCCCTACCCACGCACCATCCGTGAGGAAGTGCCGCCGCCCGACGGCCGCGGGCTCCTATTCTCGCCACCATTCCATCCAGATTGGTGTGCCCCATGAAAACTACATCCCTCGCCGGCCTCGCCCTTGCCCTGGTCACCACGGTCATCGCCCTTCCCGCTCATGCAGATCCGCTGACCATCGACGGCAACTTTGCCGACTGGGGTGTCAGGAACAATGGCAGCGTCGCAGGGTGGACGCCGAACAACGGCGTGCTGTACACGGTGGAAGACCAGAGCAATGCCAACGGCGGCTACCTGAGCCCCGGCTGGGGCGGCCAGGCCTACGACGCCGAAGCCCTTTACCTGACCTGGTACACCCGCACCGACGGCCAGACCTACCTGGCCCTGGGCCTGATCACCGGTCACGACCCGAGCACTCCCAACGGCAGCAACAGCTACGGCCGCGGCGACTTCGCCATCGACTTCGGCCGTGACGGCAGCTTTGAATTCGGCGTTCTCACTGCCAACCGCAGCAGCACCCTGCTGCAGGGCGACGTGGTGAGCACCACCAATGCCGACTGGGCCACCGGCCTGTGGAGCGCCCCCGGCGTCTACGACCCCGCCAACTCCACCTACCTCACCAAGGTCAACACCGGCACCGATGTGGGCAATGCCGACATGGTCATCTCCAACAGCTTCGGCAACATGGGTACGCTGGGTGGAAATCACTGGTTCTACGAGCTGGAGATCCCGGTATCCGTATTTGGCAACCACTGGGTCGGCAGCAACCCCTCCGAGAGCTTTGACGTGCAATGGACGATGCTCTGCGCCAACGACATCATCATCATCGATCCGCCCGCTGCCACGGTGGCCGAACCGGCCTCCCTGGCCCTGGTCCTCGGAGCCTTCGGTCTCGCCGGCGTGGCCCGGCGGCGCAGGCCCGTGAGTCAGTAAGCAGAAAGCACGAAGCCGGCAATTGCCGGCTTCGTCGCATGCGGATCACGCCTTCTGCAGCTCTGCCCTCAGGCTTACACCCACGCCATCAGCGCCACGGCCTGGGCGGCGATGCCCTCGCCGCGGCCGGTGAAACCCAGCTTCTCGGTGGTCTTGCCCTTGATGTTGACGGCAGCCGGATCAATGCCCAGATCGGCCGCGATGTTGGCCACCATGGCCGGCACGTGGGGCAGGATGCGCGGCGCCCGGGCAATCACCGTGGCGTCCACATTCACCGTCACCCAACCGGCCGCACGGGCCGCCGCCGCCGCTTCACGCAGCAACACCCGGGAGTCTGCCCCCTCGAAACGCGGATCGGTATCCGGGAAATGCCGGCCGATGTCTCCCAGCCCTGCGGCACCCAGCAGCGCATCGGTGATGGTGTGGAGCAGCACGTCGGCGTCGGAATGCCCGAGCAGGCCCTTGGCAAAGGGAATCGTCACGCCGCCGATGATCAGCGGGCGACCGGGAACCAGGGCATGAACATCAAACCCCTGGCCGATACGAAACGGAACGTGCATCTTCAAGCCTCGCGGTGCTGGAGAATCCACTCGGCCAGGTGCAGGTCGAGGGGGAAAGTGACTTTCAGGTTGGTGGGGTCGCCCCTGACCAGGCGCGGGCGCAGGCCCATGGCCTCAATGGCGCTGGCCTCGTCGGTCACCTGGCGCGCGGTTTCGAGGGCCCGCTTGAGCATCACGTAACGGAACATCTGCGGCGTCTGGGCCTGCCACAGGCCCTCCCGCGGCACCGTACCGGCGATATGGTGGGTGCTGTCCTCGCGCTTCAGGGTATCGGCCACCGGCACGGCCAGAATGCCGCCCACCTCGTCATGCATCAGCTCGCGCACCAGCCCCTCGATATGCCAGGGCGCCAGGCACGGCCGGGCGGCGTCATGGACGAGGATCCAGTCGCCCTCCGAGGCGTCATCGGCAATGGCCCGCAGGCCATTGAGCACGCTGTCGGCACGGGACGCACCACCGCAGAACAGCGGCACCAGGCGGTCGCCGAACGAAGTCCAGTCGTGGCGGTCCCACTCCTGGTCACCGACCGAGAGCACAACGTAAACGCGGTCGATCACCGGCGACTCGCACAAAACCGCCAGGGTATGGCGGATCAGGGGCTCGCCGAGAAGGGAAAGATATTGTTTGGGTTGCTCGCTGCGCATCCGGCTGCCGCTCCCGGCTGCGGGCACAATGGCGAAGCAACGTGTCGTAGGGGTTCGCATCCGCGCAATTCTACTCAATGTCCCCTCGCCTTCTGCCGCTGATTGTGTCTTCCTGCCTCCTGAAAGCACGCCATGCTCTTCTCGCTGCCCTTTGAACCCCGCCAGCTGGAAGCCCTCGCGCTGGCCACCGCCATCGGACTGCTCATGGGCCTGGAGCGGGAGCGGCGCCCCGCGGCCCTGGCCGGCGTGCGCACCTTCGGGCTGACCGGGCTGCTCGGCGCCATCGCCGCCCTGCTCACCGAACAGCTGGCCACCCCGGCCCTGCTGATCGCAGGCTTCGCCCTGGTGGCGCTGATGATCATCGCCGCCAACTTCCGCCAGCCCGAGCCCAATGATCCTGGCACCACCTCGGTGATCGCCCTGCTGGTGTGCTACACCCTCGGTGCCATGGTGTGGCTGGGCCACGGCCGGCTGGCCGTGATGGCGGCGGTGGGCTCCACCATGCTGCTTTACTTCAAGTCCGAGTTGCGGGGCGTGGCATCGCGCCTGACGCCCCAGGATTGGCGCTCCATCCTGCAGTTCTCGGTGCTGTCACTGATCGTGCTGCCCATCCTGCCCAACCGGGGCTTCGGCCCCTACGAGGCCATCAACCCCCACCAAGTGTGGCTGATGATCGTGCTCATCTCGGGCGTCAGCCTGGCGGGCTACATGGCCCTGCGCCTGGTCGGTGCACGCTATGGGGCGCCCCTGCTGGGCCTGCTCGGCGGGCTGGTGTCGAGCACGGCGACGACCATGGTGTTCGCCCGTCACGCCCGCGAAAACCCGGCCATGACCGCGACCGCCAGCCTGGTGATCCTGCTCGCCAACCTGATCATGGTGGTGCGCATCCTGGCCATCGCCGGCGCCCTGTCGGCCCCGGTGGTGCCCCTGCTGGCCACCGGCTGCGCCCTGGCGGTGCTGCTCGGTGCCGTCATGCTGGCCCGTGACTGGCGGCAACTCGCCGGCAAGGACGCCCTGCCCATCCCGGAGACCCGCAACCCGACCGAACTCCGCGCAGCCATCGGCTTTGGCCTGCTTTACGCGGCCGTGCTCCTGTGCGCGGCCTGGCTGTCGGACATCGCCGGGCGTGGCGGGCTCTACCTGCTGGCCCTGGCCTCCGGCCTGACCGACGTGGACGCCATCACCCTGTCCACCCTGCGCCTGCACACGGTGGGCAAAGTGGAGACGCTGCCGGCAGCCGTCGCCATCCTTCTGGCCATGCTCGCCAACCTGGCGTTCAAGTCCGGGCTGGCCTTCACCCTTGGCGGCAGCGCTCTTGGCTGGCGGGTGCTCGGCGGCATGCTCGCGGTGGGCGCCGGCCTCGGCGGTGGCATCGCATGGCTGCTGCAGTCCTCCCTATAATGGAGAGCAGGGGGTGTCCCCGTTCAAGACATAAGGACAGAAGGAAACCATGGCTCATGCGTCCCAACGCCTGCCGGCGGTAGCCGGGTTGTTTTACCCGGCAGACTCCCACAGTCTCCACGCCCAGGTTGCCGGCTTCCTGTCAGCGGCGATGCCGGCTGAAGTGGTCGATTCACCCAAGGCCCTGATCGTGCCCCACGCCGGCTACATCTATTCCGGGGCCGTGGCGGCCTGCGCCTACGCCGAACTCCTGCAGCGCCGCGAGACCATCCGGCGGGTGCTGGTCCTCTGTCCGACCCATCGGGTAGCGGTGCGCGGCATGGCCCTGCCCGCCGCCCAGACCTTCATCACCCCCCTCGGGGCCGTGGCGGTGGACCGGGAAGCCTGGCTGCGGGCGCGGGAGATGCCCGGGGTGATCGTGGACGACCGCCCCCACGCCGAAGAACATGGCATTGAAGTGCAATTGCCCTTCCTTCAGAGCACCCTCCACCACTTCGAAATCCTGCCCCTTGCGGTCGGTCAGGTGGACACCCATCTGGTTGCCGCCCTGCTCGAAGCCCTGTGGGGCGGCCCCGAGACGCTGATCGTGATCAGCTCCGACCTGTCCCACTACCACCCTTACCGTCAGGCCCAGTGTCGTGACAAGGCCACCGTCGCCCAGATCCGCCAGCTCGACCCCACCCTCGACGGTGAGCAGGCCTGTGGCGCAGCGGCCATCAACGGCCTGCTGCTGGCCGCCCCCCGTCACCAACTCGCACCCCATGTGCTCGATCTGCGCAACTCCGGAGACACCGCCGGCGACCGCGACCGGGTCGTGGGCTACGCAGCCATTGCCTTTGCCGAGAACATCGACCATGCCCGCCACTGATGCCCTGGGGCAGGCCCTGCTGGCCCAGGCCCGCCAGGCCATTGCCACCGCCCTCGACCAGCCGGCTCCCGCGGCCCCCGAGCACCCCCAGCTCACCGAACGCGGCGCCTGCTTCGTCACCCTGACCCTCGACGGCACCCTCCGGGGCTGTATCGGCAGCCTCAACGCCCATCGTCCACTGGGCGAGGACGTGCGCGAGAACGCCGTTGCTGCCGCCCTGCGCGACCCGCGCTTTCCTCCCCTGGCCGTAGCCGAACTCCCGCGTGTGGCAGTGGAGGTGTCCGTGCTCGGCGAACCCGAATTTATCGACTTCCACGACGAGGCCGACGCCCTGAGCCAGCTGGTGCCGGGCCGGGACGGCGTGATCTTCTTCAACGGTTGCCAGAAGGCGACCTTCCTGCCCCAGGTGTGGGAGCAGTTGCCCGACCGACGCAGCTTCATGGCGGCCCTCAAGCAGAAGGCCCGGCTGCCGGCGGATTTCTGGGGCCCCAACGTGATGCTGGCGCGCTACCAGGTGCGCAAGTGGAAAGAGGGTCCCAGCGGAAGCTAAGGCCATGGACGCCCACCCCGCCCGCTACTGGCATTTCCTCGACGACGGTCGCCTCCAGTGCGACCTTTGCCCGCGGGACTGCCGCCTCCACGAGGGCCAGCGGGGAGCCTGTTTCGTGCGTCAACGGGTCGGTGCCGGGATGGTGCTGACCACCTACGGGCGCAGCTCGGGTTTCTGCATCGACCCCATCGAAAAAAAGCCCCTCAATCACTTCTACCCGGGCAGCAGCGTACTGTCCTTCGGTACCGCGGGCTGCAACCTGGCCTGCAAGTTCTGCCAGAACTGGGATATCTCCAAGAGCCGCAACATGGACCGGCTGATGGATGCCGCAGCACCCGACGAGATTGCCCGGGCCGCCGCCCACCACGGCTGCCGCAGCGTAGCCTTCACCTACAATGACCCGGTGATCTTTGCCGAATACGCCATCGACACCGCCCTGGCCTGCCGGGAACTGGGCATCGCCAGCGTCGCCGTCACCGCCGGCTACATGCACCCGGCCCCGCGCCGGGATTTCTACGCGGTGATGGACGCCGCCAACGTGGACCTGAAAGCCTTCACCGAAGACTTCTACATACACCAGACCGGCGCCCATCTTGCCCCGGTTCTCGACACCCTTCTATATCTCCGCCACGAAACCGAGGTGTGGTTCGAGATCACCACCCTGCTGATTCCCGGCCTCAACGACAGCGACAGCGAACTTGCCGCTCTGTCCCGCTGGATCTGCGACGAACTGGGCCCCGACGTGCCCCTGCACTTCACCGCCTTTCACCCGGATTACAAGCTCGACACCCTGCCACCCACGCCGCCGGCCACCCTCACCCGGGCCCGACGGATCGCCCGGGCGGCCGGACTGCATCACGTCTACACGGGCAACGTACATGACACCGAGGGCGGCAGCACCCGCTGCCCCTCCTGCGACAGTCTCCTGATTGAACGGGACTGGTACCGGATCCTCGCCTACCGCCTCGATGCCAGCGGCGCGTGCACGGGTTGCGGCCACAGGCTGGCCGGGCGTTTCGGCAAATTTGTCAGCGCATTCGGGGCGCGCCGTGTTCCAGTGCACATCGGCGGCCACTAGCCCCCGGCACAGCCTTGCCGTGTCCGGCGGTGCATGCGATTGTGAACGGCAGAGTACCGCCCGACTCCTTCGATCATGATGAAACTGCGCCATAGCGCCCTCAGCATTGCCGCCGGCCCCGTCTGGCTGGAAGCCCTGCTTGCCCATTCGCCGGATGCCGCCGGCCTGATCCTGATTGCCCAGAACGCGGTGGGAAACCATCGGGACTCCAGGGAAGCCCATTTCGCCCGGCGCCTGCAGGAAGCCGGCTTCGCCACCCTGCTCTTCGATCTGCTCAACCACTACGAAGAGTCCCGCGACCCGGACACCCGCTTCAACACCCCGCTGCTCGGCCAGCGCATCCGCGCCGTGTTCGAATGGCTGCGCCACCAGCCACCCCTTACCACCCTGCCCGTGGGGCTGGTGGCCAGCGGCACGGGCTGCGGTGCAGCGATCCGCGCCCTGGCTCATGAGCAGGATGCAGTGAGCGCCTTGGTATGCCGCGGCGGCCGCCCCGGGCTGGCCGGCATTTCACCCCTGCGCCAAGTAGCCTGCCCGACCCGGCAGATCGTCGGCGAGCGCGACGAAGGGCTGCCCAACATCCGCCAGGCCTACGATCTGATGACCTGCACCAAGGACTGGCGCAGCATTGCGGGCACCGATGATTTCTTCCGCGAACCGGGCGCTCTGGACGATGCGGCCACCCAGACGACCGACTGGTTCCACCGCCACCTCATCCGCACCCTCCCCGCTGCCGAAAGCAACCCCGGCAGCCCACCGGAGGCCTGAGTGCCGGGTTTGAATCGGCCCTCAGCGAACCCTCAGTCAGCCACCAGGCGCCGCTCCATGGCCTGATGGGGCAGGCCTGCCTCTTCATACTCCGACCCCACTGGCACAAAGCCGAAACGGGTATAGAAGCCCAGCGCATGGGTCTGGGCGCTGAGAGCCAGCACCGACACATGGCGCCGCCCGGCCTCGTCGATGAGTGCGCCAAGCAAGGCCGCCCCCACACCCTGGCCACGCCATTCGGCGTCCACCGCCATGCGGCCGATGTGCCCATCCGGCAGCAAGCGCCCGGTGCCCACTACGTGCTCGCCAAGCAGCGCCAGGGCGTGACAGGACAAGGGATCAAACTCGTCGAGCTCCATCTCCATCGGCACGCCCTGCTCGTCCACGAAAACCCGAAAGCGGATGGGCGCAGCACGTTCGGCGAGTTCGTCCCAGCTACCCAGCACAACTTGCACCGTCTCAGCGCCGCTCATTCCTCGATCTCCACGACCGTACCCGCTGGCACAAGATCGAAGAGTTCAGCGACATCCCGGTTGCGCATACGCACGCAACCGATGGACAGAGGAATGCCCATGGGCTCCGTATCCGGGGTACCGTGGATGTAGATGTAGCGCTGCATGCTGTCCACGGCACCGAGGCGATTGCGCCCGGGCTCGGTGCCCGACAGCCACAGAATGCGGGTCAGAATCCAGTCACGGTCCGGGGCACTGCCGGCGAGCGCCGGTGTCCATACCTCACCGGTGGGCCGGCGCCCGCGGAAGGCAGCGCCGAGGGGCGCCCCCGCCCCGATCCGGGCCCGGATGATGTGGCGCCCGCGAGGCGTACGGTAGCTGCCCTTCTCCTCCCCGGCTCCGTTGCGGGCCGTGGACACGCTGTAGCGACGTACGCAAGCGCCATCGTCGCCGAAGAGTTGCAGCGTCTGGCTGGAAATATGGATGCGGATGTACACGGCGCTCAGGCTCCCACTGCCCGTTTACGCCGGGCAGCAAAGAAATCGGACAAAATTCCGCCGCACTCGCCAGCCAACAGGCCTCCCTCGACCCGGGCGTGATGATTTAGGCGTGCCTCGGCAAAAAGATCGATTACGCTACCGGCAACCCCCGTTTTGGGGTCGTTGGCACCAAAAACGACCCGGCCGATGCGTGCGTGCATGATTGCCCCGGAACACATGGCGCATGGTTCAAGGGTGACATACAGCGTACAACCAGGAAGACGGTAGTTACCGAGGACTTCAGCAGCGCTGCGCAGGGCCATGACTTCGGCATGCGCTGTGGGATCATGCCGGAGGATGGGCTGGTTGAAGCCCCGACCGACGATGATGCCATCGGCAGAGACCACCAGGGCGCCAACAGGTACTTCGCCACAGCGGCCTGCCTCGTGGGCAAGCTCAATGGCGGCCCGCATGAAGAACATGTCCTGCTCTGGGCTCGGAAGATTCATGGTGATGTACGGAATGTTATTTCACAGGTTCGTCTAGGGATTTTAAAGCAGCATCGTGGAAAAACCCGGTACAACGACAACAGACACGCCCCCGGCAGGGCCGGTCCGATGAGCTCCATGCCGAGTTCCGGCTCCGGTACGCGGTCGGTGGATACCCGGTCGCTCCAGCGCATCACGCCTGCTGCACGGGTGGCGGGAGTCTATCTTCTGGTTGCCCTGACGATGGTGATCGGAGGGAGCCTGATGACCGGCAACAAAGACGCCTCTCTGGTCCTCACTACCCCCTGGCTCCTGCTGTTCATTGCCGCGTCAGCCCTGTTCGTATTCCTCGCCCTGAGCCGTATCAACGCTGACGCGACAGCAGCCGCTACGCCAGCCTCGGACGACGACTACCGGGCACTCTTCGACGCCAGCCCCGACCCCCAATGGCTCTACGACGTAGACAGCGGCCTTGTACAGGCAGCCAACGCCGCCGCCGCCCGGCTCTACGGCCTCTCGCCCGAGACATTGACGGGACTGCGCGCAGACACCCTGCTCAGCCCATTGCCGCTACCTTCGGCAGATCCCATGCTGCTCACCCATCAACCCGCAGGTGGCCTGGCGGTGGAGCTCGAAACCCGCATTCACGAACAGCGCTTCGCCAGCCGCAGCTGCCGCCTGGTGACAGTCCATCAGCAGAGCCGCCAATTGCGCGCCGAATCGCGCTTCGCCGAAGCCCTGGCCAAGGTCCAGCACATCCTGTACCGCTTCGACCCGGTCCATGAATGCTATGACTACATCTCGGCCAAGGCAGAAGACTGGCTCGAAACGCCGATAGACATCCTGTGTGCCCCGGGCGGCTGGCAACATTTTGCCCGTCGCACCACCTCGGAAGATCTTGGTCGGGTATGGGCTGCCATCGGCGATGCCCTCAAGACCCCAGGGGATGATCCCGTCGAGATCAGCGTCGAATACCAGCTCAACTCATGCTCCGGCCACCTGTGGATACACGATTCGATGACCCTGCTCCGCCATCCCGACGGCAGCTTGCGCGCCATCATCGGCGCCGCTTCGGATCAGACAGCCCAGCGCGCCACGCGGGAATATCTCGGCGTGACCCTACGCAGCATCGGCGATGCGGTGATTGCCACCGCCGAAGACAGCCGGATCACCCTGATGAACCCGGTGGCCGAAGCCCTCACCGGCTGGTCCGAGGACGAGGCCCGCGGCCAGCCCTTGGCCAAGGTCTTCCGGATCATCAGTGAGGACACTGGTGAGCCGATGGAAAGCCCGACCGACAAAGTCATGCGTGAGGGCAGAAGGGTCGGGCTGGCCAACCATACCCTGCTGATCGACCGGGAAGGCCGCCGCCGCCCTATCGTAGAGAGCGGCGCGCCCATCATGATGGCATCCCACACGACGCCCCTCGGGGTCGTGCTGGTGTTCCGGGACCAATCCGAAGAGCGAAGCATCGCTCGCACCGTCGCCGATCAGCAGGCCCGTTACAGGGCGCTCGTCGAGAACGCACCGGTCGGGATTTTCCACTTCACCTCCGACCTGCTTGTCAGCTACTGCAACAGCCGGCTGGCCGACTTCTTCAAGTCCACCCCTGACCAGCTGGCCGGCATGGACCTGCACTCCCTTGGTGATCAGGCCATCCTGTCGGTACTCCGCAAGGCCCTGCTGGGCCAACGGGGCGCCTACGACGGCCCCTTCGTATCACCCCTGTCCACCGACATGCAGATTCTGTCGATCCGGGTTGCACCCGAGTACAACGCGGCCGGCAAGGTTTTCGGCGGAGTGGGCATCGTCGAGGACCGCACCGCCTTCCTGGAAGCAGAGGAGCAGCTACGCGACACCCGGGAACGCTATGTGCTTGCTCAGCGGGGCACCAATGAAGGCCTCTGGGACTGGGACCCGAAGACCCGCTACCTTTATCTCTCCGCCCGCCTGCTGTCCCTCCTCGGGCTGCACAGTGACACCCTGCGCACCACCGGCGAGGAATGGCTGAAACTGATCCATCCGGACGACCGGCCACGCTACCGGGCCGACTTCGTCGCCCACCTGCGCGGAGAAACCGAACACTTCGAGTCCGAGTACCGCATCGCCGACAAGGATGGCAAGTTCCATTGGGTGCTGGCCCGCGGCCTCGCCCATCGCAACCAGCAGGGGCGAGCCGTGCGCGTCGTCGGTTCCATCGGCGACATCACCGCCCGCAAGCTGGCAGAGGAGCAGCTCAAGGCCGAGCGCGACTTCTCCCGCGGTCTCATCGACAGCCTGCCGGCCCCCTTCTTCCTGTTCGACCAGAATGGTCATCTGCTGCTGTGGAACCGCTTTGTCAGCGAGCTGACCGGGCTGGCCGATGACATCCTGCTGCATGCCGAAGCCCAGAGCCTCGTGATTCCCGAACAGGAACCCCTGATGGCCCACCGCATCGAGACGGCGCTGATCTCCGGAGAAGCCTCGGCCGAGGTCATGCTCCGGCGCAATGGCGGCGAGCCGGTGCCTTTCCTGGTTGTGGGCCGCCGGGTCATCCTCGACGGCAAGCCCCACATTGTCGGCGTGGGCACCGACCTGACCGAACGCAAGTTTGCCGAGCGGGCAATCAAACGCCTCAACACCGAGCTGGAACGGCGCGTAGCCGAGCGGACCTCCCAGCTCAGCGCCGCCCTGAGCGAACTGGAATCCTTCAGCTATTCGGTCTCCCACGACCTGCGCGCACCGCTGCGCGCGATCGAGGGCTACAGCGCCATCCTGGGCTCTGATTACGGTGACAAACTCGACGACGAAGCCAAGGAGCTGCTGCGCCGGGTGCGTGCCGCGGTACACCGCATGGGCCAACTGATCGACGACCTGCTGACCCTGTCACGGGTCAGCCGCAAGGAGCTGGAACGCCGCCCGGTGGACCTCTCCCACCTCGCCCAGGTGATCTGCGATGAACTGCGCCAGCAAGAGCCCGAGCGGGAAGTCAGCGTACGCATCGCTCCCCGGCTGCAAGTCGAGGGCGATCCCAGCCTGATGCGCACGGTGCTGGAGAACCTGCTCGGCAACGCCTGGAAATTCACCGGCCGGGTCGAACACCCGAGCATCGAATTCGACTGTGCCCGCCACGAGGACGTGGACGCATTCATGATCCGGGACAACGGCGCGGGCTTTGACATGCGCTACCGGGAAAATCTCTTCCGCCCCTTCCAGCGCCTCCACTCCGATCGGGAGTTTCCCGGAACCGGGATCGGCCTGGCGACGGTTGCACGTATCGTCCGTCGCCATGGCGGCGAGGTATGGGCCGAGGGAGAAGTTGGCAAGGGAGCCGCACTCTATTTCAGCATCGGCCAGCCACCCGTGCAGAACGTCAACTGACTTCCGGTATGGCGCTAGCGCAGCAGAACCGGGCGATCTGACAGTTCGTTGGGGTTTTTTAGCCGGGCAGGAAAGTGCTTTGCCAACAGATCACCCACTGCTTTGACGGCGTCCACCGCCCCCTGCTCGAATCTCTCATCCCGGAAGGCAGTTTCCATGCGACGGCAGATGCCATCCCATTCAGCTTGGGTAACCCGTGCGGTGATGCCCCTGTCGGCCACGATCTCGACCCGATGATCGAGCCACTGGACATACACCAGAACACCGGTGTTCTCCTCCGTGTCCCACACCCGAAGCTGTGAGAAAACCTCGACAGCCCGCTCTCGGGCTGAAGCCCCCGAGCGCAGATCGGCAAAATCCAGACCCGCCTCCACAGCAAAGCGAAGCTCGCCCCGGTGACGGGCTTCCGAGGCTTTGACTGCCTGTTCGATGGTAGCCAGCACCTGCGCCGAAAAAACCCGATCAAGAACCCAGGCCGGCGTGAGCAGGTGACGCAGGATGCGCAGCATGGACATCACCACCCCCCCGAGGCGCCGCCGCCGCCAAATCCGCCCCCTCCGCCGGACCAGCCGCCACCTCCGCCGCCCCGCCCGAAACCGCCCCCCCCCATTCCGCCTCCGATCCACGGGCCGCCGACCCCGCGCGTTCCGCCACCTGCGCCCATGGCCAACACAAACACGAAAGCCAGCAGGCCTCCCACCACGCCGATCGCCAGCATCCCGGACAGAGTCCATGCGCCAAACCCGACGATACCCGAGGCCAGGCCCGCACCGAGCAGGCGACCAAAAATGGCCCGCAGCACGCCACCTACCACAATGGTGCCGATGATCCCGAGCACCAGCAGCTCTTCGAAACCGGCTTCCTGCCCTGCGTTGGCAGCCGTCGGGGGCGGCAAGGCCTCACCGGAAATACGGGCCGCAATGGCCTCAACCCCGGCCTCGATGCCGCCGGCAAAATCGCCACCCCGCAGATGCGGCGCCACCACATCGGCAACGATGCGCTTGGCGATGGCGTCAGGCACGGCCCCTTCCAGGCCACGCCCCACCTCGATACGCATTCGGCGATCATCCCGGGCGATCAGAAACAGGATCCCGTCATCAACCCCCTGGCGCCCCAGTCGCCAGGCCTCGGCCACACGCAGGGCGTAAGACTCGACCGCCTCCGGCTTGGTGGTGGCCACGACGAGCACGGCCACCTGGGCGCCCTTGTCCTTCTCGAGGGCGACCAGACGCGCTTCCAGGGCCTCGCGACGGGCCTCAGGCAACAGCCCGAGGGTGTCGGTGACATGGGCCGACAGAGTCGGAAGCGGCTGTAATTCCTGGGCGTGGAGCGCCCCGACCAGGCTGCACAGCAGCACCAGGAGCACGCGCAGAAGTACGGTAAGGCCCATGGCCAGGGGCACGGCTATGTCTTATTGCGCCTTGGTCGGCGCGGCTGCCGGAGCGGGCGCGCCAAAATTGACCTTGGGCGGCTCGCTGATGGCCTGCTCGTTCTCCACCGTAAAGTTGGCCTTGGCCTTGGCCCCGATGACCATGGCGGTCAGGTTGTTGGGGAAGGTGCGCACCGAAATGTTGTAGTCCTGGACGGCCTTGATGTAGCGATTGCGGGCAACGGTGATGCGGTTCTCAGTACCCTCGAGCTGGGCCTGGAGGTCACGGAAGTTGGCGTCGGCCTTGAGGTTGGGGTAGTTCTCGGACACCACCAGCAGGCGGGACAAGGCACCGGACAGCTCGCCCTGGGCCTTCTGGAAACGGGCCATGGCCTCCGGATCATTGACAAGTTCGGGGGTCACCTTCATGCCGGCCACATTGGCACGCGCTTCGGTCACACGGGTCAGCACTTCCTTCTCATGGGCGGCATAGCCCTGCACCACCTGCACCAGGTTCGGGATCAGGTCGGCACGTCGCTTGTACTGGTTAAGCACCTCCGACCAGGAGGCGTTGATCTGCTCATCGTTGATCTGGATCTGGTTGTATCCGCAACCGGAAAGCAGGAAGACCGACAGGAGCAGGGACAGAAAATGCTTGATGGACATGGAGCACGCCCTCGTAGAGGAGAAATCGGGTTGAAGCCCGCGGTCAGCCAACCCGGGGCAAGGTCGGGGCCATTCTAGCGGCGCCCGGGGCAGACGCGGGCTTTGCCACCCCACGTATTGAAATCTTGCACTTCCGGTTCAGGAAGCCTTCAGGCCAACCATGGTCCGGCGGGCAAAGCAGAGATCTTCCCAAGCCTTGGCCTTGTCCTGCAGATTGCGCAATAGATAGGCTGGATGGTAGGTCACGACCACCGGAATGTCATTGTGGGAGAAGAGTTTGCCACGGGAGGCGGCGATGCGGACCTCTTCATTGAGCAGGGCCTGGGCCGCCGGTCGCCCCAGGGCAATGATCAGGCGGGGCCGGATCAGGGCAATCTGGCGCTGTAGATAGGGGAAGCAGGCTGTCAGCTCGGCGGCCTCTGGCGTGCGGTTGTTGGGCGGGCGGCATTTGACGGCATTGGCAATGTACACATCTTCGCCGCGCTTCAGGTCGATGCTCGCCAGCATGGCATCAAGCAGACGCCCGGCCTGGCCGACAAAGGGCTCGCCACGCTCATCCTCTTCCGCCCCCGGCCCCTCACCGACAAACAGCCAGTCGGCCTGACGGTCTCCCACCCCGGGAACAGCCTGCTTGCGCCGCTTGCACAGGCCGCAGGCCTCGCAGTCGCGGATGCGCGCCTCCAGGGTCTCCCAGTCCAGTCCGGACACCGCGTCGCCCACATCGGAACGCGGCACGGGCAGCGCCGGCGCAAGGGCCTCAATGGCAGCCTGCTGCATGCCCTCCCGCAGATCGGGCCGCACGCGGCGCGGCTCGGGTACGGGCATGCGCTCGAGAGCCGGCACGGCCTCGGCTTGCCTCGTGGCAGGCTCCGGCGGCACTGCGACCAGAGCAGGCGCTGCCTCCAGCGGCTCGCTGCCGCGCAGGCGCCACAAGGGCCCCAGCCCCATCTCGCGCAGGATCGCATCACGCCGCAGGCTCATTCCATGCACCTCACAGCGGCAACCTCATAACCAGCGCGTCCTCGCGACCGTTGGCAGCCGGGTAGTAGCCCTTGCGCCGACCGATGGTTGCAAAGCCGGCCTTCTCGTACAGCGCAAGGGCCGGTGCGTTGGAGGGACGCACCTCCAGGAACATCTGCCGCCCTCCCGCAGCCCGGGCCACGGACCCCAGGTGATCGAGCAGGCGACGCCCCAGGCCGAAGCCCTGGCGCGCCTTGCAGATACTGATGTTCAGGATGTGAGCCTCGTCCAGCACCATCATCAGCACCGCGTAGCCGGCGCGCTCCCCGCTCTCGAACAGGGTCCAGCAACCATATCCGGCAACGATGGAATCGGCGAAGTTCTGTGCCGACCAGGGAAAAGGATAAAGCTCTCGGTCCTGGGCCGCGATCCATTCCAGATCGGCGGTCTCCATGGGCACGAAATCCAGGGCAAGGACACTCACCGTACCACTCCCGGTATCACTGCTGCCCCCGCGATGGTCCACACGATCACGCCTTGCCTCCGCGGGCCAGGCGCTCGGCGGTCGTCAGGGCAACCTTGTCGCGCACGTACAGCGGTGCGGCCAAGGCCGGGTCCACCACTTCGCCACGAAGAAATCGCTTCGCCGCCAAACGCGCGATGCTGGAGGCGAGGGGCACCGGCGCCTCATCAAACCCATCCAGACGCGCCCCGAGTCCCGGCACCAGAGTCCCCTGATAGGCCCGGAAGGCCGTTCCGAAGCCGAACCACGTCCCCTCCGGCGGCAGGCGCACCTCCGAAGGTGTGGCGCAGGCCGGCGCCATCACCTCCTCCAGCCCCGCAGGCGTACGCCGGTAGGCGGCAAAATAGACTTCCGACATGCGCGCATCGGCGGCCACGAAAACCGCCCCTTCACGGCACTGACTGGCCAGGGCCTCAAGGTTGCCGACGGGGATCACCGGCTTGCCGAGGCCCAGGGCCAGGCCCTGGGCAACACCGCACGCGAGGCGCAGACCGGTGAACGCACCTGGCCCGGCACCAAAGGCGATTGCGTCAAGCTGGGCCAGGGCCACACCACAACTTTCCAGCAGGGCGACAACTTCGGGGAGAAGGGTTTCCGAGTGGCCTGGACGACCGACAACCGGACGTTCGGTCAGGACGTCTCCGTCAAGCAGGGCCACGGAGCCGGAATCGGTAGATGTTTCGAGGGCAAGAATCTTCATAGCGGCCGCATTCTACCGCCCTCCGGGCCTGCGGTCCTTGCGGGCAGAGGCTCAGGCCTCAATCGGGGCGGCGCGGCGGATTGCCGTAGACATCGCGACCGGCCTCGTGCACATCGCGGCGTAACTGGCGACGCTCCTCCGGCGACCAGCGACGGGGGTTGCGCTCATCCAGCTCACCACGACGCGCCGGCTCGGCGGCAAAAGCGGGGATCTGGCGGACGGGGCGATCCTGGGGCGCCGCATACTGACGCAGAAAGGGCGTGAGACGCTCACCCTGATCAGCGATGGCACTGCCCGCAACCAGCGAAGACAGAAGCACAACCACCCCGATGGGCAGGCCGTGACGAATCCATTTCGGTGAATCTATCCCGTGGCGCATAGTCCCTATCCTAACCCGGACCGGCGTTTTTCGGCATCCCCACCCGGCCCTGAATTGATTCTGGCAGCCCGCGTGTGACTTGGAATCCGCCTTTGTAAGAATATGTTAGACCCCCACAAGGACTTACGTTTGCTTACCCGACCAGTACGGCCGGCCTAGCCGGGCGGGCGGTGAGCCGTTAGGATTGGGCCATGGAAAAAGAAACCTATCGCGTTCTCGTCGTCGATGACGACCTTCGCCTGCGTGACCTGCTCAAGCGTTATCTCGGCGAGCAGGGCTTCAACGTCAAGGTGGTCAATGACGCCGCCCAGATGGATCGGGCCATTCTGCGTGAACACTTCGACCTGATGGTGCTCGACCTGATGCTGCCCGGGGAAGATGGCCTGTCGATCTGCCGGCGCCTGCGGGGCACTGGCAACCAGATCCCCATCGTGATGCTGACGGCCAAGGGCGACGACGTGGACCGCATCATTGGCCTGGAAATGGGGGCCGACGACTACCTGCCGAAACCTTTCAACCCCCGTGAGCTGGTGGCCCGCATCCATGCCGTGCTACGCCGTCAGCCCCAGACGCCGCCCGGCGCGCCGGTTGCCGATGACGAGGATGTGAGCTTCGGCCAGATCGTCGTGCAACTGGGCAACCGCATCCTGATCCGCAATGGCGAGGAAACTCTCCTCACCACGGGTGAATTCGCGCTGCTCAAGGTTCTGCTGCAGCACCCGCGCCAGCCCCTCTCCCGCGACCGCCTGATGGAACTGGCCCGAGGCCGGGAATACGACGTTTTCGACCGCTCCATCGACGTGCAGATCTCGCGCCTGCGCAAGCTGATTGAAGAAGATCCCGGCAAGCCCCGCTACATCCAGACCGTGTGGGGTTTTGGCTACGTCTTCATACCGGACGGCAACAAGCACACCCCCTGACCCCGCCCCCATGGCGCCTGCCCGCTATCGTTCTTTCCTAGTAGGGGCTCCGCGCACCCTGCTGTGGCGGATCTTCCTGGTCGTCACCCTGCTGATGCTCGCCTCGGTGGCCGTCTGGTCGGCGATCTTCAGCCATTTCGACCAGGCCAGCCGGGCCGCACAAACAGCCCAGGCGGTCGTCAGCATCATCAACCTGACGCGCACGGCCCTGCTCAATGCCGACCCCTCGCTACGCAAGGACCTCCTCCTTGACCTGGCGACCCAGGAAGGCATCCGCATCTATCCGGCCGAAGCCGACGACAGGACGACACCCCTGGAAGACAGCAACCTGGTGCGCAAGCTCACCGCCGACGTCCGCCACCAGCTCGGGCCGGACACCCGCTTTGCGTCGTCGTGGGAAGGGCTGGCCGGCTTCTGGGTCAGTTTCCGCATTCAGGCCGACGATCCGGAAGACACGGGCGAATTCTGGCTCATGCTGCCGGCCGAGCGGATCATGCGCCCCCATGCTCTGGAGTGGATGTGGTGGGGTACGGCCGCGCTCAGCCTGGCCATGCTGGGCGCCTACATGATCGTCTCGCGCCTCAATCGCCCCCTCAAGGCCCTGGCCGCCGCCGCGCGCACGGTGGGCCGTGGCGAAGTCCCACCCCACCTCAGCGAGAGCGGGCCGGCAGAAATGGCCGACCTGGCCCACGCCTTCAATCAGATGTCCCACGACCTCCAGGAGCTCGACGCCGACCGGGCCCTGATCCTGGCCGGCGTCTCCCATGACCTGCGCACACCCCTTGCACGCCTGCGCCTGGGTATTGAAATGTGCGGCGCAGATCCGGCCGAGGTGGACGCGATGGTCTCCGACATCGAAGACATGGACCGTATCATCGGGCAGTTCCTGGCCTTCTCAAAGGCCGACGGGGATGAAGGCCTGGAAACCATGGATCTGGCCGAACTGGCCAATGAACTGGCCGGGCTCTACGCCCGCCGGGGATTTCCCATCTCCGTGCTGGCCACAACAGCAGCCCGGGCGCAAGTACGCCCCCAGGCCCTGCGCCGGGCCGTCACCAACCTGATCGAAAACGCCCTCCATTACGCCGGCCACCCGCCGGAGCTCGCCGTCGGCATGCTCGACGGCCGCCCGATGATCGAGGTGCTCGACCGTGGCCCCGGGATTCCCGCCGCCCAGACCGAGAAAGTCAAACGCCCCTTCACCCGTCTGGAATCTGCCCGCAGCAACACCAAGGGCTCCGGGCTGGGGCTGGCCATCGTTGACCGCATCGTCCGCGGCCAGCATGGTGAGTTTCGCCTGCTCCCCCGCGAAGGCGGCGGCCTGCGTGCCAGCATCCTGCTGCGCGGTCATACCAAAAGCCTGAGTTGAAGCTAGAATCAGGTCCGTCTCCCTCCTCCTAGTGTTCCCATGATCCTGTTCCATCAATTCTTCGATCCCACCAGCAGCACCCTCAGCCATCTGCTTGCAGATCCCCTGACGGGCGACGCGGTCATCATCGACTCGGTCAAGGAGCACGTGGGCGCCTACATCACCTTTCTGCAGGAGCAGGAGCTCCAGCTGGCCTGGATTCTGGAGACCCACATCCATGCCGATCACATCACGGGAGCCGCCGGGCTGTGCGAACTGACCGGCGCACGCAGTGCCATAGGTGCCGGTGGTGGTGTGGGTTGCGCCGACCGCCTGTTGTCCGACGGCGACACCATCATCTTCGGCAACGAACTCATCCGCGTGATCCCGACGCCCGGTCACACCCCCAGCTGCGTCACCTACCACTGGCGCGACCGGCTGTTCACCGGCGACGCCCTGATGATCGGCGGCTGCGGTCGGACCGACTTCCAGGGTGGCGATGCAGGGACCCTCTACGACAGCATCACTGAACGCCTCTTCGTGCTGCCCGACGAAACCCTGGTCTATCCGGGCCATGACTACCGCGGCGCCCGCGTCTCGTGCATCGGTCAGGAAAAAACCAGCAACCCGCGCCTGTCCGGCCGGAGCAGGGATGAATTCATCGAACTGATGGCTAAGCTCGACCTGCCCCGCCCGCACATGATCGACGAGGCCCTGTCCGCCAATCTTCGCTGTGGCCACGTTGGAGAACACGACATCCATGGTGCCTGAGCAAGCTACGCCCTACTCCGACCTGGGTGGCGCCGAAGGCATCCGCCGCCTCGTGCATCGCTTCTACACCCTGATGGACACCCTCCCGGAGGCCTGGGACGTACGCCAGATGCACCCGGAAGATCTATCCGGCTCCGAGGAGAAGCTCTTCAAATATTTAAGCGGCTGGCTGGGCGGCCCGCCGCTGTACGAGCAGGAGTTCGGCCACCCCCGGCTGCGCGCGCGCCATCTGCCCTTTGCCATCGCCAGCGCCGAGCGGGACCAGTGGCTTATGTGCATGCAGCAGGCTTTTGACGAGTGCATCCCCGCCAGCCCCCTGCGCGAACGCTTGTGGGGCGCTATCGAGGGTCTGGCAGACCACATGCGCAATCGCGCCGAACCGGCCTGACCCGCCCTCCTCCGGACAACCTTCCCCGTCTCGTTCCTCGCCTTCCGCTCTCCGACCGATGAAATTCCTTTTTGACCTGTTTCCCATCATCCTGTTTTTTGTTGCCTACAAGTTCTCGGGGATCTTCGCCGCCACGGCAGTGGCCATCGTCGCCACCATCGGGCAGATCGCGTGGGTGTGGTTCCGCCATCGCAAGGTGGATACCATGCTGTGGGTGAGTTTCGGCATTGTCACCGTGTTCGGCGGTGCCACCCTCCTCTTCCACAACCCCACCTTCATCAAGTGGAAGCCCACTGTGCTTTACTGGTTCTTTGCAGGCGCCCTGCTGTTCTCGGCACTGGTACTGCGCAAGAACCTGATCCGCACCCTGATGGAAGCACAGTTGAAGCTGCCCGACGCCCTGTGGGGGCGCCTCAACCTTGCCTGGGCGGCCTTTTTTGCCGGCATGGGTGTCCTCAACCTGTTTGTTGCCTACACCTACTCCGAAGACACCTGGGTCAATTTCAAGCTGTTCGGCGGCATGGGGCTGATGCTCGTGTTCGTCCTGGCCCAGGGAATGCTGCTGTCCCGTTACCTTGAAGAGGAACCCAAGTAATGCTGTATGCCCTGATCGGTGAAGACGCCCCCAACTCCCACGACAAGCGGATGGCCGTGCGTGCCGAGCACCTGGCCCGTCTGCAGGCCCTGCAGGCCGACGGCCGCCTGATCCTGGCCGGCCCCTGCCCGGCGGTAGACTCCCCCGACCCCGGTGCTGCCGGCTTCACCGGCAGCGTCATCGTTGCCGAATTTGCCTCCCTCGCCGATGCCCAGGCCTGGGCCGATGCCGACCCCTACAGCACCACCGGCGTGTTTGCCCGCTGCACGGTCAAGCCCTTCAAGAAGGTCTTTCCCCAATGAACGTGATGGATGAGATCCGCGCCCGCCTGGCGAGCCTTCAGCCCGTCAGCCTCGAACTGATCGACGACAGTCATCTGCACGCGGGTCACGCTGGCGCGCGTTCCGGTGGCGGGCACTATCGCCTCGCCATCGTGTCCACTGCGTTCCAGGGCAAGAACACCGTCGCCCGCCACCGGATCATCTACGATGCCCTGGGCGAACTGATGCGCAAGGAAATCCACGCCCTGGCCATCCAGGCACGCAGTCCCGAAGAAAACTGACTTTCAAACCGCAACACCCAAGCAAGGAAACCTGATGAAGATCGTCCCGAGCCGTCTGGCTCTGTCCCTCATCGCGGCCTTCGTCGCGATCCCCGCCTTCGCTCAGACCGTCGTCACCGTGAACGGCACCGCGATTCCCCAAGCCCGCGCCGACGTGATGATCAGCGAGCAGAAGGCCCAGGGCGCGCCGGACTCCGAACAACTGCGCAACGCGGTCAAGGAAGAGCTGGTCCGCCGCGAAGTACTCGCCCAGGAAGCCCGCAAGAAGGGCCTCGAGAAGGCCGGCAACGTGCAGGCCCAGGTCGAGCTCGCCCGCCAGGCGGTGCTGATTCGCGCCTACCTGCAGGACTACGTAAAAGCCCACCCGGTCACCGACGCCGAAATCAAGGCCGAGTACGAGAAGATCAAGTCCCAGCTGGGTGACAAGGAATACAAGGCTCGCCACATCCTCGTCGAGAAGGAAGAAGAGGCCAAGGCCATCATCGCCAAGCTCGACAAGGGCGAGAAGTTCGACGAGCTGGCCAAGCAGTCCAAGGACCCGGGCTCCAAGGACAAGGGCGGCGACCTGGGCTGGGCCAACCCGGCCGGCTTCGTCAAGCCGTTTGCCGACGGCCTGACCAAGCTCGAGAAGGGCAAGTACACCACCACCCCGGTCAAGTCCGACTTCGGCTACCACGTGATCAAGCTCGAAGACAGCCGTCCGGTCAAGGCGCCGTCCTTCGACGAAGCCAAGGGCCAGCTGAAGCAGCGCCTGGAGCAGATGCGCGTCGAGCGTCACATCGCCGAGCTGCGCACCAAGGCCACCGTCAAGTAAGACGGCCTGGGCAGAATGACAAAGGCCGACGGTTCGCCGTCGGCCTTTGTCATTCTCCGCGCCCCACCTTGCGGTGAGCTGCGGAACAGGGGCCGGATGGCCCCTGCCCTTACCTATCGCTGCGAGCCATCGATCAGAACTGGTCTTCCGTCAGCGCCAGGGCGCCCGCGGCACCGCTGACCACCGAGTAGGCCAGGCCCGGCGCCTGAGCCAGCACATGGTCGGCATAGAAGCGCGCCGTGGTGATCTTGGCCTTGTAGAAGGATGCATCGCCACCGCCCTCGGCCAGACGGCGGGCCGACACCAGCGCGGCACGTCCCATCTGCCAGCCGCCGGCAACAATGCCCAGCAGCTTGAGGAAGGGGACGGAACCCACCGACGCCGACTTGATGTCGGCACCGTAGGTGGCGACGATGTAGGCAACCGCCTCTTCCAGTGCCGTCACGGCGGCGGAAAGGGACTTGCGGATCGCGGCGAACTCTTCGCCGGCCGCCTCCGACAACTGGGCCTCGACCCGGCGCATCTCGGCGATGGCCAGCTTGACGGTCTGGCCACCTTCCCGGGCGATCTTGCGACCGATCAGGTCATTGGCCTGGATGGCCGTGGTGCCTTCGTAGATCGACGTGATCCGTGCGTCGCGGAAATGCTGTGCCGCACCGGTTTCCTCGATGAAGCCCATGCCGCCATGCACCTGCACGCCGGTGGAAGTGATCTCGATGGAGGCTTCGGTGAGCCAGCCCTTGACCACCGGGATCATCAGATCCATGAAGGCCTGGTTCTGGGCACGCACGGCCTCGTCCGGGTGATAGTGGGCCATGTCGGTCGCAGCGCCAACCACGTAGGCCAGGGCGCGCTGGGCCTCGATCTGCGACTTCATGCTCATCAGCATGCGACGCACGTCGGGGTGATGGATGATGCTCACCTTCGGGCCGCCGCGCACGCCGGCCTCGGTACCCTGGATGCGGTCCTTGGCGTAGGCCAGGGCCTGCTGGTAGGCACGCTCGGACAGGGCCAGGCCTTCCATGCCGACGGCGAAGCGGGCTTCGTTCATCATGATGAACATGTACTCGAGGCCGCGGTTGGCTTCGCCCACCAGAGTGCCGATGGCACCCCCCTTGTCGCCGAAGGCCAGCACGGCTGTCGGGCTGGCGTGGATGCCGAGCTTGTGCTCGATGGACACGCAGTGCACGTCGTTACGCTCGCCGGGGCTGCCGTCGGCCTTGAGCAGGAACTTGGGCACAACGAACAGGGAAATGCCCTTCACCCCTTCCGGTGCGTCCGGCAGACGTGCCAGCACCAGATGGATGATGTTGTCGGTCATGTCATGCTCGCCGTAAGTGATGAAGATCTTCTGACCGAAGATCTTGTAGGTGCCATCACCCTGGGGAACGGCGCGGGTGCGCACGGCGGCCAGGTCGGAGCCGGCAGAGGGCTCGGTGAGGTTCATGGTGCCGGTCCATTCACCGCTCACCATCTTGTGCAGGTATTGGGCCTTCTGTTCGTCGGTACCGCGCAGCTTGATGGACTCGATGGCGCCATTGGTCAGCATCGGACACAGGGAGAAGGCCATGTTGGCCGACTTCCACATTTCCATCACAGCCGTGGAAACCAGTTTGGGCAGGCCCTGACCACCGAACTCCGGCTCGCAGGCCAGTGCTGTCCAGCCGGCCTCGGCGAACTGCTTGTAGGCTTCCTTCCAGCCGGTGGCGGTACGCACCTCGCCGTTATCCCAGGTGGCGCCTTCCTGGTCACCGGTCCAGTTGAGGGGCGCGATCACGCCACTGGCAAATTTATTGGCTTCTTCAAGAATGGCGTCGACGACATCGGGGGACGCATCCTCACAACCCGGCAGGGCGGCTACGGCGTCGAGGTCGGCGAGTTCGCGCAGCACGAACTGCATGTCGCGAAGGGGTGCGGTGTAGCTGCTCATTGTTTTTTCTCCACGGAATGTTGTTTTAGGTTTTACGACCAGGCAGGCCGGCTTACTTGTTCATCAGGTAACTTCTGTCATCAAAGCTCGCCACCCACTCCGGGCAGTACACCACCAGCAGGGTCAGGGCCATGCCCGACAGCCATGCTTCGGCGAAGCCCAGCAGCAGAAAGAAAGGCAGATACTCGGACAGCAGCTTGTCCGCCGGGTAAGCGCCGGCAGCAAAGAGGGTCAGCGATGCGATGAGGCCCTGGAGCAGGACGATCACGGCAGCGCCGATGAAGGCATTGACAAAGATATAGACAAAAAAGTGCCGCGGTAGCCAGCGCTCGATGAGCGTGAAATAGAGGCTGCCCAGCGCCACCGGGATGATCCCCATCACCAGAAAGTTGATCGGGTAGGCGCCCCACTCGACACTGCCGTTGAGGGTCACACCGGCCAGGGCCAGGCCAAGCACGACGAGAGCCAGTTGCGGCCCGAAGATCAGCGTCGTCGCCATGGCCCCCAGCAGGTGGAGATTCAGTCCGGGATAGACGCCGGCATTGAGGCTCCACAGCAGGGTCAGGATGACGGCAGCGCCGAGAACAGCATTCAGCTGATGCCCGTCGAGCAGGCGACGCCATGGGGCCGTACGAAGGATCCACAGCCCGACCCCTGCCCCACACAGTGCGGCAAACACATGCCACGCTGTGGAGAAGAGGTCGGGCTGAAAGTTCATTCAGGCAGGCCCCGGACCCGTTAACGCGCTCAGACCGCGGCCGTGAGCTGGGGAACCGCCTCGAACAGATCGGCCACCAGACCGTAGTCAGCCACCTGGAAGATGGGAGCTTCAGGATCCTTGTTGATCGCCACAATCACCTTGGAATCCTTCATGCCGGCCAGATGCTGGATGGCACCGGAGATGCCCACAGCCAGGTAAAGCTGGGGCGCGACGATCTTGCCGGTCTGACCAACCTGGTAGTCGTTGGGCACGTAGCCCGCATCCACCGCCGCACGACTGGCACCGAGAGCAGCACCGAGCTTGTCGGCCAGGGGCTCCAGGACCGCGTGATAGTTCTCACCGCTGCCCATGCCACGACCACCCGAAACGATGATCTTGGCGGCGCCCAGTTCGGGACGTGCCGACTTGGTCAGCTCGCGGCCCAGCAGCTTCGACAAGCCGGAATCGGCCACCGCCGACACTTGCTCGACCGCAGCACTGCCACCCTCCCCCGCGGCTTCGAAGGCCGTGGTGCGGACGGTAATGACCTTGACGGCATCGGCGGACTTGACCGTGGCCAGGGCATTGCCTGCGTAGATCGGACGCACGAAGGTGTCGGCCGATTCAATGGCAACGATCTCGGAGATCTGGGCCACATCCAGCAGGGCGGCCACACGGGGCAGCACGTTCTTGCCGAAGGTGGTGGCCGGAGCCAGCACATGGCTGATCGCACCCGCGGAAGCACCGACGACGGCGAGGATCTGCGCCGCCACGTTTTCGGCGGACTGGTCGGCGAAGGCAGCCGAATCGGCCACCAGCACCTTGGTCACGCCCGCAACCTTCGAGGCGGCCTCAGCGGCGGCCCCCGCAGCGGAACCCACCACCAGCACGGCGATGTCACCACCCAGCCGGGCTGCCGCAGTAATCGTGTTGAGGGTCGCGCCCTTCAGGCACGCATTGTCGTGCTCGGCAATAACCAGAACCGTCATCACAGCACCTTCGCTTCGTTCTTGAGTTTGTCGACCAGCTGAGCCACGTCAGCCACCATCACGCCGGCGCTGCGCTTGGCCGGTTCAACCACCTTCAGGGTGGTCAGGCGGGGCGTCACATCCACCCCCAGATCCGCCGGCTTGACGGTTTCGAGGGGCTTCTTCTTGGCCTTCATGATGTTCGGCAGCGTCGCATAGCGCGGCTCGTTGAGACGCAGGTCGGTGGTCACCACCGCCGGCAGGGCAATCTCGAGGGTCTCGAGGCCGCCGTCGATCTCGCGGGTCACCGTGGCCTTGCCGGCACTTACCGCCACCTTGGAGGCGAAGGTGGCCTGGGGCCAGCCCATCAGCGCCGAGAGCATCTGGCCGGTCTGGTTGGCATCGTCGTCGATAGCCTGCTTGCCACAGATCACCACCTGGGGCTGTTCCTTGTCGCACAGGGCCTTGAGCAGCTTGGCCACGGCCAGGGGCTGCAGCTCGGCATCGGTCTCGACCAGGATACCCCGGTCGGCGCCAATGGCCATGGCGGTACGCAGGGTTTCCTGGCATGCCCCCACGCCGCAGGACACAGCCACCACTTCGGTGGCAACGCCAGCTTCCTTCAGGCGGACGGCCTCTTCGACGGCGATTTCGTCAAAGGGGTTCATGGACATCTTGACGTTGGCAATATCCACGCCCGTACCGTCGCTCTTCACGCGGACCTTGACGTTGTAATCGACCACACGTTTAACGGGAACCAGAATCTTCAATGCTGCGCTCCTTGAAATTGGATTTTCTCCACCAGTTTTATGGGTTTGCGACCGAAGGCGAGTCCCGCGAAGAGACCTGCCCGCAAACCTGTTTTCCGACCACCCGACCCATGGCGCGAAGACGCGCGGGAGGCAGTTCGGTACAGCAGGTGGCAGCTTCTCACAGGCCACCTTGCTTTGTCACTTTCCGTACGGTAGCGTATGGCCTTCGAACCGTCAATACTACGCCGTATGGAAAAGCCCCCCCGCCTTCAGCTTGACCGTGCAGCCTGGATCCAGGCCGCCCTCGACACCCTCGCCGACGAGGGCGTGACAGGCGTGCGTGTCGAAGTCCTGGCCAAACGCCTGCATGTGACCAAGGGTAGTTTCTACTGGCATTTCAAGGACCGCCAGGATCTCCTCTCGGGCATTCTCGAAACCTGGAAGGACGGGCGCATCCGCGACATCATCAAGCAGACCCGGCCGGAGGCCGGCGGCGAGGAAGCGCAGATCTTCCGCGTCATCGATGTTTACAGCACCAGCCGCAACCGCAAGGGCATCCTGATCGAGCTGGCCATGCGCGAATGGGCCCGCCGCGACCCCGCCGCCGCGCTCATCGTCGAGGAAGTGGACGCCTGGCGGCTGCGCTGCGCCCGGGAGCTGTTCCTGGCCTGCGGGGTGCCGATGCACGAAGCCTCGACCCGCAGCATGCTCCTCTATGCCTACGTTTTCGGCGTATCGATGATGAACTGCGAAAAGTTCGACGGCGACATCACACGCATGAAGGACGACATCCGCGAGCTCATTGCCCGCAGCCACACGCCCCTGGCGAGCCCTAAACCCTGAACTCTGCCAAGCCTGGAATGGCGCTCCGCGCGTTGCGCCCCGTCGCGGCAATCAGCGCCTCGACCTCCATGCCCCGCAATGCGGCCAGCACCTCGGCAAAACGGCGCAGGTTGGCTGGCGTGTTGCGCTTTCCTGCCCCCCAGGCCGGTGGAATGTCTGGTGCATCGGTTTCCAGCACGAGGTGCTCTATGGGCAGGCTTGCCGCCAATTCCCGGATGCGCGTGGAGCCGGTGTAGGTCATCGCCCCGCCAAAGCCGAGGTGAAAACCGAGGCTGATGAAGGCTTCAGCCTGCTGACGGCTGCCATTGAAGGCGTGGGCAATGCCGCCACGGGGGCGAAAGCGACGCAGTTGCTTGAGCACCGCATCCTGAGCACGGCGGATGTGCAGCACCACCGGCAGATCGAAATCCCGCGCCAGCCTGAGCTGGGCCTCGAAGTAGTGGAGCTGCAGCGGCATGTCGCCGTCGGGGACGAAGCCATCCAGGCCGATCTCACCCACCGCCACCGCACCGCCTGCGGCCAGCCGCTGGCGCAGGCTTTCCAGATCCGTGGCCTGCGCCTGCCGTACGTACATCGGGTGAATGCCGAAAGCGTGCCGGCAGTCCGGGTTGTCGGCACTCAACGCTGCCACGGCGTCGAAATTGGCGGCTCCCACCGCCGGCACCAGAAAGGCACCCACACCGGCCCGGCGGGCTTCATCAAGCACCGCCGCCCTGTCCCCGTCGAATTCGGCGGCGTCCAGGTGGCAATGGGTGTCGATCAGCACGAGGGGAGCCGCCCGGGCCTTACTTACCGGTCCACACCGGCTTGCGCTTGGACATGAAGGCGTCGATGCCCTCGGCCGCATCCTCACACATCATGTTGCAGGCCATCACTTCGGCAGCGTGCTGGTAGGCCGCATCAAGGCCCATCTCAAGCTGGCTGTAGAACATCTGCTTGCCCATGGCAATGGCCGCCGGGGACTTGGCGCAGATGGACGCGGTCAGGCGGGCCACCTCCTCGTCCAGGGCCTCCAGGGGCACCACGCGGTTCACCAGGCCGCGACGACGGGCTTCGGCGGCATCGATGAAATCACCGGTCACCAGCATCTCGAACGCCTCCTTGCGCCCCATGTTGCGGGACAGACCGACGCTTGGGGTGGCACAGAACAGGCCGACATTGATCCCCGAGACGGCAAAGCGGGCCACATCGGAGGCCACCGCCAGGTCACACATGGAGACCAGCTGACACCCCGCCGCCGTCGCGATGCCGTGGATGCGCGCAACCACCGGCTGGGGCATGTTCACGATCTGCATCATCACCTTGCCGCACAGGCGGAACAGCGCCTGCTGGAAAGCCTTGGTGTAGTTGCCGCGCATCTCCTTGAGATCATGGCCGGCGCAGAAGGCCTTGCCAGCACCGGCCAGGACCACCACCCGCACCGACTTGTCGGCGGCAATGGCCTCCAGCTCGGACAGCAGGGCTTCAAGCATGTCCCGGGACAGGGCATTGAACTGGCCCGGCCGGTTGAGGGTCAGGGTGCTGACCCCATCGGCATCGACGCGCAGCAGCATGGGTTCGGTATTGGTTTCGGGGACGGCGTTCATGGTGTTCTCCTCCAGTTGATGAAATGCCGGCAAGTACCTGCCGGTCGTGAAAAATCAGCTGCCGCAACGGGTGCGCAGGCTTCCTGCGGGGCCGGGGGCAGCAGCCTCCAGGCCCTGCAGCCAGTTACGGATATCGCTCTTCAGCTGCAGCGTGCCAGCACGCAGGGCGGCAACGCCCCCCGCCGCATCAGCCGTAGGCGCCTCATGATCGAGGGCAAAGGCCCGCACTGCCAGGGGCTGCTCGGTGCGCGGGGCCAGCAAGGTAACCCGGGCCTCGATCACGCCCCGACTGGCCTGTGGTGAATCGAAACGCTGGGTGAATTCATCCAGGTCCACACGCAGCCGGCAGCCGCCGGCAGGGGTCGCCGGATCGCCGGCGCGCAAAGCGCGCTTGAGCACCAGCTCAACCAGTTGTGCCGGCTGGGCCGCCCAGCGGTTGTCCTTGAAGGCCTGACGGCGGGTGGACTGGGCATAGGCCAGCCGGTAGGCCATGACATTGGAGGCCAGCCAGGGCGCCGGCACCACCTCCACATTACGTAGCGGAATGCCCACCGGCGCCAGCGTCGCCGCCTCAAGGGGGCCGAAGTCATGCACTGCGACCCCGGCTGTCGAAGGCGGCAGGGCGGTGCATCCGCCCAGGGCGGCAAGCAGCATCAGGGATGGGAAGAGGCGCGGCATGGCGGGGCAGGATTCCGGTCGAAAAAGGCTCATCGCGCGGGCTCGCGGAAACCGGCCTCGCCGGGCCCCGGCTGGGGCCGGCCGCGCCCGAGGATGAGCATCTGGGGCGAGGAATCGATCTCGTCGAGCAGCTCGGACAGCTGCCGCGAGGTGGACGTCAGCTCCTGGAGCAGCATGTTGAAGCGCGGCAGGGTGCTGCCGGCCAGGCCCTCCCCGGCCGTGCCGGCAAGGCTATCGATGCGTTCGCTGAGCGTCTGCAGCCGCACCAGCAGCTTGCGTCCCTCGACCACCATCGGCGCCGCTTCGGCGCTTGCCCGCTCCAGGTTCTCCAGGGTCCGGTCAACCCGTGCGAGTTTGTCCTTGCTGAAGGCCTGGCGCACGGCAGCCAAAGTACGCGGGGCCTCTTGCAAGGTCAGGTCCAGGCCACGGCTTGCCGCCTCGAGGTTGGCCAGGGTGCCCTCCACCCGCTTGAGGTTGTCAGGCCGGGTCAGTGTGGCAAGACGCTCTGTCATGTCGCGCAGCTGCCGGAGAGTCTGCAGGGCGGTGTCGGAAAACTCCTCTAAAAGGCTCGGCGCCAGAGGAATCCGCGGCGGCATGCCCTCCTCGCCGGCCAGCGGCTGGCTGGCAGTGCCCGGATCATCCAGGGCAATGAAGGCCAGCCCGGTCACGCCCTGGGTTGCCATCCGAGCCCGCGTTGCCGTAGTGACGGGCAGGTCGGCACGGATGCGCACCGTTACCAGCACCTGCCGCGGATCGGCCGGATCAAGGGCGATGCGCGCCACCTTGCCTGCCACGATGCCGCGATAACGGACCGTCGCCTGGGGGTTGAGGCCATTGACGCTACCGGCGCTCACCAGTATCAGATCGCGGGTGGTCTCGCGCTTATCCGAGAACCACCACAGGGCAAGAACCACGGCGGCACTCAGCAGAATGGCAAACAGGCCGGTGGCGATGGCATGGGCACGGTTCTCCATCAGCCGGCCCCGTGGCCCCGGGCCAATGCTGCCTGGCTGCGGGCACTATGAAAGAAGCGGTCGATGAAGGGATCCTGCACGTTCATGATTTCGTCGAGGGGGCCAAAGGCCAGTATACGCCCGGCGGCAAGCACGGCCACCCGGGTGGCCAGGGCAGCCAGGGTATCCAGGTCGTGGGTCACCAGGATCACGGTCAGGCCAAGGGCCTGGTGAAGGGAGCGGATCAAGGCCACGAAGGCGGCGCTCAGGTCCGGGTCGAGGCCGGCAGTAGGTTCGTCGAGCAACAGCAGCTCCGGCTCCAGCGCCAGGGCACGTGCCAGCGCGACCCGCTTGACCATGCCCCCCGAGAGCTCCGCCGGCATGCGCAGGGCCACGTCCGGCGCGAGCTCGACCATGGCCATCTTGAGCAGGACGAGATCCCGCAACAGGCCCTCGTCCCGAACACCGAACTCGCGCAGGGGAAAGGCGATGTTGTCGAAAACGGTGAACGCGGAAAACAGCGCGCCCTGCTGGAAGAGCATACCGAAACGCCGCCGCCGGGCCAGTTGTGCCTGATGAGAACCGGAAAACAGCGGCTCACCGAAGACCCGCACCTCCCCCTCTGCCGGCGTGAGCAAGCCCACCATCTGGCGCAGCAGGGTGGTCTTGCCGCTTCCCGAGCCTCCCACCAAGGCCACCACTTCCCCGGCAGGTACCGCCAGATCGATGCCCTTGTGGATCCACTGCTTGCCGAAGCGGGTGGACACGCCCTGCAGTTCGACGGGAAAGGAACTCATCGGTAGGGCAGACCGACAGAACGGGTGGCGATGGCAAAGACCGCATCCACCAGAATCACGACGGTGATGGAGGCCACCACCGACGCCGTGGTGTTGGCGGAAAGACTCTCGGTATTGGGGCGGACCCGCAGGCCGAAATAGCAGGCCACCAGGGCGATCAACAAACCAAACACGGCCCCTTTGGTCAGCCCGATCACCAGGTTGGCCGCCGGTACGGCGCGGGGCAGTGCATTCAGGAAAAAGTCGAAGCTCAAATCGAGTTGCAGCTTGGCTGACACCATGCCGCCGAGGATCGCCACCGCCGACCCCCACAGAGTCAACAGCGGCATGGCCAGGGTCAGGGCCACCACCTTGGGCAGCACCAGGCGCACATGGCGGGAGATCCCCATGGCGGTCAGGGCATCGATCTCCTCGGTCACCCTCATCACCCCGAGCTGGGCAGTCATGGCCGAGCCCGAGCGGCCCGCCACCAGCACCGAGACGAGCACAGGGCCAAGCTCACGGATGATGCCCAGGCCGAGAATGTTGACAATGAAGGTATCCGCCCCGAAGGCCCGCAACTGCAGCGCCGACAGATAGGACATCACCACGCCAATGAGAAAGCCGACCAAGGCTGTCACCGGCATGGCCCGCACCCCGACCTTGTAGAAATTGGCCGAGATCTCGCGCAGCGGCCAGCGGTCGTGATTGCGCAGCAGGCCTCCAAAGCTGATCAGGATGTGCCCCACCAGGGCAACGAAGCCAAGCACATGGTGCGCGACCGCATGCAGGCCTCGCCCAAGCTGGGCGGTGCCGTCCAGAAAGCGATACCCGGGTTCGACCGGCAGGGCATCCGCGGGTAGCGCCTCTGCCCGCGCCAACACCGGCGCGAGGGCCTCGGGCAGCTCAAGCCGCAGCGGACGCTGCCGCCCCCAGCGCCGCCACAGCAGCAGCGCCCCGAAACTATCCAGACGGCTCACCGCCGCCAGGCTCCATCCGGCCCCCGACGGGATCAGGGCAAACTGCCGCTGGATGTCAGGGGGCAAGGGGCACAGCAGGTGCAAGGTCCAGTCGCCAGACAGAACAACCTCTGTTCCATCACCGCCGGCATCGATCCGGATGGCCGGGAGCGGGCGGGTGGACTGGGTCACCGGCAAGCCTCAGGTGGCTGCCGGGCTACGCGCCGAAGCACGTTCGACGCGCACCTTCAGGGGCAGCCCGATGGCCTGCCACTGGCGCTCCTCCTCCTCCAGCGCCGCCGCCGTGAGCGGCAGGTTACGCAGCCACTCGGCATCGGCCACCACCACATGACCACGCCCCTCGCGCTTCAGGCGCAGCGGTGGCACGCCGCGACCATCCCGCGCCCGGTGCACCACGGCTGCCAGGCGCAGGCACAGGATCAAACGCCATTCCGGGCTCTCCGGCTCAAGGGCACCGACCCGCGACAGCTTGCCCCGGTGGGCCAGCACCATGCGCGCCAGACGCCCCTGATCCATACGGGAGAAGCCGGGCATATCGGCGTTGCCCAGAATGTAGGCGCTGTGCTTGTGATAGCTGGAGTGCGCCACCGACACGCCGATCTCGTGGAGCTGGGCAGCCCACTCCAGGAAGCGCCGGTCCACGTTTTCCTCTTCGGCTGCTGTCGGATCGAGTTGCAGCAGGAAGGCCCGGGCCGTCTCGGCCACCTGGCGGGAATGCGCGCCATCCACGTCATAACGGGCCACAAAGGCCGCCACCGTGGCGTCCCGCAGATCATGGTGGTGGTAGCGACCGAGCAGGTCGTACAACACACCGAGACGCAGGGCTCCCTCGGAGAAGGTCATACGCTCCAGGCCAAACTCTTCGAACACCGCCCACATGATGGCAAAGCCGCCCGTCAGCACGGGCAGGCGGTCGGGGCGCAGCCCCTCGAGCTGCAGGCTGTTTACGTTGCCGGCCTTGAGCATCAAGGCACGCAGCCGTTCCAGGCCGCTGCGGGTGATACCCCCGTCCGACAGACCGTTGAGTTCCAGGATATCCACGAGGGCCTTGGCCGATCCGCTGGACCCCACCGCCTCCTGCCAGCCGATCTCCCGGTAGGCGTGGGAGATGGTCTGGATCTCCTTCATCGCCGCCAGCTCGGCATCACGCAGGCCGCGCTTGTCTACCCGCCCGTCGGGGAAATGCCGCAGGGAGAAGCTCACGCAGCCCATGTACAGCGATTCCAGGGCAATCGGCTGGAAACTCTTGCCGATCACGAATTCGGTGGAACCACCGCCAATATCCACCACCAGCTGCTGCCGATGGGGATTGGGCAGGGTGTGGGCGACGCCCACGTAAATCAGACGCGCCTCCTCCCGACCGGCAATAACCTCGATCGGAAAGCCGAGGGCGGCCTCGGCCTGCACCAGAAAGTGGGCAGCGTTCTTGGCCACGCGCAGGGTGTTGGTCGCCACCGCCCGCACGGCATCCGGCGAATAATCGCGCAGACGCTCGTTGAAGCAGCGCAGGGCGCTGATTCCCCGGAACTGGGAAGCGGCATCAAGCATGCGATCAGGGGACAAGCCGGCCGCAAGGCGCACGGACTCCTTGATACCATCGAGGGGATAGATCTGGTCATTGACGATCCGCCCGACCTGCAGACGGAAACTGTTGGAGCCAAGATCAATGGCAGCAATCAACTCACGGTTCATGAATCACACACAAGATACGCCCAGGGCGCCAAGGCCCGGAATTCTAGCACCGGCGACCCGTCGGCCTACCGGATTCAATCCCTCGCCCTCATCGTCATCTGCCTGAAACACTACCGTCACATACTTCGGACGAATCCGGACGATCACAAGGACGAAGCATGCCGCACCCTCATTCCGACCGCCATTTCAGCACCGATCACTTCATCAACCGCGAGCTGTCCCTGCTGCAGTTCCAGCGCCGGGTACTCGCCCAGGCGGCAGACACGTCGGTACCACTGCTGGAGCGGCTCCGTTTCCTGTGCATCGTTTCCAGCAACCTCGACGAGTTCTTTGAAGTACGCGTTGCCGGGGTCAAGGAACAGCAACGCCTCGGCAGCCTTGTCCTGACCACCGACGGGCTGGCCCCTGCCGAGTTGCTGTCACGGATCAGTCGCGAGGTCCATAGCCTCATCACCGACCAGTACAACCTGCTCAACAACACCATCCTGCCGGCGCTGGCCGCCGAAGGAATCGTCTTCCTGCGCCGGTCGGTATGGACCGATGCCCAGCACCTGTGGGCGCGGGATTACTTCGTCCGCGAAGTGATGCCGGTCCTCACCCCCATCGGCCTGGACCCGGCCCACCCCTTTCCGCGGGTGCTCAACAAGAGCCTCAACTTTGCCGTCGAGCTGGAAGGCCGCGATGCCTTCGGGCGCAACTCCGGCGCCGCCATCGTGCAGGCCCCGCGTGCCCTGCCCCGGGTCATCCGCCTGCCCAAGGACCTCACCGGCGTGGACTACGGCTTCGTGTTCCTGTCGTCCATGCTGCACGCTCATGTCGGCGAGCTCTTCGAAGGCATGAACGTGCTCGGTTGCTACCAGTTCCGGGTCACCCGCAACTCCGACATGTTCGTGGACGAGGAAGAGGTCAAGGACCTGCGCGCCACCCTGAAAGGCGAACTGCAGCAGCGCCACTATGGCGATGCCGTGCGCCTGGAGATCGCCGACAACTGCTCAGAGGCCATGGCGGACTTCCTGATGACCCAGTTTGGTCT
Source organism: Zoogloea sp. (assembly GCF_044344315.1). Classification (GTDB taxonomy): domain Bacteria; phylum Pseudomonadota; class Gammaproteobacteria; order Burkholderiales; family Rhodocyclaceae; genus Zoogloea. The sequence continues at coordinate 26,188 of NZ_JBIJDC010000009.1, read as the reverse complement.
CGACCGCGGGGACGTCTATCGGGTCCCCGGCATGGTCAACCCGGTGCGCCTCAATCAGGTACCCGACTGGGTTGAGCGCCCCGATCTCAAGTACCGCTCCTTCCGGCCCGCCCGGCCCCGCGGCCTGGAAAAGCAGGACAACATCTTCCGCGCCATCCGCCGCCAGGACATCCTGCTGCATCACCCCTTCCAGAGCTTCGAGCCGGTCATCGAGTTGCTCAAGGCCGCCGCCGACGATGCCGACGTGGTTGCCGTCAAGATGACCGTGTATCGCACCGGCACTGACTCGGTGCTGATGGAACACCTGGTGCGGGCCGCCCAGAAGGGCAAGGAAGTCACCGTGGTGCTCGAACTGATGGCCCGCTTCGACGAAGAGGCCAACATCAGCTGGGCCGCCCGCCTCGAGGAGGTCGGTGCTCACGTGGTGTACGGCGTTTTCGGCTACAAGACCCACGCCAAGATGCTCCTGCTGGTACGCCGCGAGGAAGGCACCCTGCGCCGCTACGCGCACCTGGGCACCGGCAACTACCACCCGCGCACCACCCGCTTCTACACCGACTTCGGCCTGCTCACTGCCAACGAAGAGATCGGCGCCGACGTGGCCGAAGTCTTCAAGCAGCTCACCGGCCTCGGCCAGGCCGGACGCCTGCGCCACCTGTGGCAGGCGCCCTTCACACTGCAGCCCAACGTGGTACAGGCCATCAAGGATGAGGCCGAGATCGCCCGGGCCGGGCGCAAGGGCCGCATCATCGTCAAGGTCAATGCCCTGCTCGAACCGGAGACCATCGAAGCGCTCTACGAAGCCTCCCAGGCCGGCGTCGAGATCGACGTGATCGCCCGCAGCGTGTGCGCCCTCAAGCCGGGTGTCGCCGGCCTCTCGGAGAACATCCGGGTGCGCTCCATCGTTGGACGCTTCCTGGAGCATCACCGCATTTTCTACTTCGGGGCCGATGGTGCCGACAAGCTCTATCTGTCCAGTGCCGACTGGATGGAGCGCAACTTCTTCAAGCGCATCGAAATCGGTTTCCCCATCCTCGACCCGAAAGTGAAACGGCGTGTAATGAAGGAAGGCCTGCGCCCCTACCTGGGCGACAACTGCCAGGCCTGGGAGCTGGGCAACGACAACCAGTATCGCCGCAAGAACCCGCGCACCACGCGCCGCTCTGCCCAGGAAATCCTGCTCAAGGAACTCAGCGGCGTACCCATCGTCTGATCTGCGGCATGAGCCTCGGTCTGAGGCCGCCCCCTGCCAGCGCGCCATGCACGGGAGCGCTGGCAGGACAGCCCCCCTGCTGTAGAATCCGGGATCGCCCCATTCATTGATGGTCCTGCCTCCATGTTCCTGCCCCAACGCCGCCTGATCCTTGCTGCCACCCTGACCGCACTCCTCACCGCCTGCGGTGGAGGAGGTTCTTCCGCTCCGGCACCTTCCAACTTCACCGTGGTGGCGGGTGAAAACCAGGCCTTCATCAACTGGACTGCCGAAGCGGGCGTGGATTACTGGCTGTGGTTCAAGGCAGGTACCAGCGTTTCTCCAGGCGAGAAGACCGCCAGCTACCGACTCAAGGTGTCACCGCCCTACGTGCTCACCGGGCTGACCGATGCCACCCAGTACGCCTTCACCGTCAATGCCCGCAAGGACGGCGGCGAGGGCGGGCCTGGCGCCACAGTGCAGACGGCCACCACCCGCCTGGCTGGCTCGACCTGGTACACGGGGGGCACCCTGGGCGCGGGCAAGACCCTGCGCAGCGTCGCCTATGGCCTCACCGCCAGCGGTGCCAGCACCTATTCGTACGTGGCTGTTGGCGATGATGGGGCAATCTTCCGCACCCCCGACACCACCACCGGCCGCAACTATGTTTCGTCCGAGCCCCTGAGCTGGATCACCCCGACCGGTACGCTCGTCGACAGCAGCGTCCACCTGAAGGGTGTGGTGTACGCAAGCAGCATCGCCAAGTACGTGGCCGTCGGCAGCAACGGCACCGCCGCCTACAGCGCCGACATCAACACCTGGACCACCGTCCCCGGCAGCGCCACGGGCACCACCCAGACCCTCAACGCCATCGCCACGAACGGCTCCACCGTGGTGGCCGTGGGCGACAACGGCGCCCTGCGCTACTCCAACGACGGCATCACCTGGAACGCCACCTCGGTGACGCCGGCCGTCACCGCCAACCTGCGCGGCGTGGCCTACTCCACCAAGGGTGTGTGGGTGGCTGTTGGCAGCGGTGGTACCGTGCTCACCAGTACCGACGCCGTCAACTGGACGGCCACCACCCAGACCGGTGACCTCACCGCAGTGGCGGCCGTAGCCACCACCAGCAACAGCGTCACCACCTACACCTTCGTGGCCGTCGGTGCCGACGGCACCGTGCTCACCAGCAATGATGCCAGTACCTGGACCAGCACCGTCCTTGCCGGCAACCTGACCGCCGTGTCTGCGGCCTCGCGACTGGTGGCCCTGGGCACCAACGGAACGATCTACACCCGGGAGATCACGGGCACCACCTGGACAGCACAAACCTCGCCGCTGGCGGGCAGCACCCTGTACGGTCTGATCAATGCCCAGAGCATCTACACGGCCGTCGGTGCCGGCAGCGCCAGCATCTACGCCTACTGAGCATTGGCACCTGCACGCAGCGCCCCAGGCGCTGCAGGCCGGTCCGCCGAGTGGAGCCGCCATGCCCTGGCCGCTCCACTTTTCACTTTCCGAGTCGCCTCCGATCCACCCATGTCGTCCAGTCCGCACAACACCCGCCTCCTGACCCGCTCCCTCGCCGCGGTGTGGCACCCGTGCACCCAGATGAAACACCATGAGCAGCTGCCGCTGATCCCCATCTCCCGGGGTGAAGGCGCCTGGCTCTTCGACATGGACGGGCGGCGCTACCTGGACGGCATCAGCTCCTGGTGGGTCAACCTCTTTGGCCACGCCAACCCGCGCATCGGCAACGCCCTCAAGGCCCAGCTCGACACCCTGGAGCACGTGATGCTTGCCGGCTTCACCCACGAGCCGGTGGTCGAACTCTCCGAACGCCTCGCCGCCCTCACCGGCCACCAGCTCGGCCACGCCTTCTACGCCTCCGACGGCGCCTCGGCTACCGAGATCGCTCTCAAGATGAGCGTCCATTTCTGGCGCAACCAGGGCAAACCGGGCAAGAACCGCTTCGTCAGCCTGGCCGGCAGCTACCACGGTGAAACCGTCGGCGCCCTGGCCGTCACTGACGTCGCCCTGTTTCGTGACGCCTATGCCGACCTGGTCCGCGGTGGCACCTGCGTGCCCAGCCCCGACGCCCGCCTGGCCGCAGCCGGTGAAAGCGCTGCCGATGTGGCCCGTCGCGCCGCCGCCGCCCTCGAAGCTCACCTCGTGGCCCACGCCGACGAGACCGCAGCCCTGATCGTCGAACCCCTGGTGCAGGGTGCCTCCGGCATGGTCATGTACGACCCGGAATACCTGCGTCTGGCCCGCCAGCTCTGCGACCGCTTCCAGGTCCACCTCATTGCCGACGAGATTGCTGTGGGCTGCGGCCGCACGGGGAGCTTCTTCGCCTGCGAGCAGGCCGGCATCTGGCCCGATTTCCTGCTCCTGTCCAAGGGCATCTCGGGCGGCTACCTGCCTCTGTCCATCGTCCTCACCACCCACCGGGTCTTCGAGGCCTTCTACGACGACGACACCGCCCGAGGCTTCCTGCATTCCCACTCCTACACCGGCAACCCGCTGGCTTGCCGGGCCGCCCTGGCGACCCTCGACATCTTCGCCCAGGACAATGTGATCCTCGCCAACCGGCGCAAGGCCGCCCGCCTTGGCGAGGCCTTCCGGGCCGCAGTGGGCAGCCACCCGAAGGTACGCCACCTGCGTCAGCAGGGCATGATTCTGGCCTTCGACGTGGCCGATGCGCCCGCCGGCTTTTCCCACCGCTTCTTCGCCGAGGCGCTGAACCGGGAACTGCTGCTGCGCCCCATCGGCAACACGGTCTACACCATGCCGCCCTACATCCTGTCCGACGAGGAGATCGACTTGCTCGCCAGCCGCTGCGCCGCCGCTCTGGAGGCCAGCCTTGGCTGAGCACATCGACCCGCTGGACGAACTGCGCGCCGGGCTGGGCGAACTCGACGCCGCCGGCCTGCGCCGCCGCCGCCGCGTTGTCACCACGCCCTGCCGGCCCGATACGCGCCTGGCCGACCGGGCGGAGCCCGTCCTCGCCTTCTGCTCCAACGACTACCTGGGCCTCGCCGCCGAGCCGGCCATCGCCGAAGCCGTCCGCCACGGCAGCCAGCGCTGGGGCACCGGCTCCGGCGCCTCGCACCTGGTCAGCGGCCACTACGCCGCCCACGAAGCCCTGGAGCAGCGCCTCGCCACCTTCACCGGCATGGACGATGCACTCTATTTCTCCACGGGATACATGGCCAACATCGGCGTCATGCCGGCCCTGGTCGGCCGCGGCGATGCCATCTTCGCCGACAAGCTCAACCACGCCTCCCTGGTGGATGGCGCCCTGCTCTCCCGGGCCGAACTGATCCGCTACCCCCATTGCGACCTGCAAGCCCTGGCAGCACGGCTGGCCGCCTCCGACGCCCAGCGGAAGCTCATCGTCACCGACGGGGTGTTCAGCATGGACGGTGACATCGCGCCCCTGCGCGAGCTCCTCGCCCTGGCCGAAGCCCACCAGGCCTGGCTGCTGGTGGATGACGCCCACGGCTTCGGCGTGCTCGGCCCCCAGGGGCGTGGCTGCCTGGCCCACTTCGGCCTGGCCTCACCGCGCTTGATCTACATGGGCACCCTGGGCAAGGCCGCGGGCGTGTCCGGCGCCTTCGTGGCCGGCCAGCGGGACGTGATCGACTGGCTGCTCAACAAGGCCCGCAGCTACATCTTCACCACCGGTGCACCGCCGATGCTGGCCGAAGGCCTGCTCACCGCCCTCGAGCTGATCGAACAGGGCGACGGGCGACGGGCCCACCTCAACGCCCTGATTGCCCGCTTCAAGACCGGTCTGCGCCTGCAGCGCTGGCAGCTGCTACCCTCCGACACGCCCATCCAGCCCCTGGTGATCGGGGACAACCACGAGACCCTGGCCGTCTCCCGGGCCCTCGACGCCGAGGGGCTGTGGGTCCCGGCGATCCGCCCGCCTACCGTACCCAAGGGCTCGGCACGCCTGCGCATCGTGCTCTCGGCGGCCCACAGCAATGAGCAGGTCGATCGACTCGTGGCCACCCTCCAGCGTCTGGAGGCCGCACAGCCATGACCCACCCCATTGTTCTCCTCCATGGCTGGGGGCTGTCATCCGCAGTGTGGGCCCCCTTGCGAGCCGCCCTGGACCCAAGCCTGGACGTGCGGATCATCGATCTGCCCGGCCATGGCAACGCGGCCTCTGCCGGGGACAGCCTTGAAAGCTGGTCCGACGCCGTGCTGGCGCAGCTCCCCGGGAACAGTCTGCTGGTCGGCTGGTCCCTGGGTGCCCAGCTGGCGTTGCATCTGGCCCGCCACCATCCCGACCACATCGCCCGACTCGTCCTCATCAGCGCCACGCCGCGCTTCGTGCAGGCCGAGGACTGGCAGGCCGCCATGCCCGCCGACACCCTGGCCGACTTCCGACGCAGCTTTGATGCAGAGCCTGCCGGCACCCAGCGCCGCTTCATCGCCCTGCAGGGGCTCGGCGACGCGCGCCGGCGCGAGGTGGTCAATGGTCTGGGCAGTGCCGCGACGCCACCGGATGACGCTCGCAGAGCAGCCCTCGCCGACGGCCTGGATCTGCTCGCCAGCATCGACTTGCGCAGCGCGGTGCCGGAGATCCGGCAGCCCGTCCGCCTGCTCCACGGCGCCGGTGACACCCTGATGCCCACCGCCGCCGCCGAATGGCTGGCCGACACCCTGCCCGACGGGCGCCTGAGCATCTTCGCCGATGCCGGCCACGCGCCCTTCCTGTCACGCCCGCAAGACTGCGCCAGCCTGATCGAGGGCTTCGCCCGTGACTGATGCACCGGCCCCCAAGCGCGCCGTCCGTGCCGCCTTCGACAAGGCCGCCGATGCCTACGATGCCGTCGCCGCCGTCCAGCGTAGCGCCTGTGACCGCCTTCTCAGCATGGTCGCGGCCCAGGCGCTTCGGCCCCACCGCATCGTTGATGCCGGCTGCGGCACGGGCTATGCCCTCTCGGGACTGCGGCGCCACTTCCCCGATGCCGACCTGATCGCCCTCGATTTCGCCCCGGCCATGCTGCGCCGCCAGCCCCCTGGTCTGGCCCTGCCCCTGTGCGCCGACCTCGAGAGACTGCCCCTGGCCGACGCCAGCATCGACGCCCTGTGGTCCAGCTACGCCCTGCAGTGGTGTCACCCACGCAAGGCCCTGCCCGAACTGGCGCGCAGCCTGCGCCCCGGTGGCCAACTGTGGATCGCCACCCTCGGCCCCGGCACCCTGCACGAGCTGCGCGACGCCTTCCGGCTGGTGGACGCCCACGAGCACGTTCTACCCTTCCAGCCCCCGGAAGTGATCGAGGACGCCGCCGAAGACGCCGGGCTGCGCATCCTGGCCAGCGAGCGCGACACCCTCCAGGCCTGGGCCCCCAACCTGCGTGGTCTGCTCTCCGACATCAAGACCCTCGGGGCCCATCAGACCGGAGCCCCGCGCCGAACGCTTCTGGGCAAGACGGCCTGGCACAAGCTGGTCAAGGCCTACGAGATACACCGCACGCCGGCCGGACTGCCGGCCTCCTACGACACTCTCTGGCTCCTCGCGGAAAAGACATGAGCGCCTACTTCATCACCGGCACCGACACCGAGATCGGCAAGACCTTCGTCACCTGCACCCTGCTCCACGCGGCCCGGGCCCGCGGCTTGAAGGCCGTGGGCATGAAGCCGGTGGCCGCCGGCGCCGAAACGATCCAGGGTCAGTTCATCAATGAGGACGCTGCCCGCCTGCGCGCGGCCGGCAGCTTCGACCCCGGTCTCGCCCTGCTCAACCCCTACTGCCTGACCAGCCCGATTGCCCCGCACATCGCCGCGGCCGAGGAAGGCGTGCGCATCGAGGCCCGACGTATCCTCGAGGCCTTTGACGAACTCAACCGTCAGGCGGACGTGGTTTTGGTGGAAGGCGTAGGGGGCTTTCGCGTACCCCTGGATGCCGGCTACGACACCGCCGACCTGGCCTGTGACCTGGGTCTGCCGGTGATCCTGGTGGTGGGCATGCGCCTGGGCTGCATCAACCATGCCCTGCTCACCGCCGAGGCCATCCAGGCCCGGGGCCTGAGGCTGGCGGGCTGGATCGCCAATCAGGTGGATCCGGCCATGCTGCGCTTTCAGGAGAATCTGGATGCCCTGCGCCTGCGCATGGAAGCGCCCCTGCTCGGCGTCGTTCCCTTTCAGGCTGACGGCGAAGCCGCGAGGGCAGCGGCCAACGTCAGCCTACCGGCCTGAACGGCGCTGGCGCAGCTGCTCGAACAGGCATACCCCGGCGGCGACCCCCACGTTCAGGGACTCCATCCCGCCCGGCATCGGAATCAGCACCCGGCGGGTGGCCAGGGCGGCCACCGCAGGAGACAGCCCCTGCCCTTCCGAGCCGAACAGCCAGGCCACCGGTAGACGCAGGTCCATGTCGTAAAGCTCAACCGCATCGCGCAGATCCGCCGCCAGGATCGCCCCCGGATAACCGGCGAGGGCGAGGGCGACATCGCAACCTTCCCGCAGACGCAGGCCGAAGTGCGCCCCCATGGCGGCCCGCAGCACCCGCGGCGACCAGGCCTGGGCGCAGCCCGGCGTCAGCAGCACCTCCTCCACGCCGACCGCCGCCGCCGTGCGCAGGATGGTGCCGAGATTGCCCGGATCCTGCACACCGTCGAGGACTACACAGGTATCCACCAGCGGCCCCGCGTCGGGTTGCGCCGGGATGGCGATCCGGGCCAGCACGCCGCTGGGCGAGTCCACCGGGCTGATGTGGGCAAACACCCGGTCGGGAACTTCAATGAGGACACCCGGTGCACAGCGCGCCAGCAGGGACGCAATCTCCGGCAGGGCCTTGCCACTTTCACTCACCACCACCTGCAGTGGAGCAATGCCCCGTGCCAACGCCACCTCCAGCAGATGAGCGCCGTCGAGCAGGGTTTCCCCCTCCCTGCGCCGGTCCCGGGCGGACGTGGCCAGGGCGTGCAGGTGCTTCACCGCCGGATTGTCGCGGGAGGTGATGAGCTTCACGATCAGTAGGCGAGGCCGAGGGTGGCCAGGGCGACGGTCAACGTACCCAGCACCAGGTTGAGGGTGACCCGCTGGCGGATGAGGTTGAGCGCCTGCGCGCCCTGAGCCCAGCTCTCGGCGGCAACGGCCTGCTGCAGGGCCCGCCACGGGCCGAACCAGATGCTGGCGAAGATGCCCGCCATCACCAGCCCGACGGCAGCCATGACATGCCACGAGCGGGGCGCCTGGGCAAACCCGACCTCAAGCAGCATCGCGAAACCTGACGCCACGATCACGGCGATGCACCCCCAAACAATGCGGAAAAATCGCCCCAGCACCGCGCTCCATAAACTGAGACGTTGGGCAGGCGGCAAGGCGAGAGCCGCCGGACGCAGGCAGAAATGGGCGAAAGCCATGCCTCCAACCCAGATCACAACACCGGCCAGGTGGATGAACAGCAGAAAATGATGGAGTTTCACAGGCAGTCCTCGTCGGTCCACAGGGGTGGGTTGGCCACGATGGCACGCACCGGTGCAAAACTGCGCCGGTAGATCGCGCACACCCCGTGGGCTTTCAAGGCGGCAAGATGGGCCGGTGTCGGGTAGCCCTTGTGAGCGGCCAGCCCGTATTGGGGATACTGCGTATCCAGGGCCACCAGTAGGGCATCGCGTGCGGTCTTGGCCAGTATGGATGCAGCCGAGATCTCCGGCACCAGGGAATCCCCCTTGACGATGGCCTCGCAGGGCATGGGCAGGTGCGGGCAGCGGTTGCCATCCACAGCCACCCTGTCCGGTACTTGCTGCAAGCCCGCAACGGCCCGCTGCATGGCGAGCATGGAGGCGTGCAGGATGTTGAGGCGGTCGATCTCCTCGACGCTGGCCTCGGCAATGCACCAGGCCAGGGCCTTCTCGCGGATCTCCAGGGCCAGCGCATCACGGCGCTTCTCGGAGAGCTTCTTGGAGTCGGCCAGACCGGCAATCGGCCGCGCGGGATCGAGAATGACCGCCGCAGCGACAACCGGCCCGCACAGGGGGCCGCGCCCGGCCTCATCAACCCCGCAAAGCAGGCTTGGAGAACTACCCACCGGACGCTCCGCGACATCCTTCCCGGAGGAAAAACGGCACCTCTTCACGTTGCGCTTTCATCGCCCGCGCCCCTGCAGGTAGGGGAGGATGGCGGCAGCGGCTTTGGCGGCGGTGTCCTGGCGCAACTGCAGATGCATGTCGGTGAAGGTACGGGTCAGCTCGGCCACCTTTTCCTTGTCGGTCAGCCAGGCATCAAGGGCATCGGCGAGAGCCTGAGGCGTAGCTGCATCCTGGAGGATCTCGGGCACCACCTCGCGTCCGGCCAGCACATTGGGCAGTCCGACCCAGGGCAGGTAGGCCATCCTCCGCATCAGGCGGAAAGACCACTTGCCCATCTTGTAGGTGATCACCATCGGGCGCTTCAGCAAGGCCGCCTCGAGCGTCGCAGTACCGCTTGCCACCAACACGACATCGGCTGCGATCATTGCATCGACGGCGTGGCCGAAGAGGATGCGGATCGGCAGGTCGATGTTGGCATGGCGACGCAGGGCTTCTTCAAACAGCAGGCGGGTTTCCCGCGTGGCCAGGGGCACGAGGAAACGGGCGTCCGGGTGACGCTCATGGAGCGCGGCCGCGGTGGCGATATAAGTGTCGGCGAGATTGCGCACTTCCGATTGGCGGCTGCCCGGCAAAAGGGCGAACACCGGAACCCCGTCTGGGATCTGCAGCATCTCCCGGGCGGCAGCACGATCGGGTGCCAGCGGAAAAACATCGGCCAGCGGATGCCCCACGTAGCTCACAGGTACGCCGGCCGCCTGGTAGAGAGGTGGCTCGAAGGGGAACAGGCACAGCATGTGACTGACAGAGCGCGCGATACCCTTGATGCGTCCCTTGCGCCAGGCCCAGATGGACGGCCCGACGAAGTGGATCGCCGGAATATGCTTGTCCTTCAGGCGCTTCTCGAGCCACAGGCTGAAGTCAGGCGCATCCACCCCGATGAAGGCCGCCGGCGGATCGGCAAGCAGGCGCTTAAGCAGCGTGCGGCGGATGCCGGACAGCTCCCGGTAGTTCTTCAGCGCATCCACGTAGCCGTGGACAGCCAGCTTCTCGGCAGGCCAGAGCGCCTTGAAACCCTCGGCCTGCATCTTGGGCCCACCAATACCGAAGAACTCTGCGTCCGGCAGATGGCGCTTGAGCGCCCGGATCAGGTGGCTGGCGAGGAGGTCACTGGACGCCTCGCCCGCCACCATGGCGATGCGCAAAGCCATGGACTACCGAACGATGCCACGACCGGAGTCGGCAATGAAGTCGGAAAACTGCCTGAGCTCGGGAACATCGGCGGCGACGGCCGCAATCTGCTGGCGAGCCTCGTCGAGGGTAAGTCCGTTGCGATAGAGCGTCTTGTAGGCGCGCTTGATGGCCGCAATGCCTTCGCTGGAAAAACCGCGCCGCTTCAGCCCCTCGCTGTTGATGCCGTGGGGCGAGGCCGGGTTGCCCGACACTGTGACAAAGGGCGGGAGATCCTGCAGCAGCACGGTGCCGACGCCACAGAAACTGTGGGCACCCACACGCACGAACTGATGCACACCGGTAAAGCCACCCAGAATCGCCCAGTCACCCACCGAGACGTGGCCGGCAAGGGTGGCATTGTTGGCAAAGATGGTGTTGTTGCCCACCGTGCAGTCGTGGGCCACGTGGACATAGGCCATGATCCAGTTGTCGTTGCCGACGCGGGTCAGACCACCGTCCTGAATGGTGCCGGTGCTGAAGCTGCAGAACTCGCGAATGGTGTTGCGATCGCCGATCTCGAGGCGGGTCGGCTCGTTGGCGTATTTCTTGTCCTGGGGCTCGGAGCCGATGGAGCAGAACTGGAAGATCCGGTTGTCACGGCCGATGCGGGTGTGCCCCTCGATGACAACATGGGGGCCAATCGTCGTACCTTCACCAACCTCGACATGCTCGCCGATGACCGAAAACGGCCCGACCTGCACGTCAGCAGCAAGGCGCGCTCCCGGGTGGACAATGGCAGTCGGGTGAATCGTCATCGTTTGATCGCACACATGAATTCGGCTTCGGTTGCCACCTCGCCGGCGACGCGGGCAACCCCCTTGAACTTCCAGATGTTGCGGATGGTGCGAACGATCTCGACCTCGAGCATCAGTTGATCGCCAGGCACCACGGGGCGCTTGAAGCGCACGTTGTCCACCGACGCGAAATACACCATCGCATCCTTGTCCGGAATTGTCCCTTCGGTCTTGAAGGCCAGCACGGCGGCAGCCTGGGCCAGCGCTTCGATGATCAGCACGCCGGGCATGACCGGATTGTGGGGAAAGTGGCCAGGGAAGAAAGGCTCGTTGATGGTCACATTCTTGAGGCCCACGGCACGCTTGCCGAGCTCGATCTCGACGATCCGATCCACAAGCAGGAAGGGATATCGATGCGGGATGTACTGCTTGATTTCGTTGATGTCGATGATTTCGCTCATGATTTCTTTTCCATGTCAGCGAGCTTCTTCTCCAGCTCGCGCACCCGGTCGGCCATCGCATCAAGGCGACGCACGTGGGCAAAATTGCGGATCCAGTCCGCATGGGACATCTGCGGAAGCATCGCGGTGTATACCCCGGGCTTGTCCACGGACTTGGAAATGATGGTCCCGGCTGACACTACGACGTCGTCACAGACCTTCAGATGACCGGCAATCCCGGCCTGCCCACCAACCATCAACCGGGCCCCGACCCGGGTGCTGCCGGCAATGCCCGAATGCCCCGCCATGATGCTGTCGTCACCGATGCTCACGTTGTGGGCGATCTGAATCAGGTTGTCGAGCTTGACCCCATTGCCAATCACCGTGTCCCCAAGCGCACCGCGGTCGACAGTGGTATTGGCGCCAATCTCCACGTCATCACCAACAAGCACACGACCGATCTGGGGAATCTTTACCCAATGACGATCTGCATCCCGGGCAAAACCGAAACCATCCGAACCAATGACGACACCCGAGTGCAGGATGGCCCGTTTGCCAACCACGCAATCGAAATGGATGGTGACCCCGGCATGCAACAGGCTGTCAGCTCCGATGTGCACGCCATCACCAATCAGGCTGCCCGGCCCAATCACACAGTTCTCACCAATCACGCAGCTCTCGCCGATCACCGCATTGGCACCAACAGAGACGGAAGGCGGCAGCGACGACGCGACTACAGCACTGGGGTGAATGCCTGCCGGTGCGCGCCGCGGTGGATTGAAAAACTGGGCCGCCCGGGCAAAATAGAGATAGGGATCGGGCGTGACGATGCGCGGTCTATCGGTCAACGACACAGCCTTCGGCGCCAGTATGAAAGCCGCGGCCCGGCTGGTTTCAAGCGCCTGGCGATACTTGGGGTTGGCGAGAAAGGCGAGGTCTCCGTCGCCCGCCTTCTCAAGGGTGGCGATCTGCCTGACCATCACATCCGGGTCACCAAGCAGTTCGCCTCCAAGCCTGCCTACCAGGGCACCAAGAGAGACTTCCATGGGGACGGACGCCTACTTGGCTTCGCTGAGGGCCTTGATCACCTTGTCGGTGATATCGATACGCGGGCTTGCGTACACGGCTTCCTGGAAGATGATGTCGTACTTATCAGCCTCGGCGATCTGCTTGATCGTCTTGTTGGCTCGCTCAAGCACCCCCGCCAGTTCTTCGTTGCGACGCTGGTTCAGGTCTTCCCGGAACTCACGCTGCTTACGCTGAAACTCGCGGTTGAGGTCGTTGAACTCACGCTCCTTGTTGCGGCGCTCACCCTCGCCCATCGTCATGGTGTTCTTCTCAAGCGCCTCTTGCATGCCTTGCAGTTGCTTGGCGATGCGTTGAAGGTCCTGGTCGCGCTTCTCGAATTCCTTCTCGAGTTTCTGCTGCGCCTTCTTGGCAGGCGTCGCTTCCTTCATGACCCGATCGGAATTGACGAAGCCAACCTTCACCTCGGCTACGGCCGTCTGTGCAAACGCTGCCAGCAGCACTGCTGCCAGCGTGGAAATGCCAATACCCTTCACTCAAACCTCCATCTGCTTGCAATACGGTTCGGTCGCGATCAGAAAACCGTACCCAACTGGAACTGGAATTTCTGCGTTCGATCGCCTTCTTCCTTCTTGAGCGCCTGACCAAGACTGAATTTGAGCGGGCCGACAGGAGAACTCCAGGAGAACGCCAGGCCGGCACTGTAACGCAAATCGGAAGCCCGGACCTTGTCGTCCGAACCCCACACATAACCCGCATCGGCGAACAAGGACAGCCGCATGGACTTGTCTTTCTGGGAGCCGGGCATGGGGAAATAGTACTCCGCGTTGCCTACCACGCGCCGGTTGCCACCCAGGGAACGCACAAAACCCGAGCTGTCCGTATAACGGGGGCCGAGGGTGCTCTGTTCATATCCCCGCACCGAGCCGATACCACCCGCGTAGAAGTTCTTGTAGAACGGCAGTGCCTTCCCGTCGTAGCCGTGGGCATAGCCCACATCGCCATTGAGCATCAACGCGTAGCCACCACCAAAGGGAATCCAGTACTGATGCTGGTAATTGGCGCGGACATAACGCATGTCGAGAACCGGCGTGGCAACTTCAACCGATGCCCGCTGATACACCCCCGAGGTCGGATACAGGAAACTGTCCCGACGATCCCGGGCCCAGCCCGCCGTCGCCAGCAGACTCCGCGCCGTATCGCCGAAGGTGTTGACGAAGTTCACGTAGGGCGCCGGGCTGGAGTCGTAGACCTTGATGGTGGTCTGGTCGATGGCGAGGCCGAAATTGATCCGGTCGTCTTCTGCAATCGGGTAGCCAAAGCGGACACCAGCACCGATAGACGAACTCTTGTAGGTCGCCACCGACAGGGAGGTCGGGTCAACGTTGCGCTGATAGATGTCCCAACCCACACTGACCCCATCGATGGTCCAGTAAGGATTGGTGAAGGACAGGGCAACCGTCTTGTTGATCCGGCCGGTATTGACCTGAAGGGTCATGGCATTGCCGGTGCCGAACAGGTTCTGCTGGGAAATCGACGCGGACAGGATGACCTTTTCGGAGCTGGAGAAACCCGCGCCGAGCATCAGGTTGCCGGTGGCGCGCTCCTTGACGGTGAAGTTGGCATCGACCTGGTCGGTAGAGCCCGTGACCGCCGGTGTCTCGATGGAGACTTCGTCGAAGTAGCCGAGGCGATCCAGGCGCACCTTTGAACGGTTGAGCGCGGCACCGTCGTACCACGCACCCTCCATCTGACGCATCTCGCGACGAATCACCTCGTCACGGGTACGCACATTGCCTGCGAAGTTGATTTTTCGCACATAAACGCGGCGGCCCGGATCGACAAAGAAGGTGAAGGCCACCTCACGTTTCGCCTTGTCCACTTCCGGGGCAGCATTGACGTTGGCAAAGGCATAGCCCGCATTGCCCAGGCGATCGCTGATGGCCTTGGTGGTGGCCGTGACGCTGTCGCGCACGAAGGTCTCACCCGCCTTGAGCTTGATGAGCGCCTGAAGCTCGGCCTCGGGCACCACCATGGTGCCCGCCAGCTTTACGTCGGAGACGGTGTACTTCTCACCCTCGGAAATGCTCAGGGTGATGTAGATATCCTTCTTGTCGGGCGTGATCGACACCTGGGTCGAATCGATGTTGAAATCCAGATAGCCCCGGTTCAGGTAATGGGAGCGCAGCGCCTCGATATCGCCGGAAAGCTTCTGCTTCGAATACTGGTCACTCTTCGAATACCACGTCATCCAGCCCGGGGTGGTGAGGGAAAAGAGCTCAAGCAGCTCCTTCTCCTTGAACACCTTGTTGCCGATGATGCTGATCTGGCGAATACGCGCGGCCTCACCCTCAACCACGTTGAAATTCACACCGACACGATTGCGCTCAAGGGGCGTGACGGTGGTGGTGATCTGCACACCATACAAGCCCTTGGAGAGGTACTGACGCTTGAGCTCCTGTTCGGCACGCTCAAGTACCGCCCGGTCAAAGATCCGCGACTCCGCAAGGCCGACTTCCTTGAGGCCTTTCTTCAGGGCCTCCTTGTCGAACTCCTTGATGCCGACAAAATCGACCTGGGAAATAGCCGGACGCTCGTCGAGAACGACGACGATCACGTCTTTATCCACTTCGATCCGGACGTCCTTGAAGAAGCCCGTGGCAAACAGGGCCTTGATCGCCTGGGAAGCCTTGTCGTCGGAAAACTGCTCTCCGACCTTGACGGGCAGGTAGTTGAATACAGTACCGGCTTCGGTGCGCTGGATACCTTCAATACGAATGTCTTTGACGACGAATGGCTCAAAGGCCAATGCGGGAGACGCAGCGAAAAGCGCAGCGATCACCCCGGGAAGAAGCTTGGATTTCATCCGATTTCAGCTAGCAACAAGGCGGTTGATGTCGTTGTAGAAGGCGAAAGCCATTAGCGCTGCCAGCAGGGCCATGCCGATCTGCTGGCCGATCTCCATAACACGTTCGGAAACCGGGCCGCCCTTGATGATCTCGATCACATAATACAGCAAGTGCCCACCATCAAGCACCGGCACCGGGAGCAGATTCAGGACCCCGAGGCTGATGCTGATCAGCGCCAGGAACTTGATGTAATGGGAAAAACCCATGCGTGCGGACTGCCCGGCAAAGTCGGCAATGGTCACCGGACCACTGAGATTCTTCACCGAAACCTCGCCGACAATCATGCGTCCCATGACCGACAGACTGAGCGCCGCAGTATCCCAGGTCTGACGCAAGCCCTTGCCCAGCGCGTCCAGGGAATCATAGCGAACCGTCACGAACATCAGCTCCCGTCGGCCTTCCGCGTCGGCCACCCCGACGCCGATGCGCCCGATTGCACGACCGTTCTCCTCGACCGATACAGGGACGATGCGGGTCACGTAGGCTCCACCATCCCGAACGACTTCTGCTTCCAATGTCTGACCCGGGGCCTCGCGAACAGCCATCACCAACTCGGTCCAGTCCTCCACGGTTTTCTCTCCGATACGGACAACCCGATCTCCTTCGCGCAGCCCTGCCGCTTCGGCGGCCCCACCCGGGCTTAGTTTGCCCAGCACGGCAGGCAGCTTGGGACGCTGCAAGGTCAGGCCTACCTGTGTCGCGATGTCCTGCTTATCCTGATCCACCGTCGCCGCACTCAAATCGAGCTTGCGAAACACGATCTCCCGGGTATCGTTGATGGTCTCGATTACCACCACCCGCTTGTCCAGGGCGTCGTTGATCAACTCCCAACGAAACTCCTGCCAGGTCTGTACCGGCCGGCCATCAACGCTGCGCACGACGTCACCGTCGGCGAAGCCGGCCTGCTCGGCCAGGCTGGCAGCCACCGGGGGGCCGAGACGTGGCCGCAACTCCTCCACCCCTCCGACGTAAAGCCCCCAGTACAGGACGATGGCCAGGACAAAGTTCGCAAGCGGCCCCGCCGCCACGATGGCGATCCGGCGCCACACGGTCTGCCGATTGAAGGCCCGGTGCTGCTCGTGCGCTGGCACCGGAGCCTCACGCTCGTCCAGCATCTTCACGTAGCCCCCCAGCGGGAAGGCCGACAGCACCCACTCCGTCTGGTCAGGGCCGAAGCGACGCATCAGCAGCGGCTTGCCGAAACCCAACGAAAATCGCAGCACCTTGACACCACACAGGCGCGCCACGCTGTAATGACCGAACTCGTGAACGACGATCAGAATCCCCAACGCCAGCAGGAAAGGCAGGACGTAATCGAGCAGACCCATGCCACTCATCTGCACCGCCCTCGAACCAGATCACCGGCGATATCCCGGGCCTGTCGGTCCGCCTCAAAAACGATCTCGAGGGTATCCGCCGTATGCGGCGCAATTGCGTCCAGCGTATCGGCGATGACGCCAGCGATACGGTCAAACCGCAGCCCGCCATCGAGAAATCGCGCCACCGCAACCTCGTTGGCCGCATTGAGCACGGCGGGTGCAATCCCCCCTTCTTCCAGCGCCCGGTAGGCCAGGGCCAGGCAGGGGAATCGTTCAAGATCCGGGCGCTCGAAATCCAGCCGGGCAATCTCGAACAGATCAAGCGGACGCACACCCGCATCCACCCGCTGGGGATAAGCCATGGCATGGGCAATAGGCGTGCGCATATCCGGGTTGCCCAGCTGGGCAATGACCGATCCATCCGCGTACGAGACCATCGAATGAATCACGCTCTGGGGATGGATGACCACCTGGATGCTTGCCGCCGGCAAGCCGAATAGCCAGTGAGCCTCGATGACCTCGAGGCCCTTGTTCATCATGGTGGCGGAGTCGACGGAAATTTTGCGCCCCATCACCCAGTTGGGATGGGCGCAAGCCATATCCGGCGTTACCGCGGCAAGCTCCTCCACAGGCTTGCGCCGGAAAGGCCCTCCTGAGGCGGTCAGCAGGATGCGATTGACACCGCTACCGTGAAGGCCCCGTTCGAAACCCGCGGGGAGCGCCTGAAAAATGGCGTTGTGCTCGCTATCGATGGGCAGCAAGCTTGCCCCGGTCGCTGCAACCTCCTGCATGAAGAGTGCCCCGGACATCACCAGGGCTTCCTTGTTGGCGAGCAGGATGCGCTTGCCAGCCCGCGCAGCGGCAAGGGCCGGCACGAGCCCAGCGGCGCCGACAATGGCGGCCATGACCATGTCCACTTCCGGGGCAGCAGCCACATCGGCCAGGGCAGCCGCGCCCACCAGCACCTCGGTGCAACAGCCTGCTGCGTCGAGCCGGGACTGCAGCGCCAACGCGTCCTCCGAGCTATCGAGAACCGCATAGGCAGGGCGGTGAGCCAGACACTGCTCAAGCAGTTTGTCCACCTGCCGATGGGCCGTGAGGGCAAACACACCAAAAAGATCCGGGTGCCGTGCTACCACGTCCAGCGTGCTGACACCGATGGAGCCCGTCGCGCCGAGTACCGTTACAAGTTTCTTGCCGTGGTTCATGACTTCAACGCGCCATCCAGAGTGTCAGCAAGCCGGCAATCGGCAGCGTGGACGTAAGGCTGTCAATACGATCAAGCACACCACCATGCCCAGGCAGCAGACTCCCACTGTCCTTGACGCCTGCCTGGCGCTTGATCAATGACTCAAACAGATCACCGATGATGCTCACCGCCGTGAAGGCAACCAGTACCGGCACCGCAAGGAGGTAGCCACTTGCTGTCACGTCATGCCCCACATGATTCAGGCAGATAAGACCATAGATCACCACGCCGGCCATCGCCCCGTAGGCACCCTCCCAGCTCTTGCCTGGGCTGATGGACGGCGCCAGCTTGCGGCGGCCAAAGGCCCGGCCGGTGAAATACGCTGCAATGTCAGCGACCCAGACCGCCGCCATGACCCCCAGCAGCAGCCATGGGCTCAGGAGTCGAAGGTGGGCAATGGCCAGACTGGGGGGAAGAAGCAGCACCAACCCAATCAGCGCCGCCGCCCCCTGCCCTGGCAATTGCCACCAGGAACGCAGCCAAAAAGGCACGCACAGGACCCAGAACAAGGCGCTGACCGCATACACAGGTGCAAGGCCGAAGGGCGCGACAGTGGCCTCCTGATGCAGTCCAGCCACCGCACCGGCAGCGAGACACAGGGAGCCAAGAATCACTGCATAGAGATTCCTGGCCACACCGCCAAAGCCGAGCATGGTCGCCCACTCCGAGGCTGCGACGGCGCAGATGAGAGATGCGAACAGGAGCCAGCCCGAAGCGGGCAGTAGAAAGAGTGCGGCGAGAAGACCTGCGAGCAGGACAAGCGCGGTGATGACCCGCGCCTTAAGCATGATCGGGCGCGGTATCGGGCTTGTCGGAGACGACCTGTTCGCTGGTCCGTCCGAAGCGGCGCTCTCGCCCTTGGTAGGACGCGATGGCCTCATCCAGGGCCGCTTCACCGAACTCGGGCCACAGCTTGTCGGTGAAATAAAGCTCGGAGTAGGCGAGCTGCCAGAGCATGAAGTTGCTGATACGCTGCTCGCCCCCGGTACGGATGAACAGATCTGGCTCGGGACTGAAGCTCAGCGCAAGATGCGGCGCCAAGTCCTCCTCGGAATAGGGACGCCCGCCAGCCTCTCCAGAGGTGGCGATCATCTTTTCCACGGCCTGCATGATGTCCCAGCGGCCACCATAGTTGGCGCAGATGGTGAGATTCATCTTACCGTTATCGGCAGTCAGCGCCTCACCGTCACGGATCAGGCTCACCAGTGCGTCGTCGAACGGCGCCAGATCACCGACCACCCGCAGACGGATCTTGTTGCGATGGATGCGCTCGATTTCGGCCTTCAGGGACTTCACGAACAACTGCATCAGGAAAGACACTTCGTCTTTCGGGCGACGCCAGTTTTCTGAACTGAAGGCGAACACCGTCAGGTACTCAACACTACGATCAAGGCAACTGCGAATCACCTCGCGCAGGGAATCCACACCCTTGGCATGCCCGGCGACCCGGGGCATCAGCCGCTTGCGCGCCCAACGCCCGTTGCCGTCCATGATGATCGCGATGTGCCGAGGAACCTTCGCAGCCTCGGGTACGGCCCGCGTGGAGCTGAGAAACGGCAATCGCACCATATCGTATCCGCCTGGAAGAAAAGGAACCGGGAAAGCAGCAACCGACCTGACGGTCAGATCTGCATCAGCTCTTGTTCTTTCTGCGCGAGAAGCTTGTCGATCTCGACAATCGACTTGTCCGTCAGCTTCTGGACCTCATCCTGAGCACGACGTTCGTCGTCCTCGGAAATCGTCTTGGCCTTGAGAGCATCCTTGAGCGCGCCATTGGCATCGCGGCGCAGATTGCGCACGGCAACCTTCGCGCCCTCGCCCTCGTTCTTGACGACCTTGATCAGCTCCTTGCGGCGCTCTTCGGTCAGGGCCGGCATCGGCACACGGATGACTTCACCCTGAGCCGCGGGGTTCAAACCCAGATCGGAATCACGGATGGCCTTCTCAACCTTGCCGACCATCGGCTTTTCCCAAGGCTGAACGCCAATGGTACGCGCATCAATCAGGGTGATGTTTGCCACTTGGCTGATGGGCA
Source organism: Zoogloea sp. (assembly GCF_044344315.1). GTDB lineage: Bacteria > Pseudomonadota > Gammaproteobacteria > Burkholderiales > Rhodocyclaceae > Zoogloea. The sequence continues at coordinate 6,003 of NZ_JBIJDC010000009.1, read as the reverse complement.
CCGGGCTGCCATAGTAATCGACCATCACATGATCGAGAATGCCAACGTGGGCACGGCCAGTCCGCACCTTGGCGAGATCCTGCTTGAGGGCCTCGATGGAGCGGTGCATCTTGTGTTCGGTAGTTTTCTTGAGCTCGGGAATCATTGCTTCATCCTCAGCAGTAGACCAGCGTGCCTTCGTCCTCGCCCATCACCACCCGCTTCAGCGCACCACTCTTGAAGAGGCTGAAAACATTGATGGGAAGACGCTGATCGCGGCACAGCGCAAAAGCCGTCGCATCCATGACCGCGAGATTCCGCGAGATCGCCTCATCAAAGGATATCTTGTGGAAGCGTGTCGCGGAGGGATCTTTCTTCGGGTCAGCCGTGTAGATGCCATCCACCTTGGTCGCCTTCAGCACAATATCTGCACCGATTTCGGAGCCACGCAGGGCTGCAGCAGTATCAGTGGTGAAGAAGGGATTACCGGTGCCAGCACCGAAGATGACGACACGCCCCTCTTCGAGATAGCGGATCGCCTTGCCACGGATATAGGGCTCGACCACCTGGTCGATGCGCAGGGCCGACTGGACCCGCGCATTGACCCCTGCAGCCCGGAACGCATCTGCAAGGGCCATGGCGTTCATCACGGTGGCCAGCATCCCCATGTAGTCGGCGGTGGCGCGATCCATGCCGGACGCAGCCCCCGCCATGCCACGGAAGATGTTCCCGCCGCCAATCACAACTCCGACCTCCACACCGAGGCGGGTCACATCGACCACATCGGTAACAATACCGGCGACCACCTCACGGTTGATACCGTAGGCGTCGTCACCCATCAGGGCTTCGCCGGAGAGCTTGAGGAGAATGCGTTTATAGGCGGGCTGACTCATCGTTCTGCGAACCTCTTACTTCTGGGCTGCAGCGGCAGCCTGGGCAGCCACTTCAGCGGCGAAGTCGGTGACCTTCTTCTCGATGCCTTCGCCAACGATGAAGAGCGTGAAACCGGCAACGGAAGCGCCCTTGGCCTTCAGCAGCTGGCTGACGATCTGCTTGCCATCCTCGGCCTTGACGAAGACCTGATCGAGCAGGGTCACGTCTTTCAGGAACTTCTGCACGGTACCTTCAGCGATCTTCTCGAGCATGGCTTCCGGCTTGCCGGCTTCGCGCGCCTTCTCGATGGCCACACGACGCTCGACATCCAGCAGCTCGGCCGGAACGCCGGAGGCATCCAGGGACTTCGGCTTGGATGCAGCGATATGCATCGCCAGATCCTTGGCCAGCGCTTCATCACCACCCACCAGGTCGATCAGCACGCCGATCTTCGAACCACCGTGGATGTAGTTGGCCACGGCACCCTGGGCTTCCACACGCACGAAGCGGCGGATAGTCATGTTTTCGCCGATCTTGCCGATCAGAGCCTTACGGACTTCCTCCACGCTCTGGCCATTCAGCTCAAGGGCGGAAAGCGCCTCGACATCCGCGGGGTTCTTGGTCGCCACCAGCTCGGCAACGTTCTTGACCAGAGCCAGGAAGTCGTCGTTCTTGGCAACAAAGTCGGTTTCACAGTTCACTTCAACCATCGCGCCGAGCTTGGCGTCAGCGGAGATGTACACCCCCACGATGCCTTCCGCGGTCACACGGGCAGCGGCCTTGGAGGCCTTGTTGCCCAGCTTGATGCGCAGGATCTCTTCGGCCTTGGCCATGTCGCCAGCCGCTTCGGACAGGGCCTTCTTGCATTCCATCATGGGTGCGTCGGTCTTCTCGCGCAACTCCTTGACCATGCCTGCGGTAATTTCCGCCATGCTTGCTCCTAAATATCTATTTGATCGGATTCAATAAGGCTCAGGCCTGCTCTTCGGCGCTGTCTTCCACTTCCACGAACTCGTCGGAACCGGCCGCAACGATTTCCTGGATGACCTGGTTCTTGCCTTCCAGCACGGCATCAGCCACGCCACGGGCGTACAGGCGGATCGCACGGGACGAATCGTCGTTACCCGGGATCACGAAATCCACGCCTTCAGGGGTGTGGTTGGTGTCAACGATAGCCACAACCGGGATACCCAGCTTGTTGGCTTCGGTGATGGCGATCTTGTGGTAACCCACGTCGATCACGAACAGGGCATCCGGCAGGCCGCCCAGATCCTTGATGCCGCCGAGGCTCTTCTGCAGCTTCTCGAGTTCGCGGGAGGCCATCAGGGCTTCCTTCTTGGACAGGCGCTCAATGGAGCCGTCTTCCACCATGGCTTCCATTTCCTTCAGGCGCTTGATGGAAACCTTGACGGTCTTGAAGTTGGTGAGCATGCCGCCCAGCCAGCGCTCATCGACATAGGGCATGCCGGCACGACGAGCTTCTTCGGCGACGATTTCACGAGCCTGACGCTTGGTGCCGACCATCAGCACGGTGCCGCGATTGGAAGCCAGCTTGCGCACGAAATCCATGGCCTCGTTGTACTTGACGAGGGTCTTCTCGAGGTTGACGATGTGGATCTTGTTGCGCTGACCGAAGATAAAGGGAGCCATCTTCGGGTTCCAGAAACGGGTTTGGTGACCAAAGTGGACGCCCGCTTCGAGCATTTGACGCATGGTGACAGACATTTTGTACTCCAATACAGAGGTTTGACCGCCGCCCAGCCTGCCTGGCCCGCCCATGCGGAACCACGCCTTGCCGAGAGCCTTCCCTGTGGAAGACCCACCGGACCTCATTGGGCCGGACGTGTGAATTTTGCCTGGCACATACCAGACAAGCCGCCGATTGTAGCAGCAACCTGTTACTTCCCTCAAGGCCGGCTCTACGCCTCGCGCTCCCGCCAGATTGCCCGCACGCGCCGCATGAGCTAGCCTAATGCGTTCGAAACCCCAATAAAAGATCAGGTCTCATGAGCGTCACCATAAAAACGCCGGAAGAAATCGAAAAAATGCGCATCGCGGGCCGACTGGGCTCCGAAGTGCTCGACTACATCACGCCCTTCGTCAAGCCGGGGGTCACGACAGCCGAGCTGGACAAGCTCTGCCATGACTACATGGTAGAGGTGCAAGGCTGCATCCCGGCGCCCCTCAACTACTGCCCCCCGGGCTACAAGCCCTACCCCAAATCCATCTGCACCTCGATCAATCACCAGGTCTGTCACGGCGTTCCGGGTGACAAGGCGCTCAAGAAGGGCGACATCGTCAATCTGGACATCACGGTGATCAAGGACGGCTACCACGGCGACACCAGCCGGATGTTCCTGGTCGGTGGTGACAGCAACTGCAGCATCCTCGCCCGGCGCCTGTGCCAGATCACCTATGAGTGCCTGTGGCTCGGCATCGCCCAGGTGCGGCCCGGCGCGCATCTCGGCGACATCGGGCACGCCATCCAGAAGCATGCAGAGGGCAGCGGGTTTTCGGTCGTGCGCGAGTTTTGCGGCCACGGCATCGGCGCCAATTTCCACGAAGACCCGCAGGTCCTGCACTACGGCAAGCCAGGCACCGGCATCGAACTCAAGCCGGGCATGATCTTCACCATCGAGCCGATGATCAACGCCGGCAAGGCCGCCATTTCCGAGCTCCCCGACGGCTGGACCATCGTCACCCGTGACCGCAGCCTGTCAGCCCAATGGGAGCACATGATCCTCGTCACCGATACCGGTGTTGAAGTACTGACCCTGTCGACGGCAGCCCCGCCGCGTCCGGACATCGTTGCCAACCTCCTGCCCTGAGAACGTCTGCCCCGAAGATGTCCGATTCCGCGCCCATCGTTCCACCTGACACCGCCCGCGAACTGATCACCCGTTGCAAGGCCCGCCTCAAGAGCGGCGGTGAAGCCCTGCGCGCTGCCTATGAGGCACGACCGCTGACCGACCCCATCCTGAGGGGCCGCTCCCATCTGGTGGATGAGGTGCTCATCGATCTTTGGAAGGATTTCGGGCTTCCCGCCTCCGCCACGCTGGTGGCTGTCGGCGGCTATGGGCGCGAAGAGCTCTTTCCCTGTTCGGACGTGGATCTGCTGTTCCTGCTGGAGGACGAGCCCGACTCCGACCTGGAGGAACGCCTGACCCAGATGATTGGCCTGATCTGGGACATTGGCCTCGACATCGGGCACAGCGTGCGTACCGTCGAGGCCTGCCTCGAGGAAGCCGCGCTCGACGTAACGGTGATGACCAACCTGCTGGAAGCCCGCCGTATCTTCGGCAATGTACAGCTCTACGACCGGTTTAACGTCAGCCTTCGGGGCATTCTCAATGCCGGACAATTCTTTAAGGCCAAGCGGCTCGAGCAGGAGCAGCGCTACACCCGCCACAACGAAACCCCCTATTCGCTGGAGCCGAACTGCAAGGAAAGCCCGGGGGGGCTTCGGGACCTCCAGGTCATCGGCTGGATCAGCCGCTCGGCGGGCATCGGCACCCACTGGCGCGACCTGGCCCGGCACGGCCTGATCACCGACGAAGAAGCCACCGAACTGCGTGAGCTGGAGCGCTTCCTGCAGCATGTGCGCATCCGCCTGCACCATCTCACCGGACGCCGCGAAGACCGGCTGCTGTTCGACCACCAGGAAAAGCTCGCCCGGCGCTTTGGCTTCGATGCCACCGAAGCCCGGCGCGCCTCCGAAGTATTCATGCAGGAGTATTACCGGACAGCCAAAAAGGTCACCCAGCTCAACACCATCCTGCTGCTCAATTTCGGGGTGGAGTTTTTCCCCAACCGCTACCCGGCAGCCATCAACATCAACGAACGCTTCCAGTGTGTGCGCGAACTCCTCGACGTACGCGACGAAGGCGTCTTCGACCGCCACCCCAGCGCCCTGCTCGAGTGCTTCCTGCTCCTCGAGCAGCGCTCCGAACTGAAGGGCATGACGGCCCGCACGCTCCGTGCCCTGTGGCGGGGCCGCAAGCTGATCAACGCCGAATTCCGGCAAAACCCGGCCAATCGTGCCCTCTTCCTGCGCCTGCTGCAGCAAAAGCGCGGGGTGGTGCACGAAATGCGGCGCATGAACCAGTACGGCATACTGAGCTTCTACCTGCCGGCCTGGCGACGCATCGTTGGCCAGATGCAGCACGACCTCTTCCACGTTTACACGGTGGATCAGCACATTCTGCAGGTGCTGCGCAATGTGCGCCGCTTCATGGTGGCCGAGCATGCCCATGAGTACCCGCTGCTGACCCGCCTGAGCACCGGCTTCGAGAAGCCCTGGCTGATCTACATCGCCGCCCTTTTCCACGACATCGCCAAGGGGCGTGGCGGCGACCACTCAAAACTGGGCATGAAGGACGCCCGGGATTTCTGCGAATCCCACGGCCTGGAAGAAAACGACACTTCATTGGTGGAATGGCTGGTCCAGCACCATCTGTCCATGTCCAACGTGGCCCAGAAGCAGGACCTGTCCGACCTGGAAGTGATCCGCCGATTCGCCACCCTGGTTGGCAACGAGCGCCGCCTCAACGCCCTCTACATCCTCACCCACGCCGACATCCGCGGCACCAGCCCGAAGGTGTGGAACGGATGGAAGGGCAAGCTGCTGGAAGATCTCTTCTTTGCCGCCCAGCGCCTGCTGCGCGGCGCAACACCCCAGCAGGCACTGGGCACCCCCATCCGCCAGGACGACGCCCGCAACCTGCTGCGCTACTACGGGTTGCGCCCGGGTACCGAAGACGCCCTGTGGGACCAGCTGGATACGGTGTATTTCCTGCGGCACGACCCCGAGGAAATCGCCTGGCACGCCCGCATGCTGTACTACCGGGTGGAGACCGAAGAGCCTGTCGTGAAGGCGCGCCTCAGCCACGTGGGCGAAGGCCTGCAGGTGATGGTTTACATGAAGGATCAGGGCGACCTCTTCATGCGTCTGTGCGGTTTTTTCAGCCGCCTCGGCTTCTCCATCGCCGACGCCAAGATCCACACCACCCGTCACGGCTATGCGCTGGACAGCTTCGTGCTGCTCGATCCGGGCCAGGAGGTGCACTACCGTGACCTGATCACGCTCCTCGAGCACGATCTCACCGAACGCCTGGCCACTCACGCCCCGATAGATCGTCCATCGAGCGGACG
>NZ_JBIJDC010000056.1:0-28002 GCF_044344315.1 Zoogloea sp. | reverse complement strand
CATCGCCGGAGGGAGGGAACCCCCGAAGGGGGCGCGACAGCGGGGTACGTTTCTTTGCCTTCTTTCTTGTCGTACAACAAGAAAGAAGGTCGCCCGCCGGGGGCGAGTCCCCGGCCAATGTGACGTAGTACAAAGGAAAGCCGTCCGTACGGGCTCAACGGTATGAGGTCGAGGGGAGTGAACTGACTACGTTCGCGAAAAATGCGGGAAGCGCTTCCCGCACTTAACGCGAACATAACCAATGAATTCGACCCCACGAAACGCTCGCCTTACCAGGTGTAGCGGGCATTCACCCCGGCCATCCAGTTACGGCCCGGGGCGGGTTCGTAGTAGCGGCCGTTGGCGTCGCCGACCACCACCGAGCCCACGTAGTTGCGGTCGAAGAGGTTGTCCAGGCGGGCAAACTCGGTGAAGCGCCAGGCGCCGGCCTGCTGCTGGGCGGTGAGGCGCAGGTTGGCGATGAAGTAGGAGGGCGCCGGCAGCTGGCCGTTGGTGTCTTCCACGTACATCTTGCTGCGATACACACCTTCGACAGTGCCGGTGATGGATGGGGTGACTTTCCAGGCCAGGTCGCCGAAGACGGTGGTGCGGGGGATGCCCGGCATCAGCTTGCCGGCGGACACCAGGGTGTTGGCGTTGCCGGTGCGGAAATCCTCGTCGTAGATGGCGCGCAGGTGGGACACCGCAAAGCGGCTGCTCAGGTCACGCCGCCAGGCGGTGTCGAAGGAGGCTTCGACGCCCTGGCGCAGGGTCTTGCCGGCGTTCTTGTAGCTGGTGCGGCCGCCGGTGGCGGCGTCCACCACCAGTTCGTCTTCGGTCTGGATCTGGAAGAAGGCCAGGTTGAGGCGGCTGCTGTTGCCCACGAAGGCCTTGGCGCCGATCTCATAGTGCTCGCTCTTCGAGGGGTTGAGGCCGAAGTTGAAGCTGCCGCCGGTCCCCGAGTAGAACATCTCGTTGAGGGTCGGGGTTTCGAAGCCGCGGCCGGCGCTGGCATAGAGATTGACCGCCGGGTTGAGCTTGTACACCACGCCCAGCACCGGCGTCGTCTTGCTGTAGTCCTTGCGGCCGCTGTCGTCACCATTGACGCCGACGATGTACTGGTCGTCCACCTTGAACTTCACGCGGCTGTGGCGCACTCCGGCGGTCAGCGCCCAGTCGCCCCGCGCCCATTCGGTCTGCACGTAGGGGTCGAGGCTTTCGACGCTGTCGGTCTCGTTGCGGCGTAGGCGGCCCTTGACTCCCAGGGTGGTGCCCACGAAGTTCTCGTAGCCCTTGCGCACGTCGGTGCTGGTGTCCAGATCGACACCGAAGGTGGTGGTGAGCCTGCCGCCGGCCAGATCGCCCACGGCGATGTAGCGGGCACCGATGCCGTAGAAGCTGCGGTCGAAGTCGATGATGCCGCCGGAGTGGCGAACATTGGCCTGCACGTTGCGGGGGATGGATTGGTACTGGATCACGCTGCGCTGGCCGCTGTAGGCGGACAGTTGCAGGCTGTCGCGGCCGATGCGGCGTTCGTAGGCGACGCCGGCCTGGAGGTGGTCGATGCTCTTGCGGGTGTTGTAGTCCAGCGCAGCCTGATCGACGCCTCGCGGATTGCTCTTGTAGGCGTTCCAAGACAGGCCCAGCGGATCCTGGGTGTTGTGCTGCCACATGCCGTTGACGGTGAAGGTCAGCTTGCTGACCTCATCGGGTTTGCCGGTGAGCTTGAGGAAGGCCTGGTCGCGGGTGGCAGCGGAGTGGTCGCGGTAGCCGTTGGTGTCGAAGCGCGAGGCGCTGAATACGTAGCCCAGCCCACCGGCCTTGCCTTGGGCGCCCAGGTCGGCCTTGGTGGTGCCATAGCTGCCGGCCGCGAAGCCACCTTCCACGCTGGGGCGGTCTTCGGGTTCGCGGGTGAATAGCTGGATCACACCGCCCGAGTGATTGCCATAGACGGCGGAGTAGGGGCCGCGCAGCACTTCCATGCGCTCCGCAACGTCGAGGTTGAAGGTGGCGGCCTGGCCCTGGCCGTCCGGCATGCTGGCCGGGATGCCGTCGGCGATCAACTTGACGCCGCGCACGCCAAAGGCCGAGCGGGCGCCGAAGCCGCGGGTGGAGATCTGCAGATCCTGGGCGTAGTTCTGGCGGTTGTTGGCCACCACGCCCGGTACGGCGATGAGGGCCTCGGAGGCATTCACCCGGGGTTGGCCGGCGGTGATCTGTTCCCGGTCGAGCACGTCGATGGCGGCAGGCAGATCGAAGCTGGCGGCTTCAGCGCGGCTGCCGGTGACCACCACCGGGTTGAGCGTGAGGCTGGCGTTGTCGGCAGCCTGGGCCAGATTGGCGCTGCCGATGGCGGCGGAAAGGGCGATGGCGAGGGGGTGCAGGGTGAAGCGGGGCGGCATGTTCACTGTCTCCGATGTCTTGTTCTGGTCCGGGAGGTGGCCGGAGCGCGCCGAAGATACCTGTTGCCGGCGATTGTTGCCTCAAGAAAATCGTGATTCTCCAAGCGCAGGATTATCTTCACGAAGGGACGGCAGCCTGCGGCCCTGGAGCAGCCCTGTATACTCGGCCTATCGATCGATAGTGTGCATCCTGCATGTTCTTGCCCCCCTGGATCCGGATTGTCGTGCCGCGCGCCTGCTGCCATGCCCTGGCCGCCGTGACCCTGCTGTTCGGCGCCATGCCCCTGTGGGCCCAGACGCCCCTGACCTTGCAGCTCAAGTGGAGCCACGGTTTCCAGTTTGCCGGCTATTACGTGGCCAAGGAAAAGGGCTTCTACCGGGAGGCCGGCTTCGACGTAAAACTGGTGGAAGGGCGGCCGGGGCTGAACGTGGTCGCCGAGGTCACCTCGGGCCGGGCAGATTTCGGCGTAGGCACCAGCGGTTTGCTGATTGCCCGCCACGCCGGCGAACCCGTGGTGGTGCTGGCGGCCATCTTTCAGCACTCACCGCTCGTGCTGATCGCCAGGCAGGATGCCTATCTCCAGTCGATCCACGATCTGGCGGGGCGGCGGGTGATGATCGAGCCGGGGGCAGAAGAGTTGCTGGCCTACCTGCGACGAGAGCGCATTCCCCTGAAAAGTCTCAACCGTGTTGAACACAGTTTCGCGCCTGACGATCTGATTGTCGGGAAGGTGGATGCGATCTCCGCCTATTCGTCGAATGAACCGTATGCCCTCGACAAGGCGGGCATGAGCTACCACGTGTTCACACCCCGTTCGGCAGGCATCGATTTCTATGGTGACAACCTGTTCACCTCGGAGAGCCGCCTCAAGGGTAGCCCGGAGCTGGTAAAGGCCTTTCGGGAGGCCAGCCTGCGCGGCTGGCGTTACGCGATGGACCACCCGGAGGAGGTGGCGGCGCTGATCCATGCTCGCTACTCGTCTGCACAACCCCTGGATTTCTATCTCTTTGAGGCCCGTCGTACGGTACCGCTGGTGCGCTCAGACCTGGTGGAGATCGGCTACATGAACCCGGGGCGCTGGCAGCACATCGTCGACATCTATGGAGATATGGGCATGCTCCCGCGGGATTTCGATTTCCGTGGCTTTATGTATTCCGAAGGCGGCGCAATCGATTCCGAAGGCCTGCGCCTCTATCTCGCGGTGGCGCTCGGGGGCCTTGCCCTTGTGCTTGCCGTGGCCACCTACATCCACCGGATCAATCGCCAGCTGCATCGCAGTGTGGCCGAAGCCCGGCACGCTGCCGGGGAACTGCAGGCCAGCGAAGAGAAGTACCGCTTCCTTACCGAAACCATGAAGGATGTGGTCTGGACGGCTGATGCCGACTCCCTGCGCTTTACCTACATCAGCCCCTCCATTGAGCGTCTGCGTGGTTATTCCGTGGCCGAGATGCTGGGCGGTACCCTCGAGAGTACGGTGGCCCCCGGTGAGCGCAACACCTTGCGCAGCATCGTCCGGCAGCGCAGCCGCGTCTTCCGGGCCGATCCTGAAGGTCCTTCCTGCTTTTACACGGACGTTTTCGAGCAGCCCTGCAAGGATGGGGGCAGCGTGTGGACTGAGGTCGTTACCACGTATGGCATTCATCCTCGAAGCGGGGCACTGGAAGTGCATGGTGTGACCCGGGATATCACTGAACGTCGTGCCAGCCAGGAGCGAATTGCACATATGGCTGAACACGATCTGCTGACCGACTTGCCCAACCGTGCCCTGGTGACGGATCGTCTGCGCCAGGCCTTGGCCACCGCCCGACGAAATCGCCATGGTGTCGCCCTCCTTTACATCGATCTGGACCGTTTCAAGCCGGTCAATGACACCTATGGGCATGCGGTGGGCGATCTGCTGCTCAAGGAGGCCGCCGGGCGCATGCGTGCCTGCGTGCGGGAGTCCGATACAGTGGGTCGCTTTGGTGGCGACGAGTTCGTGGTGTTGTTGCCCGTGGTGGAGTTGAGTGAGGATGCCCTGCGGGTTGCCGAGAAGATCCGTGTGGCTTTGGCCGAACCTTTTCTGCTTGCAGGTCTGTGCCTGGACGTATCGTCGAGTATCGGTGTGGCCCTCTATCCCGAGGATGGGCGGGACGAGGAGACCTTGCTGCTGAGCGCAGATCGCATCATGTACGAGGCCAAGCGCAAGGGGCGCGACCAGGTGGCGGCATCCGGTTTCGGGTGAGTGCCACATGTCCCAGTTTTCAGGGTTTAACAAGATTTGAAAGTGTGCCGGCTCGCTTGCTGTAGCCTTTCCGGGCGTCAACATTCGAACGGAAATGTCTTCATGTCTCCAGTGATCGGGCGCTTGTGCGCCATGCTCTGCTCCCTCTTGATTCTTGGGGCCTGCGCCACGCCTCCCGCCAGAACGCCTCCCGTAAAACTGGCGGTCGGCCAGATGGAGCGCGGCGTGCTCGTGTGGTTGCCGGACAATGTGCTCTTCGATTTCGGTAAGGCCACACTCGACCCTGTCCGCTCCACCCCCTACATGGATCGGGTTGCCCTGCTCCTCAATGAAAAGACCACCAAGTCAGTCTCGCTTGAGGGGCACACCGACTCCATCGGTTCCGAGAACGCTAACCTCGTGCTGTCCGTTGCCCGTGCCACCGCCGTGCGTCAGGCTCTGCTGGAGCGCAAGGTGTCGGAGGACCGGATAACCGCTGTCGGCTATGGTCTGGCAAAACCGATCGCGCCGAACGACTCGGAGGCGGGACGGCGACTCAATCGACGCGTCGAGATCATCATCCTTGACGAAAAGGTGGACAATCTGACCCGTGGTGAGCCGGCTGGGCTCTTTGAGGAGGCCTTCGGAAAACTGAAGGCAGAACTCGACAGCCTGCTCCAGTCTCGTGGCAAGGCCCCACAATGATCCACGACGAAATGTCTGCCCGACGCCGGGCCCTCGTGCTCGGCGGGCTTGCTGCCGTGGCTGCGCCGCTTGCCGCCGCGTCAACCGAACGCGCGCCCCCTCGCAAGCCGCGGCTGGCGGTGGTGCTGGGAGGCGGGTCGGCCCGTGGCTTTGCCCACATCGGCGTGGTGAAAGGGCTGGAGGCCCATGGCATCCGGCCCGACCTGATCGTTGGGTGCAGTGCAGGTAGCCTGGTTGGCGCTTTCTGGGCCGCCGGCTTTAGCGGCGACCGGATGGAAGAACTGGCCCTGCGGGTGCGCGACGCCGAGATCATCGACGTGGTGCAGGGGCATGCGCCCCGGGGCATGGTGACCGGTCAAAGCCTGCAGAACTTCGTCAATCAGGCCTTGCGCGGACGCAGCATCGAGAGCTTTTCGACGCCTTTTGCTGCGGTGGCCACGCGCTACCCGACGGGGGATCTGGCAGTGTTGCGCAGCGGTGATGCAGGATTCGCGGTGCGGGCGTCGTGCAGCATTCCGGGGGTGTTCGTGCCTGCAGCCCTGGGCGGGCAGGAGTATCTGGACGGCGGGCTGATCAGCCCGGTGCCGGTGCGGACCGCCCGGCAGCTGGGGGCCGATGTGGTGGTGGCGGTGGATGTGGGCGGGGCCGATCCGGCAGGGGATCAGGCCGGCGGCCTGTTCGAGCTGCTGCAGCGTTCCTTCGAGATCATGAGCCACTCCCTGCGCACCAATGAGGTGGCCACGGCCGACATTGCGATCCGTCCGGATGTGGGGCGGATTGCCAGCACCGACTTCGCCTCGCGCAGGGTCTTCATCGCCGCCGGTTTCCTGGCGGCGCAGCGGCTCGGGCCGGTGATTCTTGAGCGTCTGGCCGCGGCTCCGCGGCGGCGCGGCTGAGCCCGTCGGCGCTGCAACATCTGGCACAAGCTGTCGCCGATCAAGGTAGCGGCGGTGCCGGCGGGGCTAGCATGGAGGTGGTCGTTACCGTCCACCTTCCCCGCGCAGGTCTGCCATGACTCTTTCTGCCAAGCCCTTGTGGCTAGTCGGGTTTCGGCCCTTTTTCATCCTCGCCTGCGCTGCCGGCGCAATCCTGCCCATGCTCTGGGCGCTGATCTTCTCCGGGGTGCTACCCGCGCCGGCAGGGCGCTTCAGTCCCGTCCAGTGGCATGCCCACGAGATGTTCTTCGGCTTCGGTTGGGCCGTGCTGGGCGGCTTCCTGCTGACAGCCACCAAAAATTGGGTGCAGGTCCGGGGTTATCACGGGACAGCCCTGGTTGGGCTGGCGTTGGCCTGGTGCGTCGAGCGCATCGGCATGGCCTGGGGTGGCGGGTGGCCTGCGGAGCTGTTCTGGCTGTCAAATCTGGTCTTTCTCGCCTGCATTGTCGCCATGCTGCTGACCACCTTGGTGCGCTACCGCCGCCAGGACAGCTTTGCCGACAACTATTTCTTTCTTCTGGTCCTGCCGGCCTTCCTCGCGGCCAAATTGCTGCTGCTCTCCGAGGCGCATTTCGCCGACGGCGCGACCATGAGCCTCGGCCTTTTCCGAATGGCCTTCCTGGTCATGCTGGAGCGCACCCTGACCCAGTTCATGAAGGGCGTGTTTCAGGTGGACATCCTGCGCCGCCCGCGGCTGGACCTGGCCATCAAGCTGGGCGCAGCCTTCCTCGTCTTCCAGGCATGGCTGCCATCTGCGCTGGCGGTGGCCCTGCTGGCGATCCTCGTGGCCCTGCTGATGTATCGCTTTTCATGCTGGCGGCCCGATCTGGGGTTCCGGCGCCTTGAGCTGGCGGTGATGTATCTCGGCTACCTGGCCATCGTTGCCCAGTTGCTGCTCGAGATGCTGGCGCTCATGGGTATCGGCCATTGGACCGGCAGCCTGCCGATGCACGTCTTCACCTTTGGCGCCATGGGCCTGATCATCCCCGCCATGCTGGTCCGTATTTCCCTTGGGCACACCGGGCGCAAGGTGGCGTTCGATACGGGCGACCGGCTGGTGATCCGGATCATGTTGCTGGCCTTCGTGGTGCGTATCGTGCTGCCCCAGCTGTTTCCCGGCGCGTATGCTCACTGGATTCATCTGGCGGCGGGCGCATGGACGTTCGCGTTCGCCGTGCTGGGCTTTCGCCTGATCCCGCGCCTGCTGGCGCCCCGGGTCGATGGGCGGGAGCACTGAAGGCCCCGTAAGGCCGATCGGCATATCGTGGGTCAAGGAAGTACGTACCCGGCGGGTGTAGGGTGTAAGGACGAGCCTGCATTCCCTTGGAGGAGCCTTCCCGTGCACTATCCCCCGTTTTTCGATGCCGTGCCCCGCGTGCGTGTGCGTGATCCCCTGGCCGAGTTTCTCGGTGCCGTCGAGGGCGGTGTCATCGAGTATCGCTATCTCGATGCCGTACGCCTCGCCGGGCACTCCTGCCCGACGGTGGCGGGGGCTTACGGTCTCACCCGTCTGGCGCTCGGCGCCCTGTACGGGGCAAGCCTGGCAGAGCGCGGCGGTGTGCAGGTGACACTGCGTGACGAGGCGTCGACGGGGGTGGCCGGCGTGGTCGCCAGTGTCGTGTCGCTGCTGACGGGCGCCTGTGCCGATACCGGCTTCAAGGGTCTGGCCGGCCGGTTCGAGCGGCGCGGTCTGCTGGCCTTCGGTGTCGAGCAGGCCTGGGAGCTCCGATTTGCCCGGCGCGACGGCGGGGCCCGCGTCGATGCGGCTGTGAACCTGCGAGCCGTGCCCGCTGATCCGCAGATGATGCCCCTGATGCAGCGCTGCCTGGCCGGCACGGCGGACGAGGAGGAAACGCGGCTTTTCCGGAGCCTGTGGCAGGACAGGGTGCGTCGCATCCTGCTCGAGCACGGGGACGACCCGGAAGTGTTTGTCATTCGCCACACGGATTGACGCAGGAGATTGCCATGTCGTCCAAACCCTCTGAGGCAGACGTTCCGCCCGTGCCCATCTGTTCTTCGCCACCCTGCTACGCAGCGGAGTTTCCGGGCTATTTCGGTGAAGGCGCCGAACGGGTCAATCCCGTCCTGATTGATGGCCTGAACGCGCTGCTGGAGGCAGAGCGCGCCGGTGCCAAGGTGCTGGCCATCCTGCGTGACGGGCTGGATGCCCGCTCTCCCGAGCGGGGGCTGCTGGAGCGCCTGCAGAAGGACGAGGGGGCCAATGCGGTGCTGCTCTACAAGACCATCCGTCGCCTGGGGGGCATTGCCTCGCACGACACCGGGGCTTTCGTGCAGAAGACACTGGCTGTCGACGGGCTTGCTGCACGCCTGGCGTTTCTCAACAAGGGGCAGGCCTGGGTGGTCAGGAAGATAGATCAGGTCCTGCCTGAGGTGGAGGACGAGGCGGCCCGGGCGATGCTCGTGGAGATGCGCGTGTCGCACCTGGACAACATCGCAGCCTGTGAAGCCCTGTTGGCGATGGGGTGATGCTGTCCGACGGACACTCCGTCATTGATTGGGCTCAAGCGGGAAAAAAACTCTGTGACGCCCGAATTGGGGGCGATCTGTGCCGTCCGTATCCACGCCCCGGGTGAGTAAATGGCGTCCGGACCACAGACAGAAGAGGCAATGATGGATCTCGCTGTAACTGCACCTCCCGGGGGCATGACCACCGTGCCGGGCAACCGGGGAATCTGGGTTGGCATCCTGTGCGAGCTGAGTGAGTTCGCGCTGATGTTCCTGGCCTGGGCATGGTTCCGCCAAGCGCACCCCGAGGACTTTCGCGCCGGCCCGGCCATGCTCAACGCCGGGGCTGGTGTTGCAAATACGGTGGTCATGCTTACCAGCGGCTATTTTGCGGTGCGGGCTGTACTGGCCATCCGGCGTGACGATGCGGTCGCTGCGCGCAACTGGCTGGTCGCCACCTTGCTTGGTGGCCTGGCCTTTGTGCTGATCAAGGCCTTCGAGTTCAGTTGGAACATCGAGCATGGCGTCGTGGGGACGGGCAACAGCTTCGTCGCCATGTATTACTACCTGAGCTTCAATCATCTCGTCCATGTGGTGTGGGGCTGCCTGGGCTTGATCTGGGCCATCCTGCGAGCGCAGTTCGGCGCCTACGGAGCGGCTGAGCACGAAGGGCTTGAGGCTGCGGTGCTGTATTGGCACGCGACGGACCTGGCCTGGATCGTTATCTTTCCCCTGCTGTATGTCCTGCACTGAGAGGGATGTCATGACGAACATCGATATACACCGGGCGACAACCGTATGGCTGGGGCTCCTCGTGCTGACCCTCGGGAGTGCCTGGCTTGGCGAGGGGGCGCTCCCGGCAGGGCTCACGGCGGTCGTCGTGGCACTGATCGTGGGGGTCAAGGGATTGCTGGTGATTCGTCACTACATGGGGCTGACCGAGCCGGGCTCACGCCTGCGTCTGGCCATGCGCCTGTACTTCGTGGTGGTGCCGGTGCTGATCGTCGTTTCGGCCGGTCTGGGGGCCTGACGGACGGGCCTGCAGCTGCACAAGGACGGTGCAGTCAGGGGTTTTTCCGGCGGGCTTGAGGGCTTCGGTATTACCCCATTCTGGTGCATAACAAAAACATTCGACGTGCGTGAATTGCCTTGCTATTGTGTCTATGCGCGGACCTCCTCACGGCCGCCTTTATTTCATGGAGCGCGTCAATTGGGTACTAAGCTTTACGTGGGCAATCTGGCCTACAGCGTGGATAAGAGTCGTCTGGAAGAGATTTTTGGCGAGTTCGGCACCGTGGCTTCTGCCCAGGTGATCATGGACCGCGAAACCGGCCGCTCCAAGGGTTTCGGCTTTGTCGAAATGGGTTCCGATCAAGAGGCGCAGGCTGCCATTTCTGCCCTCAACGGCAAGGGTTTTGATGGCCGAAATCTGACCGTCAACGAGGCACGTCCCCAGGAGCCCCGTAGTGGCGGCTTCGGCGGCGGCGGTGGCGGCGGTCGTCGCGGCCCCGGTGGCGGCGGTGGTGGTTTCGGCGGCGGTGGCGGCGGTCGTCGCGGCCCCGGTGGTGGTGGCGGCGGTGGTTTCGGCGGCGGTGGCGGAAACCGTTACTGAGCGCTTTTTCAGCCCGCCAGTGTCGGGCTGACACCGACACCGTTGCAAGTCAGAACCGGTAACCCTGCGGGTTGCCGGTGACTGTTTGTTCAGTTTGTTCCTTGTTGTATCCCCTTTGCATTCCGTATGACGGGAAGGTGATCTTGGCCAAGACCAATTATTCGTTCGAGAAGCGTCAGCGGGAACTGGAAAAAAAGCGTAAGCAGGAAGAGAAGCGCTTGCGCAAGCAGGACGGCAAGGGCGCGTCCGATGGGGATGAGGCGGAGAGTGATCTCCCGGATGCCTCGCCTCCTGGCGCGGAAGACCCGGCTGCGGCTGCGGGCTGAAATGCCTGAGCAAGTTGGGTAAGCCCGACTTGTCCGGAACAAGATTTAACAAGGCCCCATTTTGGGGCCTTGTTGCGTTCACGTACTCGTACCTGAAGAGCGCTGCGCCCGTCAGGCCGTATCGAAGTGCTCCAGCATCAGCTGAATCCCGGCTGCACCGTTGTACTCGTTGACGGCGAGGCGGAAGGCGGCATGGATGGACTGTCCCGCCGGTTCTGCGTGGTTGAACTGGATGGCGTCGATGCGGGTGTTGCCCTTGCGCAGCTGCAGCTTGAGGTGCTTGTCCTTGAGGATGCGCTGGTTCTCGACCCGGAAGGTGTCATCGAACACGGGCGCAGCAAAGCCCTGGCCCCATATCTCCCGTTCCAGCAGCCGGGCCGTTTCCAGGTTGTAGAGGCTGTCCTCCAGCGGGCCGTCGGTTTCGAGGCTGCGGGTCAGGTCGGCGGGGTCGATCAGACCCCGTACCACGCTCTCAAACAAAACCTCGAAGCGGCTCAGATCGTCTTCGCGGATGGTCAGCCCGGCTGCCATCGCGTGGCCCCCGAACTTGAGGATCAGCGCCGGCGCCTGCTTGGTCACGAGATCAAGTGCGTCCCGCAGGTGCAGGCCGGGAATGGAGCGGCCCGAGCCTTTGAGTTCCCCCGCATTCCCTCTGGCAAAGGCGATGGTGGGCCGGTGGAACTTCTCCTTGATCCGTCCGGCCAGGATGCCGATCACGCCCTGGTGCCATTCGGCCTCGAACAGCACGAGGCTTGAGCGTGCCCCCGGATCAATGCTGTCCAGCTCCGCCATGGCGCCTTCTTGCATATCGGCCTCGATGGCACGGCGCTCCCGGTTGAGTTTGTCGAGCTCTTGGGCAATGTTGAGGGCGCGGCCCATGTCGTCGGTGATCAGGCATTCGATACCCAGGGACATGTCGGCCAGGCGCCCCGCCGCGTTGAGGCGCGGGCCAAGGGCAAAGCCCATGTCGAAGGTGGTGGCCCGGGCGGCGTCGCGGCCAGCGGCGGCAAACAGGGCGCGGATACCGGGCTGCATGCGGTCGGCACGCATGCGCTGGAGCCCTTGGGAGACGAGGATGCGGTTGTTGTGGTCGAGCTTGACCACGTCGGCCACGGTGCCCAGGGCCACGAGATCGAGGAGGTCGGCCAGATTGGGTTCAGTCTTGCCTTCGAAGGCGCCCCGTTCGCGCAGTTCGGCGCGCAGGGCGAGCATGGTGTAGAACATCACGCCCACGCCAGCCAGGGCCTTGCTCGGGAAGGGGCAGCCGGGCTGATTGGGGTTCACGATTACATCGGCCTCGGGTAGCTCGTCGCCGGGTAGGTGGTGGTCGGTGATGACGGTGGCGATGCCGTGCTCCCGTGCCGCCGCCACGCCGTCGACGCTGGCGATGCCGTTATCCACGGTGATCAGCAGGTCGGGCTCCATGCCGGCAGCCAGTTCGACGATGGCTGGGGTGAGGCCGTAACCGTACTCGAAACGGTTGGGGACCAGATAGCCAACCTCGGCGCCAAAGGCCCGCAGGGCGCGTATGCCAACGGCACAGGCGGTGGCACCGTCACAGTCGTAGTCGGCGACGATCACCATGCGCGCGCCGGCCTCGATGGCGTCGGCAAGGATCTGGGCGGCCTCATGCACGCCCTTCAGCTGAGTGGGCGGGAGCAGGGCCTTCAGGCTGTAGTCGAGCTGGTCGCGGCTGTCGATACCCCGGGCCGCGTAGATACGGGCCAGCAGGGGATGGGTGCCGGCTTCAAGCAGGCGGCTGACGGCGCGGCCAGGGATCGGACGGGGAAGGATGCGGGTCATGGGGTGGTTGAATTGGGTTGGGGGGCCGTGGCCAGCAGTGCGTCGAGGGGCTGGGGCTTGCGCCAGAATTTCCACAGGCCGGTGGCGGTGATGTCCACTTCAAGGAGATGCCTGTCGTCCGGCACCCGGATGCGCACACCGTCGATGCGGCGCGCCTTGAGATCGGCGAGCAGGGGGGCGAACCAGCGGGCCTCGAGCTGCCCGAGTTCGTGAATCCAGGTGTCCCGGTCGTGGTGCAGGGCCGGGCGCTGCAAGGTGTCGAGCAGGGCCAGGGTCGGGCCGGCCGGGGTCGTGTATGCGTCAGTAGTCCCGGGCCTCAGGCCCGCGAGGCGTGCCAGGCCAAGCGCGTAGGGCTGACTGGCCTGCAGATGGGTGACCCGTGGCGTGCAGGGGGCGTGTTCCGGGCCGGCACCCCACAGCCAGATGCCATTGATCTTGCGCTGGCCCGCGTCTTCCCGAGCGATATTGACCGGGTGGCTGTAGAGCCAAACCTCGATCTCGTTGGACAGGCGCGCCCAGCGGCGGATGTCGTCCCCTTCGGGCAGAAAGAGTTGAACCGGCCGGCCATTGACGTCCGTCAGGGGATGAAAACGGGGCTCGGGGCGCTCGGGCAGATGTACATACCAGCGGTCCGGGGCCGGAGTCTCGAAGCGCCCGATATCTGCAAAGGTGTCGTTTAGGCCGGCGATGAGCGTGTCGGCCTCCTGCCGGGTGATGGCCAGGCCGCTGGCATCGGCGAGGAGCAGGGTGTCGCGGGCAAAGTGCAGGTGTACCGGGTCGCAGCACAGCCAGTGGCCTCCGGCCGGCGGCGCAGGGCCTTCTTCACCGCTGCGCCGCAGCAGGGCATGGGAGACATTGCTCGTGAGGCCCAGGGCGTCAGCAAGCAATGTATCGATGCCGGCCGGCGCAGCCCAACGTGTGCTGGCAAATCCGAGCAGGGTGGCCAGGGCCGGGAGGGGCAGGGCGTGGGCGGGGTGTTTACCGGGAGCTGCGGCGAGCCAGCTCAGGCCGGGGAGAATCAACTCGAGTTGCATCGGAAAAAGCCAGGTTGGCCCCGCCGTGAATGGTTGAATGACCCTCTTAGCGAGGGCGGTGTGAGTGGCATGGGTGATTTGGTCCGGAATGTCCGCCTACCGGTGCCCGTCCGCATGGGAGAGGCGCTTCCGATGGGAGGCGATATTCTAGTGGAGTGCCGCACGCATGCGGGGTTTGGCTGCGATCTCAAGTTTCACCGGGAGGGGCTGGCTGCACCCGGAGCCCTTATCGAGGGGCGTTGCCCCCCGGCATGGTGATCCATTTCGCGGCGAACCCCGTTGAGCACTGACGTGCCTGGGTGGCGCCCAGATTACGGGTTTCGCTGAAGCGGCATTGGGGGGTTGCGTCGCCGCCGAGGAGCTCTTCGGTGGCGCTGCGCAGGCCGCGAGCGTCCGGGTGGGTGACCGATACAGCGCCCGCGGGAACAAAGCCGCCCCGGTACGGGGTGCGTGCGCCATCGGTCAGTAGAAAAAGCAGGCGGGCGCCAGCCAGGGACTTGCGGCCTTCGGGGGGCGGCAGGCTGACGCTGGTGCCGGGCTCCAGGCGTGTGTCGGGGCTGTATTGGTTGGGGTAGAGCAAGCTTAGACCGTCTTCGCCGGCCATCAGGACGTACAGATGCCCGGGGCGGTCACTGACAATCTGTATTGGCGTGGTCGTGGCGTTGGCGCGGCCGCTGGGTCGGACGTCAAAGCGCCGGCGCTGGTCGCGCTGGGCGTGGATGGCGTCGAGCGTGCGTCGGGGGGCCTCGGCACCGATCGGGTCCGAGGCCCAGGAAAAGGGGGCTGGAATCAGCGCCGGGTTGCCGGCGAGGGCCAGCTGCTGGCCACCCGGTTTGCGGTCGAGCAGGGGCTGGGCGCAGCGGCGCAGGGCATCGCCGTCGGCAAGGCCGCTCTCACCCGGTGTCGGTGCCTTGCCTTCCAGGCAGGCAAGCAGGGCCTGGGTTGCAAGGCCGCCATTCTCGTCCTCGAAAGCTGTCCGATGGCGGGGGGCAGCCAGCAGGATCTGGACATTGTACGGCAACGGTGTGCTGCCTTGGCCGAAGCTCTCGCTGCTACAGGTGCTGTCGGCAGCGGGCTGTTGGCTGAAGCGGCTGCGCTGCGCTGGGCCGGGTTTGCGGTCGTCGCCCCGACCGGCATCGATGATGACAAAGACCTTGTCAGCACGGGCTGCCAGACCGTCCAGGTAGCGGTGTAGTTCGGTGGCGGTGAACATGTGCTGGTCAGCGCTGAGAAGGGCGTCGCCGCAGGTCTGCCCGTTCCGAGGGCGGGCGCCGAAGCCGGCAAGATGGATGAAGACCTTGTCCTGGTCACCGACCCGTGCATCGAGTTCGGCCAGGGCCTGGCGCAGGCCATCCAGGCTGAGGGCATCGTGGGCGAGATAGCGGCTATTGGCGTCGGGGACGCCCATCAGTGCTGCCATACGGCCCGCACTTCTGGCATCGGGATTGGCGAGCCCGCCTGGGGGCGGAGAGCTTAGATCGAGAATCAGGGCGTGATTGCTGGCCCGGGCAGCGCTGCGCGGTACGGCGGCGGAGGGCGCGTTGTTCATGGGGTAGGCGGGGGCAGGGACAGTTGTGCTCTCTGGGGGCCGGCTGTCCAGATCCGTGCTGTCCCGGTGAATCCAGCCGCTCCGGCTGCCGGCGATCCCTACCCGGACCCACTCGCCACGCACTTCCAGCACCTGAGCACTGCTGCGCCGATGCACGTCGGCGATCCCGAAAGCAAAGGGTGAGGGGCTTTCGCGCAGCTTGTCGGGTCGGGTCAGGAGAACCGTCCCGGCGATGGCGACGGAAGGCAGGGCGATTAGCAGGGCTGCAAGGGAGGCTCGAAGCATGGTCAGGTTCCTGGCGGGGCGGGCGGGGGCCGTTGCCGCTAGGTCCGTCCCGAAGCCACGCGGCAGGGGATTGTACTGCCCGGTGCAGGCGAGGATACCCAGCCCCTGCCAACTCCGGCACAATGCGCCCTCGCGCCGTCCTCCGGCGTTTCCGGTTTTCGTGCTGATGTCCTATGAATTTCTCGTCGGCCTGCGCTACACCCGCTCCAAGCGGCAGGCGCAGGGCCGCAATCGTTTCATCTCCTTCATTTCACTGGTGTCCATGCTTGGGATCGCCCTGGGGGTGGCTGCGCTCATCGTTGTTCTGTCGGTGATGAATGGATTCCAGAAGGAGTTGCGCACCCGCATCCTCGGGGTGGCGTCTCATGTCCAGGTGAGCGGCTTCGACGGGGAACTGAGCAACTGGCAGCGCGTCGCCGATGATGCCGCCAAACACCCGCAGGTGCGTTTTGCGGCGCCCTTCGTGCAGGCCCAGGGCATGCTGTCCTTTGATCAGACGGTGCGCGGCACCCTGATCCGCGGGATCGTGCCCGATGCGGAAGACAAAGTGGCCGATTTTGCCCAGCACATGCGCTTCGGGCGGCTTGACGATCTGCGCGCCGGTGAATTCGGCATTGTCCTGGGGGCTGATCTGGCGCGGGCCTTGCGAGTGTCCATGAACGACAAGGTGACACTGATCGCTCCCCAGGGCCTGGTGACCCCGGCGGCCATCCTGCCGCGCCTGAAACAGTTCCGGGTGGTGGGTATCTTTGAAGTGGGGATGTACGAATACGACTCCAGCCTGGCCCTGGTCCATCTCAACGATGCCCAGACCCTCTATCGCATGGAGGACCGGGTTTCCGGCGTGCGCCTGAAGCTCGACGACCTGTTCGAGGCGCCCCGGGTGGCCCGTGAGCTGAGCGCCTTTGTGGATGCGGATGCGGTGGTGTCTGACTGGACACGCAGCCATGCCAACTTTTTCCGGGCCGTGCAGATCGAGAAGAACGTGATGTTCATCATCCTGCTGCTGATCGTGGCCGTGGCGGCCTTCAACATTGTGTCTACCCTGGTGATGGCGGTGCAGGACAAGCAGGCCGACATTGCCATCCTGCGTACCCTCGGGGCCAGCCCCGGCTCGATCATGGGGATTTTCGTGATCCAGGGGGCGCTGATCGGCTTCATCGGTCTGGCGCTGGGGGTGCTGGGTGGTGTCAGCCTGGCCCTCAACATCGATGTGGTGGTGCCGGCCATTGAGCGGGCCCTGGGCATCCAGTTTCTGGCCAAGGATGTCTATTACATCTCCGATCTGCCCTCCGAGTTGCAATGGACGGACGTGATCACGATCACGACCGTGTCCTTCGTGCTGACCCTGGTGGCCACCCTGTATCCGAGCTGGCGGGCATCCCGCCTCAATCCGGCGGAGGCCCTGCGCTATGAGTGATGTGGCGATGCAACAGCCGGTGATCGAATGTAGCGGGCTGTCCAAGTCCTTCCGTGAGGGGGAGGATGCGGTCGAGGTGCTGAGCAATGTGTCCCTGGCCGTGGCCCGGGGCGAGCGGGTGGCCGTGGTGGGCTCGTCCGGGTCCGGAAAGAGCACTCTGCTGCACCTCCTTGGCGGGCTTGATGCGCCGTCGGCCGGGGGGGTGAAGCTGCTTGGCAAGGATTTTTCAACGATTTCCGATGCGGAGCGGGGCCGGCTGCGCAACGAGTCGCTGGGTTTTGTGTATCAGTTCCACCACCTGCTGGCTGAGTTCTCGGCCGTCGAGAACGTGGCCATGCCACTCTTCGTGCGGCGCATGAAGAAGGACGAAGCCCTGGCACGGGCCGCGGAAACCCTCAAGTCTGTCGGGCTTGGCCATCGCTTGAGCCATACGCCGGGCGAGCTGTCGGGGGGGGAGCGCCAGCGCGCGGCCATCGCCCGGGCGCTGGTCACCCAGCCGGCCTGCGTACTGGCCGATGAGCCGACCGGCAACCTTGACCGGCACACTGCCGAGAAGGTCTTTGCCCTGATGCTCGAGTTGGCGGAGGAGCGGGGTACGAGCTTCGTCATCGTCACGCACGACCTGCAGCTGGCTGCCCGAGCCAGTCGGATCCTGCATCTGCGCGATGGGGTGCTGTTCTCCGGGGACTGAGTGGTTCAAGAGGGGGCGGGCAGGAATTCGGGTTTCCCTTAAGTTTGCAGGCACCTGGGCCGATAGGTGGGGGAGTAGTGCTGATAACGACCAAGACCCTGTCGGAGTAACCATGAAAGCCCTCTTTTCACCGGCCGTCGCCATGCTCAACCGCATGCGTTATCCGGCAAAATTCACCCTTCTCGGCTTAATTGCCCTTCTCGTGATCGGCTTCCTGCTGATCCAGCTGACCTTGTCGCTGCGCGCCAGCATCGAGTTCACCGAGAAAGAGCTGGATTCCATTCAACGCGTGCCCCGGTTGCTGAAGGTGCTGGAGCTGACCCAGCAGCATCGAGGTCTGTCGTCGGGTGTGCTCAACGGCAATGAAGAATTGCGCCCGCGCCTTCAGAAGAAGACTGAAGAGCTGGTGCTGGCCATGAAAGCCGCCGATGAGGCACTGGTGGCGGATGCGACCCCGACGGCGAGTCGTCGATGGACCGAAGTGCGGGGCGGGTGGGAGGCCTTGCGCAGTGGTGGTATGCAGATGGCCCCCCGGGACAACCTCGTTGCGCATACCGGGCTCATCCGCAAGATCGTTCTTGCCCTGCATGACCTGGGTGACGACGGCAACCTGACCCTCGATCCGTCTGCTGATACTTACTATCTCATCGACAACACGCTGCGCCGCGTGCCCGATGTCTCAGAGCGCCTCGGCCGCCTGCGTGCCATGGGGACTGGTGTTCTGGCGGCCAAGGCCGTGGATGACCAGCGGCGTTTCGACATCAGCTCCCAATTGGGTGAGCTGAACATGGCAGTGCTGGATCTGAACGAGAATTTCGAGCGGGCAGCCACGGCCAATGCCAACATTCGCCCGATCCTGGAAGCATTGGGCAAGGATTTCAACGCCGCGGCCTCACGGGTTGTCGATCAGCTCCAGAACCATGTTCTCAAAGGAAATTTCGAGATGGCGCCACCGGCCTATTTCGACATGGTGACCAAGGTGATCGACCTGGTGTTCGTCAAGACTTACGGTACGCTGATTCCTGAAGCCAGTGCGTTGCTCGACAAGCGGCTCATCGATCTGAAGCAGGACTTCTACGTTGCGGCGGCACTCTCGGGCTTGTCTCTGCTGGCCTTGCTCTATCTGTCGGTGGGTTTCTGCATTGCCGTGATGCAATCGGTTCATGAGTTGCGTGTGGGCGCCCAAGAACTGGCTGCCGGAAATCTCCGCAGCCGCATCGATTTTTCGGCGCAGGATGAATTGAGGCAGGTTTCCGACCAGTTCAATCAGATGGCCCAGTCCTTCTCCGAAGTGATTGCGAAGGTCCAGTCCGGTGCCAATGATGTGGCCGGGGCGGCGGTGTCTCTGTCCAGCTCGGCCACACTGGTTTCCAGTGGCTCGGATCAGCAAAGCTCCGCCGCATCCAGCATGGCTGCCGCAGTGGAGGAGATGACCGTCGGCATTGAGGAGATCGCCTCCAGTGCCTCGTCCGCCGAGGGTATTTCTGCTGAATCGGGGCGTCTGTCCAGCGATGGCGGTGCCGTGGTGGCGCGCACGGTGGAGGAGATGGAGCGTATCGCCATCTCGGTGCGGGAATCCGCTTCGGTGATTCAGGACCTGGGTGACCAGTCGGTGCGGATTTCGACCATCGTCAACTCCATCAAGGAAATTGCCGATCAAACCAACCTCCTGGCACTGAATGCCGCCATCGAAGCCGCCCGGGCCGGTGAGACGGGACGCGGGTTCGCCGTGGTGGCCGACGAGGTGCGCAAGCTGGCGGAACGTACCGCCAAGGCCACCGACGAGATCACCAGCATGGTGGTGGCCATTCAGCAGGGCACCAGCCGGGCAGTCGATACCATGCAGGATGGCGTGGTCCGGGTTCAGGAAGGGGTGGTGCTGGCCGGTCAGGCGGGCAACTCGATGGACCAGATTCGTGAGGGCGCCAGCCAGGTGGTTCGGGCTGTCACGGATATCTCGGCAGCGCTCCGGGAGCAGGGGGCGGCCAGTACGGATATCGCCCGCAACGTCGAGCGCATTGCCCAGATGGCAGAGCAGAACTCCAACGCGGTGCGGGAGACGGCAGGCACGGCCCGCCGTCTGGAAAACCTGGCCCAGCAATTGCGCTCCGAGGTTTCCCACTTCCGCATCTGAGTTTTTCCCCACCTTGAAAACAAAACCGGAAGCCCATGCTTCCGGTTTTGTTTTGCGCGGACCATTCAGTGACGCCGGCGTCGGTGCCAGTGATGGACCAGATAAGCCCGCCACGCAAGCCGCGTGAGCAGGTAGCCGGCCACGGCAAGACCGGAGGCAAGTACGACGAGGCCCAGTGCCAGAGGCCGGCCCAGATCGGCCATCCAGGCCCCGAGGGCCGAAATCCAGTTCAGCAGGTCACCCCCCGCCCATTCTGGTGGAGGCGTGAAGCCGACCTTGCCAGCGCCCAGCAGCCCTTCGCCGATGGAGAAGGCCAGGATGTACAGGGGCAGGATGGTGAACGGGTTGGTGTACAGGGTGGCAAACAGGGCCAGGGGCAGGTTGACCCGCAAGGCCATGCAGGCCAGTGCCGCGCCAAACATCTGAAAGGGCCCGGGAATGAGGCCGCAGAAAAGACCGATGGCAACGGCCCCTGCGGCAGAGTGGCGGTTCAGGTGCCATAGCCGAGGGTGGAACAGGGTTGAGCCGAAAGGCGCGAGCCAGCGGTTGGCGGCGAGCGCGGTGGGGTCGGGCAGGTAGCGTTTCAGCAGTCGTCGCATGGGTGGGGGAGGAGGGGGCCGGGGGCTCCGTGGCTGTGGCGGGATTCTAACCGAGGGGCTGGGCCTTGGTGATTCGGCCCACTCGGGCTAGATTCCGCTCCATGCGAATTATGTCTTTGGGATTTTCTGTGGGTGTCCTGTACTGCCAGCTCGGTGCCAGCCTGCCGTCGGGGGTGACGCAGCTGGTGACGGCAGGCGGGGCGCTGGCGGCCGGGGGGCTGGCCTGGGGAGCACGTCGCTGGCAGGGGCGTTCTGCGCGCTGGGCGCACCTGTTCCTCGCGCTGGTTGGCACCCTGCTGGCGGGATGGAGCTTTGCTGCCTGGCGCGCCGATCTGCGGCTGGCCGATGCGCTGCCGGGGGCGTGGGAGGGGCGCGATGTGGTGCTCACCGGCGTGGTGGCGTCCCTGCCTCAAGCGTTCGAACGGGGCGTCCGTTTCACCTTTCACGTGGACAGCGGTCCGGCGCCTGTGCCGCCGGTGATCTCCCTGGCCTGGTATCGGGGGTTTCGGGAGGACGAAATGCACGCCCTGCCCGAGATTCACGCGGGCGAGCGCTGGGCGCTCACGGTGCGACTGAAGCGCCCTCATGGCAACGTCAATCCCCATGGTTTTGACTACGAGGGCTGGTTGCTGCAGCAGGGTATCCGGGCGACAGGCTATGTGCGGCCGGCGGAGGGCAACCGGCGCATCGAAGCCCGGGCACCGGGCATGATGTACGCCATCGAGCGCCTTCGCGAGGCGGCCCGCGAGCGCTTCCGCCAGGCGTTGCCTGATGCGCCCTATGCCGGGGTCCTGGTGGCACTGGCGGTGGGCGATCAGCGTTCGATCTCTCCCGAGCTGTGGCGCGTGTTTGCCCGCACCGGGATCTCGCACCTGGTCGCCATCAGCGGCATGCACGTCACCATGGTGGCGGCCCTGCTTGCGGCCCTGACCGGGTGGGTGTGGCGCCGCATACCGGCCCTGGCCCTGCGCTGGCCTGCCCAGCAGGCGGGTGTGCTGGCGGGGTTCTTCATGGCCCTTGTCTATTGCCTGCTTGCCGGCTGGGGCGTACCTGCCCAGCGTACGCTGTACATGCTGGGTTGCGTGGCCCTGGCCCTGGTGCTGCGCCGGGATACGGCGCCCAGCCGGGTGCTGGCCCTGGCCCTGGGAATGGTGCTGATCCTCGACCCGTGGGCGATCACGGCCGCCGGGTTCTGGTTGTCCTTTGGCGCCGTGGCCCTGCTGTTTCTGGTCAGTACAGGGCGGATCGGTTCGGAAGGGCGTTTGGGCGGCGTACTGCGTACCCAGTGGGCCGTGACGCTCGGCCTGATCCCCGCCTTGCTGGTGCTCTTCCAGCAGTTCTCCCTGGTCTCGCCCCTGGCCAACGCCATTGCGATTCCGCTGGTGAGCTTCGTGGTCACGCCACTTGCCCTGCTGTTTGCGCTATTGCCCCTGCAGATTCTTGCCGACCTGGCCCACGGTGCCTTCGCACTGACCATGGTGCCGGTGCACTGGCTGGGGAGCCTGCCGGGTGCCGCGTGGCATCAAGCCGCACCACCGCCAGCCCTGGCCGTGGTGGCCACCCTGGGCTGTCTGTGGGCCCTGCTCCCCCGGGGGACGCCGGCCCGCTGGCTTGGCCTTGCCACCTTGATCCCATTGGTGCTGTGGACGCCGTCGCGACCCCTGGAAGGGGAGGCCCGGGTGACCGTGCTGGATGTGGGGCAGGGCCTGGCCGTGCATGTCCAGACAGCGACCCATGACCTGCTTTACGACACGGGGCCGGCATTTTCGGCCGATGCCAACAGCGGCGAGCGCATCCTGCTGCCCTACCTCAGGGCCGCAGGGGTGAGACACCTGCAGGCCCTGGTCGTGACCCATCAGGACAACGACCATGCTGGCGGTGCCGAAGCGGTGCTGGACGGGATTCCCGTGGACGAGGTGCGCAGCTCCTTGCCGGAGAATCACCCGGCGCGCCTGATCGCCGGCCCGCGGGACACGCCCTGCGCCGCCGGGCAGGCCTGGGAATGGGATGGGGTCCGCTTCGACATGCTGCATCCCGAGGCTGGCACCGGGGCCAGCAAGACCAACGACCAGGCCTGTGTGCTGCGGGTGGAGGCTGCGGGCCGGCGCCTGCTGCTGACCTCCGACATCGAGGCCGTATCTGAGGCCCGCTTGCTGCAGCGCGACGCGGCGGCTCTGGCAAGTGATGTGCTGGTGGTACCCCATCATGGCAGTCGCACATCGTCTACCCCGGCTTTCGTCGCGGCCACCGCGCCACGTTGGGTGATCTTTCCGGTGGGCTATCGCAATCGCTTCCGGCACCCCAGTCCCGAGGTCTGGGCTCGCTGGGCGCTCAGTGGTGCCGGCATGCTGCGCACGGACGCCCTGGGGGCCGTGAGTTTCGGGCTTGGCCCGGGCCCGCTGGAGCCCGAGGCTGAGCGGGTTCGCCAACCACGTTACTGGTACGGGCGCTGAGGCCCGGCGCTGGGTGACGATGCTATCCTTGGTTACTTACCTTGCCTTCCCCTCCCGATCATGAGCGAACTCACTCCCCTCAAGTCGCAGTTCTCCGGTGCGCCGGCGTCGGCCGAGCCTCGTCAGTGCAGTGTCCAGTGCATCGGGCCCCATGGTCTGCACCGCATGGCCTACGTGGAGTGGGGGGATCCGGCCAATCCACGGGTGCTGATATGCGCTCACGGCCTGACGCGCAATGGTCGTGATTTTGACGATCTGGCCCGGGCCATGGCACCGCATTACCGGGTTGTCTGCCCTGATGTGGCGGGGCGGGGGCGAAGTGCCTGGCTGCCGGTGACGGACGATTACCAGTTGCCCACCTACGTGGCCGACATGGTGACCCTGATCGCCCGGCTGGACGTGGAAAGCGTGCATTGGGTGGGGACGTCCATGGGCGGCCTGATCGGTATGCTGCTGGCCAGTCTGCCCGACACGCCGATCCAGCGGCTGGTGCTCAATGACGTGGGGCCGCTGGTCACGCTCAGTTCCATCCAGCGTATCGGCCAGTACGTGGGGCAGGCCCCGGTGTTCCCCAGCCCAGAGGCGGCGGAGGCCTACATCCGCGCGGTCAGCGTACCCTTCGGGCGCCTGACGGATGCCCAGTGGCGGCACCTTACCGAGTCGTCCATCAAGGAGACGGACGGCGGCTGGGTGATGCGCTACGACCCGGGCATCGCCGAGCCCTTCCGCAAGTCGCCCCTGGTTGCCGACGTGGATCTGTGGCAGGTGTATGACGCCATCGTCTGTCCGACGCTGGTGATGCGGGGGGCCGAGTCTGATCTGTTGCTCCCGGAGACTGCCGCCGAGATGGGGGCCAGAGGCCCGCGGGCCCGGCTCGTCGAGGTGCCGGACGTGGGGCATGCCCCCGTGCTGATGGACCCGGCACAGATTGCCCCGATCCGTGATTTCCTGCTGGAGGCATCCTGATGCAGGGTGTCTGGCTGACGGCCTTCACGGTGGTGGACTGGATCGCCCTGATCTGGTTTCTGGCCTGCTGGTTCGGCTACGGCTGGGTGGTGGAGCATGGCCCGGGCGGCACCATGCGCGGTTTGCTCGGGGCGAGCCACTGGTTCCGGGAGGAATGGGGGCGGCAGTTGTTACGGCGGGACGTACGGGTGGCGGATGCGGCGCTGATCGGTAACCTGATGCAGAACGTCTCCTTCTATGCCAATACCACCATCTATGTGATCGCAGGCCTGCTGGCGCTGCTCGGTACGATGGACAAGCTGATCGATGCAGCGTCCGATCTGCCCTTTGCCCGGCACGTGTCGCGGGAGGTGTGGGAGGTGAAGCTGATCCTGTTGCTGCTGGTGTTTGTGGTGGCCTACTTCAAGTTCACCTGGGCCCTGCGCCAGTTCAACATGCTGTCCATCCTGATCGGTGCCGCGCCGCCGCCGGGGGAGGGCACCGAGGCCGACGCCCAGCGCTTTGCCCGGGTCAATTCCCTGGCCGGGGATGAGTTCAACCGGGGGATCCGGGCCTACTATTTCGGCCTGGCTGCGGTGTTCTGGTTCGTGCAGCCCTGGGCTTTCGTGGCGGTGACCACCCTGATCGTGCTGGTGCTCTACCGCCGCGATTTCATGTCCCAGACCTACGCCGCCATGCGGCGCTAGTCATTCGTCCTGCTGGAGCTTGACCGACACCGAATTGATGCAATAGCGCAGCCCGGTGGGGGCGGGGCCGTCCTCGAAGACGTGGCCCAGATGGGCGCCGCATTCCCGGCACAGCACTTCGGTGCGCACCATGAAGTGGCTGCGGTCTTCGGCTTCCTCGACGTTCTCGGGGGCTGCCGCGCTGTGAAAGCTCGGCCAACCGCAGCCCGAGTCAAACTTGTGGGCCGACGAGAACAGGTCGGCGCCGCAGCACGTGCACACATACCTGCCGGGCGCGGAGCAGTCCCAGTAGCGGCCGGTGAAGGCACGCTCGGTCCCCTTCTGGCGGGTGACGGCGTATTCCTCGGGCGTCAGCAGGGCACGCCATTCGGCGTCACTTCTGTGGATCTTGCGGGGCATGAAGGTTCTCCGGTGGGGTGGCTGATCGGGTCCGGGGGAAGGGGGCGGGGCGAACCCCACCCGCTGGCGTCAGTGCAGGTGCTTGGGCATCTGCTCGGCCTGCTCTTCAGGCAGTTCGGCGTGCACCGCCTCTCCCTCGGGCGAGGGATACATGGGGGCGCCGCAGTCGTCGCAGTATTCCATCGGAAACTCGTTGTCGAGAATCATGATGTCGGTGATGCCGCAGGCCTGCAGGGTGGCCTCGATCTGGCCGAGGGTCTCGCTGCTCTCGTCTTCTGCGCCCAGCAGGGGCCACACCACGCCGTGCACCACGTCGCTCTGGCCGCTCAGGGTGAAGCCGATGCGGAACTCCTCCACCTGGCGTTCGAAGAAGGGTGCCACCACGGCCCGGACGCCGGCCGCCGGGGTATCCAGGGTGGTGCTCAGGAAGGCCACCGAGGCCTGGATGGAGTAGGGGCGGGAGGCCTTGTCGGCTTCGCGGCTGGCGGCGAAGTAGGCGTTGGGCAGCACCACCTCGAAGGCGCAACCGGTGAGCAGCGGGGCCACGCAGGCACCGCCTTGGGCGCGCCATTGCTCCAGGGCCTGGTCACGGCTGCAGTCCTCTTCCTGCCAGCGGAAGATGGGGGCGCCCTTGGGCACCACCACTGCTCCCAGCAGGTAGCGGTTGTCGGACAGGAACTGGGCGGTTTCCGGCAGGTTGTCGGTCTTGATGTGCAGGTCGGTGTCGGCTTCGGCGGCCTTGCCCAGGTGGGTGGCGAAATCCGCCGTGGCGCAGTAACCCTGGGGGAGCTGATCCGGGCTGAACAGGAAGTCGGCGAGGGCCAGCTTGACGCCGGTGGCCAGCACATGGGCCTTGAGATGCACCCGCAGGTTGGCCATCACCGCGGCGGCAATCGGAGCGGCCGGAATACGGTAGCGCGACCAGGCCATCACCGGCGCGGCGATCAGCAGCACGTCGTGCTGGTCGTCCGACTTCAGGGCACCCTCGGCCCGCGACTCGATCATGTCGGCGAGTTCGTCGTAGGCGTGGACGCTGGCGGTGGCCGAGCTCAGGTGATCGAGGGCGGTGGTGAGGGCTTCTTCGTCCTCGGCCCGCAGCAGGCCGTCCACGGCATCGGCGAGGCGTTGGTCCCAGAAGTGATCTTCAGCGCGGCTACTGGAATCGGCCAGGCCATTGGCGAGCCACAGGAGTTGTTCGGCGTCGCGCGGCAATCCTCCGCGACGCCCGAGTCGGTTGCGTTTCATCGGGGCTCTCCTTGTTATACGAATTGGACAGGGCACGAAGGCCGGTGATTCCCTCCTCAGTAAGAGGCGGGGTCGAGCCGGACTTCCTGCAGGATGATGGTGGAGATCTCTTCGATGGATTTGGCGGTGGAATCAAGCCACTTGATGCCTTCGCGCTTCATCATGCGCTGGGCCGCCTCGATCTCGGACAGGCAGTTGTCGAGGGAGGCATAGCGGCTGTTGGGGCGGCGCTCCTGGCGGATCTGGGACAGGCGATCAGGGCCGATGGTGAGGCCGAAGAGCTTGCTGCGGTGGCGGGTCAGTTCGACCGGCAGCTTGTTGCGCTCGAAGTCTTCGGGGATCAGCGGGTAGTTGGCGGCCTTGATGCCGAACTGCATGGCCAGGTACAGGCTGGTGGGGGTCTTGCCGGAGCGGCTCACACCCACCAGGATCACGTCGGCCTCCTCGAGGTCGGCATGGGAAACGCCGTCGTCGTGGGCAAGGGTGAAGTTGATGGCCTCGATGCGCCGCTTGTAGTCCTGGCTTTCGGCAATGCCATGGAAGCGCCCGGCGGTGTGGGTGGAGCGCTGCCCCAGCTCGCTCTCCAGGGGCTCGATGAACTTCTCGAACAGGTCCAGGAAGAGGGCGTCCGCCTCGCGCAGGGCCGCCACGGCCAGCGGGTCGACCAGGGTGTTGAAGACGATGGGCCGGATTCCGCTCTCGATGGCCGCATCCTTGATGCGCAGCGCGCAGTCGTGGGCCTTCTCGGGGGTGTCCACGAAGGGCAGGCGGTGATGGCGGAAGCGGGTTTCCGGAAACTGGGCAAGAAGACTGTGACCAAGGGTCTCGGCGGTGATGCCTGTGCCGTCGGAGATGAAGAAAACGGGGCGGGTCTGGGTCATGGAAGTGCCAACAGGGGAAAGGACATGAGCGCTGGCCCCATCCTGCAGGGCCGACGCCGCATCTTATCCCATTCCGGCGATCCGGCCGCCAACAGGCTGGCTTCACCGGAAAAACCGGCTGGCGACGTGTTTCGTGATCGAGTCGGCAGGGCCGGAAAACCCCGGCGCGTTAGGATAAACCCTGCATGCGGCAGGGCAGCAAATCGCCTTACAATACGCGCCAACAAAAATATTCATATACCGCTTTCAACCCTTTTTCCCTTTTCTCCCAGGAAGACTCCCCATGTCCCGTAACGTCATTCCCTTCCAAGAGCTCCGCATGTCCGATGTGGAACAGGTTGGCGGAAAGAACGCCTCGCTCGGCGAGATGATCAGCCAGCTGCCCTCCAGCGTGCGCGTGCCCGGCGGCTTTGCCACCACGGCCGATGCCTACCGCGAGTTCCTCGCCTATCAGGGCCTGGCCGAGCGCATCAGCGGCGCCCTCGAGAGCCTGGATGTGGATGACGTGGTGGCCCTGGCCCGCACCGGCGCCCAGATCCGCCAGTGGATTGTGGACACCCCCTTCCCGCCGGCCCTCGAAGCCGAGATCAAGACCGCCTACGAGAAGCTCACCGCCGAAGGCGAAGGCAGCTTTGCCGTGCGCTCCTCCGCCACCGCCGAGGATCTGCCCGACGCCTCCTTCGCCGGCCAGCAGGAATCCTTCCTGAACATCCACGGCTACGAGAACATCCTCCACGCCATCAAGGAAGTGTTTGCTTCCCTGTACAACGACCGCGCCATCGCCTACCGCGTGCACAAGGGCTTCACCCACGCTGAAGTCGCCCTGTCCGCCGGCGTGCAGCGCATGGTCCGCTCCGACATCGGCGCCTCCGGCGTGATGTTCACCATGGACACCGAATCCGGCTTCGACGGCGTGGTCTTCATCACCGCCTCCTACGGCCTCGGCGAGACCGTGGTGCAGGGCGCCGTGAACCCCGACGAGTTCTACGTGCACAAGGCCACCCTGGCCCAGGGCAAGCCCGCCGTGATCCGCCGCAACCTCGGCTCCAAGCTCATCAAGATGGTCTTCGCCGAGAAGAAGGAAGCCGGCAAGTCCACCCGCACCATCGACGTCGCCGAAGCCGAGCGCAATGTGTACTCCCTGACCGACGCCGACGTGCTCGAGCTGGGCCGCTACGCCATGATCATCGAGCAGCACTACGGCCGCCCGATGGACATCGAGTGGGGC
>NZ_JBIJDC010000055.1:0-28154 GCF_044344315.1 Zoogloea sp. | reverse complement strand
GGGGCGGTGACGACCGGAATGCCGGTGATCTCGGCCAGGCGGCGGCACACCAGGCCGGCGTAGTCCGGGTGGGCGTTGATGCCGGTGCCGATGGCGGTGGCGCCGAGGTTGATCTCACGGATCAGCAGGGCGGCTTCCTTCAGGCGCTCCTCGTCCTCGCCGAGCATGGTGGCGTAGGTGGAGAACTCCTGGCCCAGGGTCATGGGCACTGCGTCCTGCAACTGGGTGCGGCCCATCTTCAGCACGTCGGCAAACTCCTCGGCCTTGCGCTCGAAGGCGGCACGCAGGTAGGCCATGGCGTCCACCAGGCGGAAGATACCCACGTAGGTGGCCAGCTTCAGCGCCGTGGGATACACGTCGTTGGTGGACTGGCTCATGTTGACGTGTTCGTTGGGGTGCAGGAAGCCGTACTCACCGCGCTGGTGACCCATGATCTCCAGGGCCCGGTTGGCGATGACCTCATTGGCATTCATGTTGGTCGAGGTGCCGGCGCCGCCCTGGATCACGTCCACCACAAACTGCTCGTGCAGGCGGCCGACCACCAGCTCGTCACAGGCGGCAACGATGGCCTTCATCCGCTCCTGGTCAAGGAGGCCCAGCTCGCAGTTAGCCTGGGCGGCCGCACGCTTGATCTGGGCAAGGGCGCGGATCAGGTCGGGATACACGGCGATGGTGATGCCGGTGATGGGGAAGTTCTCGAGGGCGCGCAGGGTATGCACGCCGTAGTAGGCGGCGGTCGGAACTTCCTTGTCGCCGAGAAGATCGTGTTCGAGGCGGGTGGTGGCGGTGTTCATAGGTGTCTCCTTGGGTATGGACCGGGGACCGGCTTGAAGCCGGCCAGGCCCCTCTTTCATTGCAGATCGCATGCCACCCCGGCGAGCGTCTGCCATTACCCATAAGACACTGATTCAAAAGGTTTTCAATTTTCACCGTAGGCAGCTCCGTCCGGCTATCCGGATAAAGCCTGCCGCGGGCGTCTGGAAATCCGAACCCTCAGGACGGCTCCGGGTGCCCCGGCGCAGGCAGATCCATCATCACCGCCTCCCCCGGCGCCGAGCAGCCCTTCGCACAGCAGCGCCCAGGCTGGCGCTTGAGGGTGATGGGGCGATCCGGCTCGGCCGCCACCCCCCGATCCAGCAGCCTTTCCACCAGCGCCACCTTGTCGCCCACCGGGTAGTGACGCCAGATCTCCTGCTTCATGGCCGCCGGCGAACCGCCACCATGGAGGCTGATCACCGAGTACCAGCCGGCCTGGTAGGAGGCTGTCAGGTCTTCCATGAAGCGCGCCGTCTGAATACGCTTGTCGTAGGGCACACCGGGCGCCGCCCGCAGCACGTCGGCCAGCCTGGCGGCGGTGACCGGGTTGTGATCCTCGTCGGGCCCGGGCAGGGTGACGATGAGGCCCCCCGACACGTAATGGGCGATGCGCTGCATGTCGTAGATCTGGTTGGCCAGCAGCAGCTTGCCGATATTGGAATACACCGGCTCGGGCATGAAACTGCGGCTGTGGGCGTCGGCCCGGGCATAGGTAGACGCCGCCACGCCGCAGGCATAGAAGCCCTCAACAATCTTGATCAGCTCCACCATCTGGTCGCGCAGGTGGGTCTCCTTGCCGGGGTCGAAGCCGTTGGCCTCGCACATCAGCGCACCGGCACCGATCAGCAGGTCGCCAAACCCGGCCCGGGCGGCGATGCAGCTGTGGCGGTGATGGGTGGCGTAATCCCAGGTGAGCTGGCCGGAGTGCTGCCATTCCCCGGCCAGGAAGACCCGCTCCCAGGGCACAAAGACCTGGTCGAAGATCAACACGCCGGTGGACTGGCCATACTTGTTGCTGAACAGGGCCGTCTTCTCGCCGGGCCGCCCTGCGGGCCGCGCCACGATGGTCAGGCCCGGGGCATCGCAGGGCAAGGCGCAGCACACGGCAAAGTCGGCATCCTCCGGGCCCATCTGGCGGCCAGGCATGACCAGGAATTCATGCATGTAGGGCGCGCCGGTGACGATGGCCTTGGTGCCGGAAACGGTGATGCCCTCGTCGCTCCGCGCCACGATGTGCAGGTAGCTGTCGGGGTTGGACTGCTGGTGGGGGCGCAGGCTGCGGTCGCCCTTGGCGTCGGTCATGGCGATGCCGATGGACAGGTCGGCGTCCTGCACCGCATGCAGCCACGCATCGAAGCGGGCGCTGTATGCGCTGCCACTGGCCGCATCCACCCGGCGGGACGACTGGAACAGGGCACCCAGTGCATCATGGGCCAGGTAGCGCTGGGCGCAGCCGGTTTCCTGGCATAGCAGGCGCACCGCCTCCAGCTTGTTGAGGAGGTCGCCGCTGCTCATGTCGATGTGCAGCATGCGGTTCACCACCTTGCCCGAAGTGTGCTGCACCGCCGTCATCAGGGGGGCCAGCTCCTCGCGAAGGGCAAAGTCGTAGGTCACCCCCAGGGCGCGGATGCCCGGCGCAAAGGCGGGCTCGTCGGGCACCGAGTCGACCCGGCGACCATCCAGGTACACGACGGGCCGATAGGAACGAAGGGATTCACGATAGTCGTCAGCAGACATGAACATGGACGGCTCCAGCAAGAAACAATGAACCCATAATTTGAACGTTGTTCTCTGTTTCGTCAATACGTTCACTTCCTGATACGGCATGGTAGATTTCCCCCATGACCGACACCCCCACCGACCCCCGCTCCCAGCGCCGCCAGGCCGTTTCCGACCTCAAACGGCAGATGATCCTCGATGCAGCCGAACGCATCTTTCAGCAGGACGGGCTGGACGGAGCGCACATGCGGGCCATCGCCAAAGAAGCCGGCTACACGGTGAGTGCCCTCTACAAGTACTACGCCAGCAAGGAAGAGATCTACGCCGACCTGCTGGCTGCCTCCCTCGACCGCCTGCACGCCGCCGTGGAGAGCGCGGCGCCGGCCGAGGCAGCGCCGGCCCTCCGCCTGCGCTGCCGGGCCCGCGGCTTCTTCGACTTCTACCTGGCCCACCCCCGGGAGCTGGACCTGGGCTTCTATCTGTTCCGCGGCCTGCAGCCCCTCGGTCTCAACCCGGAACTGGACGCCCGCCTGAACCAGCGGCTCGCCGACAGCCTCACCGGCATGCAGGCCGACCTGCAGGCCCTGGGCCTGCCCGAGGCCGATGCCCTGCGCGAGACCACGGCCCTCTTCGCCCACGCCACGGGCGTTCTGCTGCTGGTGCATACCGGGCGCATCCGCATGTTCGGCCAGCAGGGGCCGGCCCTGTTCGAGGCCTACCTCGACAGCCTCGTTGCCAGGGTCGAAGCCCGGCGGGCACAGCCTTGAGAAATCCATTCAATATGAATATAAACGGATTAATATAATGAATATTGCATTAAACCTGTCCCTTCATGCCAAGGCACCCAGACCCCGTCCGCCGGAAGCCCCCTGCCGATAGCGCTCCCCTTCCGCCCCGAAAAAGACGGGGCAACAGCCACGAGCAACGCCTCATCATCCTGCTGGAAGCCCTGTTCACACATCTTCCCAGCCCGGACCAGGGCCCCGGCCCCGCCGCCGACCTGCTTCTCGACACCTATCTCGACGCTGCCTCACCGCGCAAGGCCGAGCAATTTCTGGCGGCCCTGCGGGAGACCCCCTCGGCCGGCCTGCGCGCCTTGGGCTGGCAACGCCAATGCGCCTTGGACGCCGCCCGGGGCCGCCTCTCTTCCGCCTGGGCCGCCTTTCACGAAGCCACCCGACTCAACCCGGCGGCCCCGGCCCTGGCCTGTCTCGAAGTCAGCACCCTGATGGCCGAAGGGCGCCGGGACGAAGCCCGCCACAAAGCCGGGCTGTGGGCTGCACGGCTGGCCAGCAACCCGGCCCGCGATTTCTCCGACCTCATAGCCCACCTCCACGACATGGCCCGCCACGACCCCGCCGTACTCACCGATGCCGGCCCCGACAACGGCCGAGTGATCGAACGCATCCTGCTGCAGATTGATGCCTGGCCCGCCCCCACCTGTCATTACCGCCTGCGCCAGGCCGAGGCACTGGCTCCCGATCCGGCCCTGGCCCGGCTGGAGGCACGCTGGGCACACGTCTCCCCCTTCAACGACGCCGCCGCACCCGGCGCCTGGCTGGACATGCTCCTCAGCGAACGCCTGTGCGGGGAGTCCTTCCTGGTCCTCAACGACATGGCCGAAATGATGCAGCAGGCGCCTGTCGGCAATCCGGCCTCTGCCCGGGCCCTGATCCGAGCCCTTCTGCTTCGCGGCGAAGCCCTGCGCAGAGTGGTGC
Organism: Zoogloea sp.; assembly: GCF_044344315.1. Taxonomy (GTDB): domain Bacteria; phylum Pseudomonadota; class Gammaproteobacteria; order Burkholderiales; family Rhodocyclaceae; genus Zoogloea. Next base: position 23,901 of record NZ_JBIJDC010000055.1, on the reverse strand, counting down.
TAGCCGATCTGCAGGCCACCGATCACCCCCTGCCCTGGCAGCACCCGGGCAACCAGCCCGTGCTGTGCCTGACCGCCGACCACGCGCGGCATTTTTCCGCCCCGGGCGACGACACCGCCCTCGTCCCCCTGCGCTGGTCGGTTCGGGTGGCCAACCCCAGCGATGAAACCGGTCTGCGTGACCTGCTGGTGCACAGCCTGGCGAGCTGCGGCCACGCCGCTGAAGCGCTGGTGGTGGCCGAACACGCCGCGCCAGATGACACCTTCAGCCGCCATGGCCGGGTGCTGGCCCTGTTTGCCCTGGGCCAACGGGATGACGCACGGCAAGCCCTGCGCGAATGCCAGGCAGGCAGCCCGCAGATCTGGAAGACACTGAGTGCAAGAGCTCCGCGCAAGCCCAAGATGAACCCAGGGGTATATGCCGTAGGCGGCCGCGACGAGGCCTGGATCTACCGTCAGGCCTATCTCGAATACTGGACGCACGCGGGCGCGCTGGCCTGGGCGACGGAGAGCTAGCGCCGCGGGGGCCGGCGCACGGCGGGGAGTGCTAGCATTGCGGCATCGCCCACTTTGGACACCCCAGATGAACCTCGAGAAAGTCATTTTCGGCTTCTTCATCGTCTTCGCCGCCACATTGAACTTCGGCTTCTTCATCGGCGAGATCGACAATCCGACCCACCACGACATCTACGAGCTCTTCGCCGCCATCGTGGTCAACCTGATTGCCACCGTGCTCAAGTTCGGCGATCGCACCCAGATCGGCGCCATCCATCTGGCCACCAGCCTGGTGGCCGACCTGCAGCTGCTCGCCGCTGCCATGGTGTGGGGTTACGCCGTGCATGTGGATGGCACCGGCCTGACCGCCGGCGTCATGTCGAGCATCGTCTCCCTGTCCGGCGGGGCCCTGTTCGCCAACGTGATCTCGGTGGTCATCCTGATCGCCGAAACCATCATGCAGCGGCGCTGATGCCGTGACCAGCAGCACCCCCACCAGCACGATCTTCCTCGTCCTGCGGCGGCTGCGCACGCCGCTGATCGTGCTCATCATCATTTTCGCCCTGTCGGTGCTGGGCCTCACCCTGGTGCCCGGCCCGCCCGACGCCAACGGCGCGATCCAGCGCCTGAGCTTCTTCCACTCGGTGTATTTCTTCAGCTACACCGCGACCACCATCGGCTTCGGCGAGATCCCCTACGCCTTCTCCGAGCAGCAGCGCCTGTGGGTCACCCTGTGCATCTATCTGTCGGTGATCGGCTGGGCCTACACCCTGGGCACGGTGTTCGCGATGCTGCAGGACAAGAACTTCCTTAACGCCGTCGCCGTGCAGCGCTTTGCCCGCCAGGTGCGGCGACTGCGCGAACACTTCTTTCTGGTCTGCGGCTATGGGGAAACCGGGCGCCTGATCTGCAAGGCCCTCGACGAGCTCGGCTACCGGGCGGTGGTCATTGAGAAAGACGAAGCCAAGGTGGGCGACCTGGAGCTGCAGAGCTATTCGGCCGACATGCCGGCCCTGTGCGCCGACGCCGGCGAACCGGACACCCTGCTCTTCGCCGGCCTCACCAGCAGGTATTGCCGCGGCGTCATTGCCCTGACCAACGACGACAGCACCAACCTGGCCGTGGCCATCGCCGCGCGCCTGCTGGCCCCGGCGCTGCCGGCCCTGTGCCGCGCCGAGCACAGCGACACGGTGGCCAACATGGCCTCCTTCGGCACCCGCCACATCATCAATCCCTTCGAGCAGTTCGGTGAGTACATGGCCCTGGCCCTGCATTCGCCAGCCGCCTATCACCTGCTGCTGTGGCTCACCGGCCTGCCTGGCACCACGGTCACCCGCCACCGGGACCCTCCCGCCGGCAAGTGGGTGCTGTGCGGCTACGGCAGTTTCGGCAAGGTCATGACCGAGGCCCTGGAAAACGCATCCCTGTCCGTCACCATCATCGACCGCTCTCCGCCGGTCGATCCGGCCCATCACTGGATCAAGGGTGATGGCACGGGCGCCGACGCCCTCGCGGCGGCCGGCATCCGCGAGGCCGTGGGCATCGTCGCCGCCACCGGCAACGACGTGAACAACCTGTCCATCGTCGTCACCGCGCACCAGATGAACCCCGGCCTGTTCACGGTGCTGCGCCAGAACCATGTGGCCAACCGGGCACTCTTCGACGCCTTCGAGTCGGACTTCACCATGGTGCCCAGCGAGATCGTCGCCCATGAATGCCTGGCCATTCTCACCACCCCCCTTCTCGCGCCCTTCCTGGCGGCCGTGCGCAAGGCTGACGACGCGTGGGCCGAAGCCCTGCTGCAGGACGTCACCAGCCGCTTTGGCTGGGACGTGCCGGCGGTATGGAGTGTGGCCATTAACATTGCCCAGGCGCCGTCGGTGTATCGTCTGTTGATGCGCCACGAGACACGTCTGAAACTCGGCGACCTGCTGCGCGCCCCGGTCACCGATCGCCCCGACCTGTCCTGCCGCGCCCTGTTGCTGCTGCGCGAAGGGGATCCGCCGCGCCTGCTGCCCGACGAGGATCAGGAAGTCCTGCTGGGCGACCAGCTACTCTTCGTCGGCGACGAGACCGCCCGCAAGGAGCTGGGCCTGACCCTCTTCAACGCCCACACTCTCAAATACGTGCTTACCGGCCTCGACTCTCCCGGCGGCCTGGTCTGGGAATGGCTGGCGGCACGGCGCCGGAAAGAGGAAGCCGCACGCCGCTGAAACCAGGCCGCTACAATGCGCCCGCCTGCTTTACCGCCCCCTCCGCATCATGCCCACCCGCCTTCTTTCCGCTCCCGTCCTGCGTGGCTGCTTCGTGCTCGCCCTGGTGCTCATCTTCATCCTGGCGATGATTCCCATGGCCGTGGTGCCGGAGCTTGTGTCCTTTCAGGACAAGCTCCATCACAGCGCCGCCTTTGCCGTGCTGATGTTGCTGGGCCGGGGTGGCTGGCCCGCCCGGACGGCAGCCCTGGTGGCCGGGCTGATCGGCTACGGTGTACTGATCGAGGTGTGCCAGCACACCCTAACGATCAACCGGGTGGGGGAATTTCGCGATGTGGTAGCCGACGGCCTGGGGGTCGCCATCGGCTGGCTGCTTGGCCGATCGGCTGCGCTGCAGACTGTATTGCGGCACAGCCAGTGAAAAGGGCTGCCCGCAGGCAGCCCTTCAAGTTTCACCCGGGCGGCTAGCCGCCCCGGCCGTCGCCATGCAATTTCAGGCGGCAAACACGTGCTTCACGCGCAGGGTTTCACCCCGCTCCACCAGCCCGATCAGACGGTCGATGTTGGGGTGCTTGCCCGGGTTGAGACGGGCATCCTCGCTGTGCTCGGCGTAGATCTCGATTCCCTGGGTGGCAGCCTCGGGGGTGATCGCCCCGTGGATCTGCCCCAGGTGGTTGTACACCGCCAATGAACCGGCCTGGCCGGGCTTGTTCTCGATGGTGGCCACCACCTCGCCAGCGGCGTTGGTGAGCTGGATGGACGCCAGGTGGGAGACGCCCGGCAGGGTCTTCAGCTTGTCTGCAAATGCCATTCATATTCTCCGACAAAGGTTCGGACAGGTGTGGCAATGGGTGCCGTGTAGAGGCGACTTCAGTCGCCTGCGGACTTCGGTCAAGGGCTTGCGGGTGATTCACGGGGGGAGTGGGCGACTGAAGTCGCCCCTACACGCCCCTACACGCCGCGCTTGCCCTTTAGATGCGCTTGGCCAGCTCGGCGGCCTTGCCGATGTAGCTCGCCGGGGTCATCTGCAGCAGGCGGGCCTTCTCGGCTTCCGGGATGGCCAGGGTGCCGATGAATTCCTGCAGCGCTTCGCGGGTAATGCCTTTGCCGCGGGTCAGCTCCTTGAGCTGCTCGTAGGGGTTAGCCACGGCGTAGCGGCGCATCACGGTCTGGATGGGCTCGGCCAGCACTTCCCAGCAGGCGTCCAGGTCGGCCGCCAGGCGGGCCGGCTCGGCTTCCAACTTGCCCAGGCCGCGCAGGCAGGAGTCGTAGGCCAGCACGGCGTAGCCGAAGGCCACACCCATGTTGCGCAGCACGGTGGAATCCGTAAGGTCACGCTGCATGCGCGACACCGGCAGCTTGTCGGCCAAGTGGCGCAGCACACCGTTGGCCAGGCCCAGGTTGCCCTCGGCGTTCTCGAAGTCGATCGGGTTGACCTTGTGCGGCATGGTGGACGAACCGATCTCGCCGGCCTTCAGCTTCTGCTTGAAGTAACCCAGGGAGATGTACATCCAGATGTCGCGGCAGATATCCAGCACGATGGTGTTGGCGCGGGCGGTAGCGTCAAACAGCTCGGCCATCGCGTCGTGGGGTTCGATCTGGATGGTGTAGGGATTGAAGCTGAGGCCCAGGGATTCGATGAAGCTGCCGTTGAAGGCTTCCCAGTCGAAGTCGGGGTAGGCCGACAGGTGGGCGTTGTAGTTGCCCACGGCGCCGTTGAACTTGGCGGTGAGCTCGACGGCGGCGATGGCCTTGCGCACGCGGCGCAGGCGATGGACGACGTTGGCCATTTCCTTGCCCAGGGTGGTCGGGCTGGCCGGCTGGCCGTGGGTGCGGGACAGCATGGGCAGCTCGGCGTGCTGGTGGGCCAGCTCGACCAGGCGGGCGATGATCTTGTCGAGGGCCGGCAGCAGCACGGTGTCGCGGCCATCGCGCAGCATCAGGGCGTGGGAGACGTTGTTGATGTCTTCCGAGGTGCAACCGAAGTGGATGAACTCGGTGACGCGGGTGACTTCGGGGTTGTGGCCGAGGCGTTCCTTCAGCCAGTACTCCATGGCCTTCACGTCATGGTTGGTGGTGGCTTCGATGGCCTTCACGGCCTCTCCGTCGGCCACCGAGAAATCGGCGATGACGGCATCCAGCTCGGCCACGGTGGCGGCGGAGAAGGGGGCAATTTCGGCCAGTTCGGGCGCGGCGGCGAGGGCCTTCAGCCACTCGATCTCGACCTTGACCCGGTTGCGGATCAGACCGAACTCGGAAAAGTGCTCGCGCAGCGCGGAAACCTTGGATTCGTAGCGACCGTCGAGGGGCGACAGCGCGGTGATGGGCTGGAGATTCATGCGTAAAGGCCTTGAGGCGAAAAAGCAAAGTTCTCCATTTTACCGTCTTGGAGGTCCGTTCGCCGATGATAAAATCCGGGCTCCCCCAACAGCAGCACCTCATCATGAGCAAAGGTTCACAACAACTCGAACGCTTCATCTTCTGGAGCCGCTGGCTCCAGGCCCCCCTGTACCTCGGGCTGATCGTTGCCCAGGGTATCTATGTCTATCTCTTCATGGCCGAACTCGGCCACCTGATCGCCTCGGTCTTCGAGTCCGGCGGCCACATCAGTGAAACCGAGACCATGCTGGTGGTCCTCGGCCTGATCGACGTGGTGATGATCGCCAACCTGCTGATCATGGTGATCATCGGCGGCTACGAGACCTTCGTCTCGCGCCTGGAGCTACAGGACCACCCGGACCAGCCGGAGTGGCTGTCCCATGTGAACGCCGGTGTGCTCAAGATCAAGCTGTCCACCGCCATCATCGGCATATCCTCGATCCACCTGCTGAAGACCTTCATCAATGCCGCCAACCTGGCCGAGCACACGATCATGTGGCAGGTGATCATCCATGTCGTGTTCCTGCTGTCCGCCATGGCCATGGCCTACGTGGACAAGATGATGAACCAGACCGTTTTGCTGTCAAAACACTAAAGAGAGGGAGCTTCACCCATGACCGCCATCAAACAGGAAGACCTGATCCAGTCCGTCGCGGACGCCTTCCAGTACATCAGCTACTACCACCCGCTGGATTACATCAAGGCGCTGGGTGAAGCCTACGAGCGCGAGGAAAGCCCCGCCGCCAAGGACGCCATTGCCCAGATCCTGACCAACTCGCGCATGTCTGCCGAGGGCCACCGCCCGATCTGCCAGGACACGGGCATCGGCATGGTCTTCATCAAGGTCGGCATGCAGGTCACCTGGCCGGACGCCACCATGAGCGTCCAGCAGATGATCGACGAAGGCGTGCGTCGCGCCTACGGCAACCCGGACAACCCCCTGCGCGCCTCGGTGCTGGCCGACCCGGCCGGTGCCCGCAAGAACACCAAGGACAACACCCCGGCGGTAGTCCACTTCGAACTCGTCCCCGGTCACCACGTGGAAGTGATCTGTGCGGCCAAGGGCGGCGGTTCCGAAGCCAAGTCCAAGTTCGCCATGCTCAACCCGTCCGACGATCTGGTGGACTGGGTGCTCAAGAAGATCCCCGAGATGGGCGCTGGCTGGTGCCCCCCGGGCATCATCGGCATCGGCATCGGCGGCACGCCCGAGAAGGCCATGCTGCTGGCCAAGGAGTCGATCATGGCGCCCGTGGACATCCATGAGCTGAAGGCCAAGGCCGCCGAGTACGCAAAAACGGGTGCCAAACTGACCCGCCCGGAAGAGCTGCGCCTTGAGCTGATGGAAAAGATCAACGCCCTCGGCGTTGGCGCGCAAGGCCTCGGCGGCCTGACCACCGTGCTCGACGTGAAGGTGCTCGATTACCCCTGCCACGCCGCCAACCTGCCGGTGGCCCTGGTGCCCAACTGCGCCGCCACCCGCCACTGCCACTTCCACCTGGATGGCTCCGGCCCGGCCAAGATCGAGCCGCCGAAGCTGGAAGACTGGCCCGCCGTCACCTGGACGCCGGATCTCAAGTCGGCCACCCAGGTCGACCTGAACACCCTGACCAAGGAACAGGTTGCCGCCTGGAAGCCGGGCCAGAAGCTGCTCCTCAACGGCAAGATGCTCACCGGTCGCGACGCCGCCCACAAGCGCATCGCCGACATGCTGGCCAAGGGCGAAAAGCTGCCCGTCGATTTCACCAACCGCGTGATCTACTACGTCGGCCCGGTGGACCCGGTGCGTGACGAGGTCGTCGGACCGGCTGGCCCCACCACCGGCACCCGCATGGACAAGTTCACCCGCATGATGCTCGAGCAGACCGGCCTGATCTCGATGATCGGCAAGTCCGAGCGCGGCCCCGTGGCCATCGAGGCCATCAAGGACAACAAGTCGGCTTACCTGATGGCCGTCGGCGGCGCCGCCTACCTGGTGGCCAAGGCCATCAAGTCGGCCAAGGTCGTCGGCTTTGCCGACCTGGGCATGGAAGCCATCTACGAGTTCGACGTGGAGAACATGCCCGTCACCGTGGCGGTGGATTCCGCCGGCACCAGCGTGCATGAAACCGGCCCGAAGGAATGGCAGGCCAAGATCGGCAAGATTCCGGTCAAGGTGGCCTGAGCCTCCCCGGCAAGCGCAGCAAGGAACCCGGCCTCGTGCCGGGTTTTTTCATCCTCCCCGCCCCGTCGTTTCCCTCACCATGTTCCGCAAACTGCGTATCGCGATCCTGCTGTTCATCCTTGCCACGGTGGCCATCGGGGCCTGGCGCAGTGGCGCCCAGGCCACTGACTGGAAAAACTCCATCCACGTCACCCTCTACCCGATCGCTGCCGACGATTCACCGGCCACCCGCCAGGCCGTGGCCAAGGCGCGCCCGGCCGACTTCGCCCCCATCGGGGAATGGCTGCAGGAGGAAGTAAACCGCTATGGCCGCCCGCTGTTGCAGCCTCTGGCCATCAACCTGGCCCCACCCCTGGATGCCCTGCCGCCGGCCTTTCCCGCCGGGGGCAGCAGCCTGGAGATTGGCTGGTGGAGCCTGCACCTGCGCTGGTGGGCCTGGCGCCACGACGCGGCGCCGGGGCCGCGGCCGCAGATCCGCCTGTTCGTGCTTTACCACGACCCGGCGCTCACACCGCACCTGGACCACTCCCTCGGCCTGCGCAAGGGCATGATCGGAGTGATCAAGGTGTTCGCCGACCGCCGCGAACGGCAGCGCAACCTGGTGGTCATCGCCCACGAGCTGCTCCATACCCTGGGGGCCAGCGATAAGTACGACCTGCGCACCAACCAGCCCGTCTACCCCGACGGCTACGCCGAGCCGGACCGCCAGCCCCGCCACCCCCAGCGGCTGGCCGAAATCATGGCCGGGCGCATTCCCCTGAGCGATGACCGGGCCGAGATCCCGGACCATCTCGACAGGGCCGTGATCGGTCCGGCCACGGCGGCCGAAATCGGGCTCGTTCCGGCCCCCTGACCACGGGTCAGAACTTGCCGGGCCTTAGCACCTCGACATCGATCACGAAGACCACAATGCCGTAGTCGGCATAGAAGCGCGCCTGCAACATCTCCACCAGTCGCTCGGCCACCGCCTCGTCGCACAGGACTTCAATGCGGATGTTCGAGGACGCCCGCCAGGCCCCGTCCCGCACGCCCCGGGCGCCCTGCCCCCGGGCCTCGGTGAGGGTGTAGCCGTGGGCCCCCTGGCGGGCCAGCTCCGGCAACAGCAAGGTTTCAAGCTCCGCCTCGCACACGATGGTGACGAGTTTTCTGCCGGTCAGCACGGGACTCATGTCAGGACTCCGTTGAGGCGAAACGCCAGCCAGTGATACAGGGGAATGCCGGCGATCAGGTTGAAGGGAAAGGTAATTCCCAGCGACGCCCCGATGGACAGCGCCGGGTTGGCCTCCGGCACGGCAATGCGCATGGCGGCAGGCGCGGCGATGTAGGAAGCGCTGGCGTACAGGGTGGCGAGCAGCACGGCATTGCCCACGGAGAAGCCCAGCAGACTCGCGGTGACGATACCCAGAAGCCCGGCGCAGACCGGCGCGACGACAGCAAACGCCACCAGGAAGGGCCCGGCCCGGCGCAGATCAGCCAGCCGCCCCGCCGCCACCAGCCCCATCTCCAGCAGGAAGAAAGCCAGCATGCCCTTGAACAGGTCGAAGAATACCCTGTCCAGCGGACGGATGCCCTCAGGCCCCGCCAGCCAGCCGATCAAGAGCCCGCCCGCCAGCAGAATGATGCTCTTGCCGGCCAGCACCTCGTGCAGCAAGGTGCCCCAGCTCACCTGGCCCTGACCACGGCGGGCCAGGAAAACCCCCACGAGCAGCGCTGGCAACTCCAGCAGGGCGAGGAAAACGGTCATGTAGCCATCCGCCGCAACGCTGCGGCTGGCCAGAAAGCTGCTCGCCACCGCAAAGGTCACCACGCTGACCGAACCGTAATGGGCGGCGATGGATGCGGCATCGGCACGGGGAAGACGCCCTACCCGGAGAAGCACGGGGAAGCAGGCCAGGGGAATCAACATGGCCACGCTCACCACCACCAGGGCGGGCACGGCGAGATCCAGCACATCGTGGCGGGCCAGTTCAACGCCGCCCTTCAGGCCGATGGCCAGCAGGAGAAAAATGCTCAAAGCCTCGTAAACGACCCCCGGGATCTTCAGATCCGAGCGCAGGAGGCCGGCCGACAGGCCAAGCAGGAAGAAGAGAATGACGGGCTCGAATTGCATGAGTTTCACCTTTAATGCCGGCGGCCGCGAAGCCACCGGCATGCACGATCAATGTCGGTGGCTGGGGCCAGCCGGGGCCGTGTCCGCCACATCCTTGAGGGTGAGGTCCCAGTCCTTCAGCGCGCGGGAGACCAGCAAGGCTTCTCCGCCCTCAAGGCTGCCATCGGCATTGACGATGTCGAGCACGGCCCGCAACAGACGACGTCGCAGTACAGGATCCTGCACCTCGGCCAGCAGGGCGCCCACCGTCTCACCGTTGAGTACCAACTGGCCGGACGCGGTACGCACCGCGCTCATCAGCAGGTCGTCGCAGAACTCGTGCATGACGCGGTCGAAGTCGGCTTCGCCGAGCCCAAGTCGGCCCAGCAGATCCCGCCGCTGCAAAATGGACAACTCCGTGGCATCAATGGCCCCGTCAGCCATCAGCGCAAGGGCGAGCACACGAGCAGTAGCCTGGGGACTGTCGGAAGGGTAGTGGCGCATTCGGAATCTCCTTGAAATGCCCGTCACACTCGGGCGGCATCTGAAGAATGCGGGTCTTGCCACATAAACTCAAATGAAATAAATTGAGATTTTGCATAAATAAAAACTTATACAATGTCCCGTCGCCGCATCACCCTGCGCCAGCTCGAAACCTTTTCCGCCGTATCGCGCCTGGGGAGCTTCACCCGCGCCGCCGAAGCCCTGCATCTGACCCAACCGGCCGTTTCCATCCAGATCCGCCAGCTCACCGACACCGTCGGACTGCCACTTTTCGACCAGGCAGGTCGCAGCCTGCGCCTGACCGCGGCGGGCGAAGCGCTGCTGGCCACCACGCGCCAGCTCGACGATGTATGGAACGGTTTCGAAACGACCATTGATGCTCTGCGCGGACTCAAACGCGGCAAGCTGCGGGTCGCCCTGGTTACCACCGCCAAGTACTTCCTGCCCCGCATGCTTGGCGCCTTCTGCCGGCGCTACCCCGACATCTCCATCGAACTGGAAATCGCCAACCGGGACCGCATCGTCGAACGCCTCCGCAACAACGAGGACGATCTTTACGTGATGTCCTATCCGCCCGAAGACCTGGACATCGTGGTCCATCCCTTTCTCGACAATGAACTGGTCGTGCTGGCCCCGCGGGATCACTGGGCGGCGGGCCGGCGCGTGACCCTGGCCGATCTGGCCGGCGAACCCTTCCTGCTGAGGGAGTCGGGCTCAGGCTCGCGCCGGGCCATCGATGACTTCGCCCGTCAGTCCGGAATCAGCCTGCGGGTACGCCTCGCCCTGGCCAGCAACGAGGCCTTGCTTGAACTGGCTGGAACCGGGATGGGGCTGGCCGTGCTGTCACGGCACGCCTTGGGCGACAGACTCACAGTCGAAGGCCTGGTGGTTGTGGATGTGGAGGGCTTTCCGCTGCATCGGCCGTGGAACCTCGTGCACCTGCGGAACAAGATTCTCCCTGTGCCCGCCAAAGCCTTCCTGGAGGACATGCTCCTGTCGTCTCCCGGGCAAGCCCACCCAAACACGGAAGATGGCTGGGGGACATTGCGGTAAGCACTCACTTCCATTCACGCCGTGCTGAGCTATCCTCCGACTCCGATCCGGATGCGACATGTACGTGTTCAGTGTCACGGAATCATTGCCGCTCATCCAAGGAGGCTGAACAGCATGCCCTCAGACAGCTTTGCCGCCGAAGCAGATCGCATCCGCCAACGGGTCATGGATACCCTGCTCAGCGCCTTTTCCGAGCTCTCCGAGGGGCTGCTCATCGTGGACCGGGACGCCCGCATCGTCTGGATGAATGAGCAGTACCCCCGCCACCTGGGCTTCAGCGACCCCGCCGAGGCGATTGGAAAGCCCGTCGAGGACGTGATCCCCAACAGCCAGATGCGCAGCGTGGTCACTTCGGGCCAGCCCATCATGCTCGACATCATGGAGTTCGGCAGCGAGTCCTTCGTGGTGATGCGCCTGCCCGTGCGTGACGAGACGGGCGAGATCATCGGTGGCGTCGGCGTGGTGATCTTCGACGACCCGCGCCAGCTGGCCCCCATCGTGTCGCGCTTTCAGAACCTGCGCCACGAGCTCGCCGACACCCGGCGCAAGCTGGACGAGGCCCGCCGTACCAAATACACCTTTGCCAGTTTCGTCGGCGCCAGCCCGGTCTGCGTCGCCGTCAAGGATCAGGCCCGCCGCGCCGCCCGCTCCAGCTCGCCGGTCCTGATCCTGGGTGAAACGGGCACCGGCAAGGAGCTCCTGGCCCAGGCCATCCACTCCGCCAGCCCCCGGGCCGCAGCCCCCTTTGTCGCCGTCAATATCGCCGCCATCCCGGAAACCCTGCTCGAATCGGAGTTCTTCGGGGTTGCCCCAGGGGCATACACCGGCGCCGACCGCAAGGGCCGCAGCGGCAAGTTCGAACTGGCCCAGGGGGGCACCCTCTTCCTCGACGAGATCGGTGACATGTCGCCGGCCCTGCAGGCCAAGCTGCTGCGTGCCCTGCAGGAGAAGGAGATCGAAGCGGTAGGCTCGAACCGCCTGATCAGCGTGGATGTGCGCATCATCGCCGCCACCAGCCGCAAGCTGCAGGATGAAGTGGACGCCGGACGCTTCCGCGCCGACCTGTTCTACCGCCTCAATGTGATGACGCTGCAAGTGCCGCCCCTGCGCGAACGCCTGGACGACCTGCTCATCATCGCCGAATCCCTCGCCGACAGCGTGGCCCGGCGCCTTGGCGAGCCGCCCCGCAGCCTGGCCCCCGGCGCCCTCGCCTACCTGGCCCGGCACAGCTGGCCGGGGAACGTCCGCGAACTGTCCAACGTGATCGAGCGGGCCTTGCTGATGTCGGACGCGGACACGCTGGAGCAGGACGACTTTGCCCGCAGCCTGCCCGGACTGGAGGCGAAACCCGGGACGCCACCGGGCGGGCGCGCGCGCACCCTGGAGACAGTCCAGCAGGACGCCGAACGGGAAGCCATTGTTGCCGCCATCGCCGCCGCCTCCGGCAACAAGGCCCAAGCGGCCCGCAAGCTCGGTATCTCCCGCGCCTCCCTGTACGAAAAGATCGGCGCCCTGGGCATCGGCAGCGACAAGCACTGACCCCCGACTGTCCGGCCTGCCTGACACCCTGTCAGGCAGGCAAGGCACGACTCATCACAAAGTCCGAAGAAAATCCTTATAAATCAATAAGAAATTCTTTGGCACGGAATCTGCCATGGTTTCCTCCACAAACACTTAACGGAGGAGATAAAAACCATGTCGTTCCTGATCGTACTCGCCTCGCTATGCTTCTTGATGTTCATTGCATACCGGGGTTACAGCGTCATCCTGTTCGCCCCGGTGGCGGCCCTCGGTGCCGTGCTGTTCACCGACCCGACCCTGGTCGCCCCCATGTTCACCGGCCTCTTCATGGACAAGATGGTCGGCTTCGTGAAGAACTACTTCCCGGTCTTCCTGCTCGGCGCCATCTTCGGCAAGGTCATTGAGCTCTCCGGTTTCTCGAAGGCCATCGTTTCGTCGGTGATCAGGCTGGTCGGTGCCGAGCGGGCCATGCTCTCCATCGTGCTGGTCTGCGCCGTGCTCACCTACGGCGGGGTATCCCTGTTCGTGGTGGTCTTTGCGGTCTATCCGTTTGCCGCCGAGATGTTCCGCCAGGGCGGCATTCCCAAGCGCCTGATCCCCGGCACCATCGCCCTGGGCGCCTTCTCTTTCACGATGGATTCGCTGCCGGGCACGCCGCAGATCCAGAACGTGATCCCCACCACCTTCTTCAAGACCAACATCTACGCCGCCCCGACCCTCGGCGTGATCGGCTCGATCTTCATCTTCATTGCCGGCATGGCCTACCTGGAATGGCGCCGCCGCACCGCCATGGCGGCCGGCGAGGGCTACGGCACCGAGCTGGTCAATGAACCGGAACCCTTCGACGACAAGGAGAAACTGGCCAACCCCGTGCTGGCCATCCTGCCCCTGGTGCTGGTGGGCGTCACCAACAAGCTGTTCACCGATCTCATCCCCCAGATCTACGGCAAGAGCCATTCCTTCGTCCCCGCCGTGATCGGCAAGGCCGCACCGGTGGTGCAGGATGTGTCCAAGATCGCCGCCATCTGGGCGGTCGAGGGTGCGCTGCTGGTGGGCATCCTGACGGTGATGGTGTTTGCCTGGCGCACGGTCGCCACGCGCTTCGCGGAGGGCACCAAGGCCGCCGTTGGGGGTGCCCTGCTGGCCTCCATGAACACGGCCTCCGAGTATGGCTTCGGTGCCGTGATTGCCGCCCTGCCCGGCTTCCTGGTGGTGGCCGATGCCCTCAAGGTGATTCCCAATCCGCTGGTCAATGAGGCCATCACCGTGACCACCCTCGCCGGGATCACCGGCTCCGCCTCGGGGGGCATGGGCATTGCCCTGGCCGCCATGTCGGAGACCTTCATCGCCGCCGCCAACGCAGCGGGCATCCCCCTTGAGGTCCTGCACCGGGTGGCATCGATGGCTTCCGGCGGCATGGATACACTGCCCCACAACGGCGCCGTGATCACCCTGCTGGCCGTCACCGGCCTGACCCACAAGGTCGCCTACAAGGACATCTTCGCCATCACCCTGATCAAGACGAGCGCGGTCTTCTTCGTGATCGGCACCTACTACGCCACCGGTCTGGTCTGACCTTACCGCCACCAGGAGCAAGCATGGACACCATGACTCCCCAGCCCAACGGGCAGGGCAAGATCGTCTCGGCCCGGGCCGCCGTCTCGCGCATCCGCAAGGGCAGCACCGTGGCCACCGGCGGCTTCGTCGGCATCGGCTTTCCCGAAAACATCGCCGTGGCCCTGGAGGCCCTGTACCTGGAAAACCAGGCGCAGGAGCTACCTCCCGCGGACGGCCCGTCCGCCCTGACCCTGGTGTATGCCGCCGGCCAGGGCGACGGCAAGACCCGCGGGCTCAACCACCTGGGCCATGACGGCCTGGTGGCCCGGGTGATCGGCGGGCACTGGGGGTTGGTGCCCCGCCTGCAGGCCCTGGCCGTGGCCGACCGGGTCGAGGCCTGGAACCTGCCCCAGGGCGTGATCACCCATCTGTTCCGGGACATCGCCGCCGGCAAGCCCGGCACGCTGACCCGGGTGGGGCTGGGCACCTTCGTCGATCCGCGCTTCGGGGGCGGCAAGCTCAACGCCCGCACCACCACGGATCTGGTCAGGCTGATGGAGATCGACGGCGAGGAATACCTGTTCTACAAGGCCTTCCCCATCCATGTGGGCATCATCCGCGGGACCACCGCCGATCCGGACGGCAACATCACCATGGAGAAGGAGGCACTCACCCTGGAGGCCCTGGCCATCGCCATGGCGGCCCACAACAGTGGTGGGATCGTCATCGCCCAGGTGGAGCGGATCGCCGAGCGGGGCAGCCTGAACCCCCGGCAGGTGAAGATCCCCGGGATTTTCGTGGACTGCATCGTGCAGGCGGAGAGCCCGGAGTACCACATGCAGACCTTCATCGAAGCCTACAGCCCGGCCTTCTCCGGCGAGTTGAAGGTGCCCCTGTCAGCGCTGGCGCCCATGGAAATGAGCGAGCGCAAGATCATTGCCCGCCGGGCCGCCATGGAGCTGGCCCGGGGCGCGGTGGTTAACCTGGGGATCGGCATGCCGGAAGGGGTGGCGGCCGTGGCGGCAGAAGAACGGGTGAACGATCTGATCACCATGACCGCCGAGCCCGGCGTGATCGGTGGCGTGCCGGCGGGGGGTCTCAATTTCGGCGCGGCGGTGAACCCCCAGGCCATCATCGACCAGCCCAGTCAGTTCGACTTCTACGACGGGGGCGGTCTGGACATTGCCTTCCTCGGACTGGCCCAGGCCGACCGGGAGGGCAATCTCAATGTGTCGCGCTTCGGCACCCGCCTGGCCGGCGCCGGGGGCTTCATCAACATCAGCCAGAACGCCAAGAAGGTCGTCTTCGTGGGCACCTTCACGGCGGGGAATCTGGAGGTGGTGGTGCGCGACGGTGGCCTCGCCATCCTGGCGGACGGGCAGGCCTCGAAGTTTGTCCATGAGGTGGAGCACCGGACCTTCAGCGGCCCCCAGGCAACACGGCGCGGCACGCCGGTGCTTTACATCACCGAACGTTGCGTGTTTCAACTGGGCCCGGACGGGCTGGAGCTGATCGAGGTGGCGCCGGGGATCGACATCGAGAAGGACATCATCGGGCGGATGAGCTTCCGCCCCCACATCCCCCGACCGCCCAGGCTTATGGACCCTCGCATCTTTGCGGAGGGCTCCATGCACCTGCGTGACGATATCCTGACGGAAGCACCCCGAACGCCGTCGTAACGCCCTGGGTGGGCCTCAGCGAATGACGTCGACGATCTCGACACCCATCTCGTAGAGGCCGCCCTCAAGGCCATGACAGCGGCGCACGCGCACCCGGGCATGCAGCGGCATGAAGGGGCCGCCATGCTCGGGGGGCAGCACCGCCACCTCGAAGACCTCGTCCATGCGCGGGACGTGGGTGGAGTGGATGGTCATGCCCCCGACACCCAGCTCAATGCAATCGCCAACGATGGGAGCGGAGGCGCCGGCGAGCTTGATGCCCACCTTGCAGCCCAGTGGAATGCGACGATCCCTGCGACGTTCGGTCATACGGTCCATTTGATCAAATCCAGCGGTCGAAGCGCGCACCTTACGAAACTCGGCCCGTCACGGCAAGGCTCAGAGACGCTTGCAGGCAGGGGGGCGCACTCAGGGCCGCAGCGCAGCCATTGGCGCGGGTGGGCGACGCAGCCGGATTTCACCCCAGGCCACGCGCTGAGCGAAGGGCCGCGTACTTTCGATCCCCTCCTCCCAGGAAACGATATCGTAAGCCTCGAAACCCGGCTGACTCGCCAGTTGGGCCGCCCGACGGGCAAACACCTGACGCGCCTCGCCGTCCCCCCCGGCATGCAGGGCCTTCATGCGCAGCACGATGCGGAAACGATCCTCGGCAAGACGGGATTCCTGCATCGCCCAGTTGGGCGCCAGGGGGTCAACCAGCGCATACACGGCGACCGCCGCCAGCGCAGCAGGAATCTTGACGTAGCCGCTGTGCACCGCTGCCACGGCGGCGACCGGCATGAGCAGCCAGTCGTGGGGCGGCTCGCCGATGGTGCTGCACCCGGTGAGCCCCACCACGGCCACCGCCATGGGAAATCGGAAGAAGTTGCGCGGAAGTTCCACGAGATCAACCGTTGAGGTAGTTGAACAGGGACAGGTTGCTGACCCGCATGAAGCTCTGCTGGGCGGCCTGCAGGTAGGTCTGCTGCTGGGTCAGGTTGCTGACCACTTCGGCATAGTCGGCATCCTGCAGGCGCGACAGGGTTTCGGCGTATTGCAGGTCCAGATCACCATTGATGCTCTGCTGGGTGTCGACCTCGACCATGCGCGAACCCACCCCTGAACGCACCTGGCTGATGCTGTCCTGGGAGGCATCCATGCCGGCGATGGTCTGGGTGACGGCAAAGCGATTGACCTTGTCATTGCCCGAGTTGAGGGCGCTGACAAAATTGCCGATCACGTCAAAGGAGCTGGCCACCGTAGACAGGGAGTAGTTGTCGCCCGCCGCCGGCGTGCCGGTGAGGGTCATGCTGACGCCCCCGAAGCTCAGGGTGGTATCGCTGCCGCTGGTGCTGACCGCCGGGGCAATCGGCGAGGCATGGGTTGGGTCGGCGGTGGAATCGAAGACCTGGTAGGTGGGGCCGGCGCTCACCTCGACGGCGTAGGTGTGCCCGTTGTAGCCCGACAGGCTGGTGCCCGACACCATGGCGGAGCCGGTGTTGGCCGCCGCCGACAGGGCGAAGGCGGAACCGCTGGGCGCCCGGATGTGATTGAAGATCTCGTCACCGGAGTTGGTCACGGGCAGGTTGCGGGACGAGGAAATCTGCAGGGTGCGCGCGCCTTGGTCGCCCTGGTAGGTGATGCCTGAGGCCATGCTGCCGACGAAGGGCTGAATGTTGCTGCGATAGCCCGAGAAGATGTAGTCGCCGGACGAGTCCTGGCTGTTGGCGATGGACTGGAGCGCGGAGAACTGCTGCCCGAGGTCGGCGGAGATGGAGGCCCGCTCGGCCGAGGTATAGGCACCATTGCCCGCCTCGACAGCGCGGGTGCGCACATAGGTGACCAGGTCGTTGGCGGCATCGAGCTTGCTGTCCACCACCCGCAGGGCATCGTTGGCATAGCCCTGGTTGGCGGCATAGAGGGCATTGACGCTCTTCGACTGGGACACTTCGAGGGCCCGGGCGGAGGCGACCGGATCGTCGGAGGGTTTGAGGATGCGCCGGCCGGTAGCCACCTGCTGCTGGGTGTCGAGCAACTGGCTGTTCTGCCGCTGGATCTGCGACAGGCCGGAGTCAAAGATCATCCCGGTGGTGACGCGCATGATGGATTCCTTCCGTGTTAGCGACCGAGGGCCAGGACTTCGTCGAAGAGCTTGGAGGCGATGCTCATGACCTTGCCCGACGCCTGGTATGCCTGTTGATAACGGATCAGATTGGCCGCTTCTTCATCGAGATTGACACCGGCCACCGATTGCTGCGCCTTGGTGGCCTGCTGGACCAGGCTTTCCTGGGCATCCCGGTTCACTTCCACCTCGCGCGCCTTGTTGCCGATGGCGCTGACCAGTTGGGAGTACACCGACTGGAAGGTGGCGGAGGGCTGGCCATTGGCGGACAGCAGGGTCTTGGTGGTCTGCAGGTTGCCGAGCAGCACGGCGTTGCGGCTGTCCGATACACCACCGGCATTGGGGCCGACGCTGAAGGTGTCGTTGTCCTGGATGGCCCCGGTGAGGGTGAATTTGGCACCGCCGAAGCTGATGCTCATACCGCTGCTGTAGGGGATGGAGGCCACCGGCGCCGCCAGGGTGACCGGACTGCCGTTGAGGGGGGTGTAGGTGACCGGCAGGGTGGCCGGAAAGCCGCTCAGGTTGCCCGCCGAGAAGGTGAGCTTGAGCGGGGCCGCGCTGGTGCCGAAGCTGGCCAGATCGGCAGTGCTGGACATCACCGGGGCGCTGATGCTGCCAGTACCCAGATTGCCGGTGGTGGCACTGGAAGCAAGCGGTGCGGCGGCCGCGACCATGCGGGTGTCGGTGACCGACACGCCGATGTTGGCCGCAGCATAGCGGGTCGGCAGGATCAGGAAGCTGTCGCCGACCTTGGACGTGGCCGCCGGAGTGATGGTGAGGCCGATTCCGGCCGCGGTCACCGAAGCACCGTCGGAAACGCGGGTCAGGGAGTAACCCCCGGTAGCGTTGGTGAAGGTCAGCTTGTAGTCGTCACCGCTGAGCTTGGACATATCTGCAAACTGCACGTCCGGCGAGGCGGTGGTGGCACTGGAGAAACGCTGCACGGCCACTTCCGGCATGGTGAAGAAATTGGTGCCCAGATTGCCATTGAGGTCCTGACCCAGCACATGCTGGGCGTTGAAGGCGGTGCTCATGCCCGCGGCGATCAGGCCGAGCTGGTTCTGGGTGGTGTCCAGGGAGCCGGAGCGCATGCCCAGCAGGCCACCCAGCTTGCCGCCACCGAGCAGGCTTTCGGGAATGGTGATGGCCGCGCCGCTCTGGGTAATGATGTTGACGTCGAAGCGGGTCGGGTCGGACGGCGAGGCCTGGGCAGCCAGCTTGGTGGCGTTGGTGCCGACCACCAGGGGCTGACCGGTGCCGATGAACACCGACAGGGAACCGTCGCTGGCCTGGGTGGTGGACACGCGAGTGAGCTGGTTGAGCTCCTTGACGAGGCGATCACGGGTGTCGAGCAGGTCATTGGCCGGCTGGGCCGACCCGGCCTGCTGGGCCACGGAGATCTTGTGGTTCATTTCGGCGATCTCGGTGGCGTAGGTGCTGATGGCACTGACCGTGTCCTTGATCTGGCTCTCGAGGCCGGCGCGCACGTCGTTGAGGCGCTCGGAGAGATTCTGGAAACGGGCCACGAGGCTCTGGGCCGTGGAGATCATTGACTGCCGGGCCGGGATGCTGGAGGGGTTGGCCGCCACTTCCTGCACACCTTCGAAGAACGAGGCCACCGCCGGGGTCAGGCCCACGGTGGCATCGGCCAGCAGGTTGTCGATCTGGCTGATCTCGGTGCTGTAGGTGTCGTACTCGTTGAACTTGGTCTCGGCGGACAGCACCTGATTGTTCAGGAAGCCATCGTAGGCGCGCTTGACGGTATCAACCTTGGTCCCCTCGCCGAAGAAGCCCGCCCCGGTAAACAGGGCCGGGTTGGTGCTCTGCACGGTGCTCTGACGGCTGTAGCCCGTCGTGCCGGCGTTGGAGATGTTGTGGCTGGTCACCACCAGGCCCGCCTGGGCGGCGTTGAGGCCGGTGAGACCGATGCTGAAGAGGCTGCTGCCCATGATCCGCTTCCTTGGTTCGGGGGTGTCCGAGGAAGACAGTGCAAGAACTCTGCCAGCTCGTCAGGCTGGCCAGAAAATCCTCAGGCGCTGCGGGTGGCGCTGGCGGCAAGTGCCGTGCGCAGGGTGTTGCCATTGATGATGCGGGCGAGCTTGTCGGCGTACTGCGGGTCGGTTGCATAGCCCGCCGACTGCAGGCCACGGGCAAAGGCCACCGCGTCATCCTGCCCCGCCACCCCGGCATAGCGGGGATTGTTGCGGATCAGGCGGGCGTAGTCCTGGAAGGATTCGGCATACGAGCCATAGGCCCGAAAGCGCGCATTCTCGCGGGTTGGCACGCCGTTGCTGTACTCGGTGGTGGCGGTGCTGACGGTGTCGCCAGTCCAGCGCCGGCCGGCCTTGATGTTGAAGAGGTTGTGGCTCGGACTGCCATCGGCACTCTTCAACTCATACTTGCCCCAGCCGGTTTCAAGGGCAGCCTGGGCAACCAGGAAACGGGCCGGGATGCCGGTGACGCGACTGGCCTCGACGGCCTGGGGCCAGACTTTGTCGACGAAGGCACGGGGGCCGGTACCCGCCGGCATGTTGGGCAGGCTCGCCGGTGCAAGGCTTGCCGCACCGGTAGCCGGCAGCGGCGCGGCAGTTTTTGCCGCCGGCATTGCCGCTCCGCTTGCCGAAGGGGCCGTCGCGGTCGGCGAGGCGGCCACGGCGGCGTCGAAGCTGCGGCGGATCGAAGCGTCCAGGGACACCCCTCCTTCGGACGGCGTCACCACCTCGCGGCTGGCCGAGAGCTGGCGCTCGATCACCCGGGCCAGGCCCATGCCACCACCACGGGTAGCCAGCTGCAGGGACATCTGCTGGTCGAGCATGGACTGGTACATGCGCGACTCTTCGCTGTCGAACATGCTGTTCTTGGGGCTCGCGTCACGCATGGATTTGAGCACCTGCTGGAGGAACAGGGCCTCGAACTGCTTGGCCGCCTCGCGGGTGGCCTCGGGGGAGTTCTCCTTGGACAGACGACGCAGGCCCGACAGGGTGTTGGGGTCGAGGGCGTTGATCTGGCTGAAATCGTGGGCAGCCATGTCAGATCACCTCCAGCTCGGCACGCAGCGCGCCGCTGGCCTTCATGGCCTGCAGGATGGAGATCAGCTCGAGGGGGTTGGCACCGACGGCATTGAGGGCCTTGACCACGTCGGCCAGATTGGTACCGCCCTTGATGTTGAAGAGGGTGCCGCCCTCCTGCTTGATATCGACGGCGCCCTTGTTGGTGACCACCGTCTGACCGCCGGAGAGGGGGCCGGGCTGACTGACCTGCGGGTCATTGCTGACCGTGACGGTAAGGCTGCCATGGGCCACGGCGCAGTTCTGCAGGGCCACCTTCTGGTTCATCACCACCGAGCCGGTGCGGGAGTTGACGATGACCTTGGCGGCCTGCATGGCCGGTGTCACATCCAGATTCTCGAGCCGCCCCAGAAAGGCCACGCGCTGGTTGGGATCATCCGGCGCGCGGACCTGGATCTGCCGGCCATCCACGGCCTGGGCGCTGCCCGGCGCGACGCGGTTGATGGCATCGACCACGTTCTGCGCAGTGCCGAAGTCCGCATCGTTGAGCTCGACGAAGACCGAGCCGCCCTGCCCCACCGGGCTGGGCACGGCCCGCTCGACGGTGGCACCACCGGGGATGCGCCCCGCCGACAGGTGGTTGACGGTGACTTTGGTGCCGCCAGCAGCACCGCCGGCACCGCTGACCGCCAGGTTGCCCTGGGCCATGGCGTAGATCTGGCCGTCGGCGCCTTTCAGGGGCGTCATGACCAGGGTGCCACCCTTCAGGGAGCGGGCGTTGCCCATGGACGATACGGTGATGTCGATCTGCTGGCCCGGCCGGGCAAAGGGCGGCAGGCTGGCGGTGACCATCACCGCCGCCACGTTGCGCAGCTGCAGGGACTGGCCGGGCGGCAGGGTGATACCCAGGTTGCCGAGCATGTTGATGATGCTCTGGACGGTGAACGGGGTCTGGGTGGTCTGGTCGCCGGAGCCATCCAGACCCACCACCAGGCCGTAGCCGATGAGCTGGTTCTGGCGCACACCACCGATGGAGGCGAGATCCTTCAGGCGCTCGGCGCTGGCCGGGGTGCTTGCCAGCATACCGATGCAGGTCATCAGGGCCAGGCACAGGCGGGAGATCCGGGTCATGACAGGCCTCCTCAGAACGGCATCACGGTGGTGAAGAAGCGCTGCATCCAGCCCATGCGCTGGGTTTCGTCGATGTAGCCGTTGGCCTTGTACTCGACCCGGGCGTCCGCCACCTGGGTGGACTGGACGGTGTTGCTGCCGGTGACATAGACCGGATTGACCACCCCGGAGAAGCGGATGAATTCGTTGCCCTGGTTGATGGCGACCTGCTTTTCACCGGAGACCAGCAGGTTGCCGTTGGGCAGCACCTCGATCACGGTGGTGGTGATGGTGCCGCGGAAATCGTTGTTGGCTGCCGCGTCGCCCTTGCCCTCGAACTTGCTGGCGTCCGACGCGGTGGCGCCCAGCCCGGCCAGGCCGGCCAGGGGCACCTTCGCCAGGGCCGAGATGGAGGCGCTGAGGGTGGCGTTGCGCTCGGCGTTGGCCGACGAGGACTTGCTGGCCTGGGTCTGCTCGACCAGGTTGATGGTGATCACGTCGCCGACAAAGCGCGCCCGGCGATCCTCGAAGAGCGGCCGCGAGAAACTCGGCTGAAAGATCGAGCCGGGCTGGGCGGCCTGGGCGGTACGCGGCTCGGGGCGGACACTCAGGGGCTGGTGTACCGCCGTCGGCGGGGTGGTCTGCAGGGCCGAGCAGCCAGCCAGGGCCAGCAGCAGGGGGGACAGGATACGGAACGCTTGCATGGTCGTTCTCCGCCCGGCGGGCGCTTACAGGGAGGTGAGCTTGCCGAGCATGTTGTCGGAAGTGGACACCACGCGGGAGTTGAGCTCGTAGGCGCGCTGGGTCTGGATCATCAACACCAGTTCCTCAGCCACATTGACGTTGGAGGTCTCCAGGTACTTATGCGCCAGGGACCCGACGCCGTTGGTGCCCGGCGTGTTGGGGTTGGGGGCTCCGCTGGCTGCGGTTTCCAGGTAGAGGTTCTCGCCCACACTCTGCAGGCCGCCCGGATTGACGAAGCCCACCAGCTGGATGTTGCCGATCTGGGCCGGGGCCGCCTGGTTGGGCAGGGTCACCGACACCACGCCGTCCTTACCGATGGTCACCGAGAGGGCGTTGGCCGGAATGGTGATGGCCGGCTGAAGGGCATAGCCGCTGGAGGTCACCATCTGACCATTGGCATCCCGCTGAAAGGCGCCGTCACGGGTGTAAGCGGTGGAGCCGTCGGGGAGCAGGATCTGGAAGAAGCCTTCACCCTGGATGGCGACGTCGAGGGCGTTGCCGGTCTGGGTGAGGTTGCCCTGGGTGTGGATGCGCTCGGTGGCGATGGGGCGCACACCGGTACCGATCTGCAGGCCCGAGGGGATGGTCGTCTGCTGGGTGGACTGGGCCCCCGGCTGCCGCAGGTTCTGGTAGAGCAGATCCTCGAACACCGCCCGCGCACGCTTGAAGCCGTTGGTGGAGACGTTGGCGAGGTTGTTGGAGATGACGTCGAGCTGGGTCTGCTGGGCGTCGAGGCCGGTGCGGGCAATCCAGAGGGAGCGGATCATGGGGGGCTCCAGTGTGTCAGGGGCTTGCCGCACGGGGCGGCGAAGGGAAGGACGGTTTCAATACTAGACACAGCAAGAGACGTTCCAGGTGCAGAGCAGCGGGGGAAAGCCCCGTCATTTCCCGATCGGGCGATCGGGCCACTGAGTCAGATCAGCGCCGGATCAGCTCTTGGCGACGAGCTGGGCGGCGGAACGGTCCATTTCCTGGGCGACGGACAGCAGCTTGGTCTGGGTTTCGTAGTGCCGGGCCAGGGAAATCATGGTCACCATCTGCTCGACCACATTGACGTTGCTGCCTTCCAGGTAGCCGGAGGCCACCCGCACGGCAGGATCTGCCGGTGCCGGATTGCCGTCGGCAAGGCGAAAATAGCCGTCGCCACCCCGGCGCATGTCCTGCTCGGGCGGATTGACGAGCTTGAGCTGGCCGACGGTCGTGGTGTTGTTGCGCGCCCCGGTGCGGGGGACCGCAGAGACCGTGCCGTCGGAGCCCACCACCACCTCCACATCGGGCGGCACGGTGA
>NZ_JBIJDC010000154.1:0-8839 GCF_044344315.1 Zoogloea sp. | reverse complement strand
GCCGGCCGCTGGCCCAGCCAGTAGCCACCACCGGCCGCCAGGGCGACCGAGAGGCCGATCGCAATACCTGCGCCTGTTTTCATAGATCTTCTCCGAGAATTCGTTCGATTTCTGCAAGGCGCATCTGCGCGTCGGCCTGAGCCTTGATACGGTTTTGACGGGCCTGACGGATCTGCCGCTGGGCGTCGAGCAAGGTGGCGAAATCCACTTTGCCGGTTTCGTAGCCGGCCAATGCCGCCTTGAAAGTCAGTTCGGATTGCGGCAACAAGCTGGTTGCGGCAAGGGCTTCGGTGCGCCGGGCGGCGTCGAAGCCGGACAGGTTCTCGGCCAGTTCCCCCAAAACCTGGTTGGCGGTAGCGTCGCGACGGGCTTGGGCGGCCGACAACATGGCTTCCGACTCCCGTTCCTGGGCACGGCGGGAGCCCTGCTGCAGGGGCAGGTTCAGTTCGACCATCAGCTCCCATTCCTTCACGGAACCCTGGTACTGGATCGGCGAGACCCCCAGCGTGAAGTCCGGGTAGCGGTTCTTGTAAGTCAGTTCGCGGTTCTTCTCGGCTGAGCGGATCCGGGCCTCTTCGGCAAAGAGCTGCGGGTTCTTTGTCCGCACACGCTCCTCAAGGGCCAACGGGTCGAGCTGGGCCGGGGCTGGGAGCGTTCTCAGGCGCTCTGGCGCAGCCAGGGGGGACGCGCTGGGCCTTGCAAGGAGGGCATTCAACCTTGCCTGGAGCTGCCGGCGTTCATTCTCGAGGGCGACCAGCTCGCTCTTCATGCCGGTCTGCTCCACCTGTGCCCGAATCACGTCCTGCTGAGCCGCCAAGCCACCTGCGTAGCGCACCTGGGCGATCTTCTCCAGGCGCGTCATCAGGTCGAGGATTTCGCGGGTCAGCTGTTCATTGCGATAGACGTACTGGAGCTGGGAATAGGCGGTCTTGATCCGGGCCGCCAGTTCTGCCCAGGTGCCGCTGGCACGCCCTTCGGCGCCGCGGGCATCGAGTTCGGCGATTTCCCGCTTGAGATCCCGCTTCCCGAGCCAGGGCACGTCCTGCATCAGCAGGTAGCGTGTGCTGCCGACTCGGGCCGGCGCCAGCGTCGGGTTTTGCTCACCCATCCGGGTGATGTCGCGTAATTCGGTTCGAAACTTCGGGTCCGGCAAGGCGCCGGCCGGTGTGACTCGCTCGGCGGCGGCTTCAGCCTCGAAACGCATCGAGGCGTATTCAGGATTGCGGCTGCGGGCGAAGTCCAATAGCGATTCGACATTGGCGCCAAGCGAGGCGTCCTGTGCCTGCGCAGCCAGGCTGAATGCCCCCAGCACCACGGCGTACAACCAACTTGCGCGCGGTTTCGTACGCATCTTCATTGATGACTCCCTGAATATTGTCGGATTCTGGCAAGCGAAGTCACTTCGCCAACAAGCCGTCACTTCTTACGTCGCCCCTTGCGCTCACGCGACTGCACCTTGGCGACTCTCGTCGACTTTGAGCTGAGCCGCCTCCTGAGAAGCCAGAACCCGAGTACGGCCAGCACAAGGCCGGCAGCACCGCCAATCATGAGCACTGCGGTGAGTTGCTCATGATTGAGAAGCGATATGTCGACCCGATGCACGGCAACACGAACAACTTAGTTGCGTTCCAGATGCACCACGGTCATCGCACCGTTGATCTGGTCCGCCATGAAGCGGATCTTGTCGCCGGCCTTCACCTGATCCAGCCAGGCCGGATCCTTGACGCGGAACACCATGGTCATTGCCGGCATGCCGTTGGGCAGCGGGCCATGGGACAAGGTGAGCTTGCTGGCAGACTTGTCCACCTTCTTGACGAGGCCATCGGTCATCTGGGCGGAAACGCCGCTTTTTTCACCGTGCATGGCGGTGTGATCCGCATGCTCGTCGGCAGCGATGGCAGGAATGGAAAATACAGTGCCTAGTACAGTGGCCAGGACGATGAACGGAGTTTTCATGGGGATTTCCTTCATGAGAGGTATCGGATATCAGTGACGGGCAAACACGCTGGTCGAACCATCGGCTTTGACGAGCAGCGTTTCGTAGGGCATTGGTTTGGCGCTCTCCATGCCGGGGGAGCCCGGCGGCATGGAGGGAACGGCCAAGCCAACGGCCTTGGGCTTCTCTTTCAGCAGGCGCTGGACATCCGCCGCCGGGACATGCCCCTCGATGAGGTAGTTGCCGACCTTGGCCGTGTGGCACGACCCGTAGGCGTCGGGCATGCCGAGCTTCTTGCGCTGCCCCGGAACGTCTTCCACGTCATGCGTCTTCACGTCGAAGCCCTGGGCACGCATGTGCTCCACCCACTTCCCGCAGCAACCGCAATACGGGCTCTTGTACACATCGACCGAGGCCCCAGCCAGGGCGGTGCCTGCCATCAGGCCCAGCACGGACGACAAGATCAGCGTCTGCAGTTTCATGACGATTCCTTTGGTGATTGGGATGGCTCATTCTGGCAAGCGCACACCGACGAGAAGCTGTCCTGAAAATTACATTTCTGTAATCTTCAGGCAGAGGCTCTGCGGTCCTTGGGCCCCTAGTGTGTGTGCTTGAAGCCGGGCGGATGCGTGTGCCCCTTCTTCTCCACGACGACGGGAGAGACGGGTTCATCCTTGGCATGGTCGCTATGGTCTTCATGAGCCTCATGGGCATCAAGCCCACCATGGCTGTGTCCTTCGCTGGATGCCACAAGCGCCGTGTAGTCCGCCGCAGTCAGCCCGGGCAGCCTCTGGAGGAAGGCAACCAGATCCCAGATCGCTTCATCCTCCATCCCGCCCTTCGACCAGGCGGGCATGCCTGAAGCCTTGATTCCGTGCTTGATGATCCAGAACTGACGGGCCTGGGCGAATTGGGGGTCGAGCGCAGCTTCGGGCTTGACGGTCAGCTTTGGGGGTGTCGGATAGAGCCCTTTCCGGATCTCCGAGTCCTCTGCTTCCGGAGACAAGTGACATCCCACACACATCGCGTCGTAGTTACCCGAGCCCCGGCGGACCCGTTCCGGATTCGTCAGATCAACAGGCGGCTTGATCTCACTTGCCCGAACTGCGATGGAGCGCTCACGCGCGAATTCGAGCAAACGATAGGTCAGCGGGTGATGGGGCTCGTCGGCGGCAACGTTGATGGCGCCGGAGTAAAGAAGGACGGCCCCTGAAGCCGCACCCACGGCAGCCAGAACCGCCAGGGTGATCAGAGTCTTGTTCATGATGGGGTTCCTCAGTGCTTGTTATCGTGAGTGGAACTCAGTGACCGGAATGCGGGCCGGGCTTTCGGACCTGCACTTCGGTTGCTGCGGGCTTGCCCGTCGCCGGCATGGATTGCCCCCCCTGGGTTTTTGCGCGCGGCGGCTCAGCGGCGGGCCCGGTCCATTCATAGGCACGGGTGCCGGGAGGCTGCTTGTACCAGCCGGGGTCGGAGTAATCGCCGACCTTCTGCTCGGCACGGACTTTCAGGACAGTGAACATGCCGCCCATCTCCACCGCACCATAGGGGCCTTGGCCTGTCATCATCGGAAGGGTGTTGTCCGGCAGCGGCATCTCCATTTCACCCATGTCGGCCATGCCGCGCTCTCCCATCACCATGTAGTCGGGAATGAGATCGGTGATCTGCTTGGCGGCCTCCCGGTGATCGACCCCGATCATCGTCGGCACGTCATGGCCCATCGCATTCATCGTGTGGTGGCTCTTGTGGCAATGGAAGGCCCAGTCACCGGCTTCGTTGGCGATGAACTCGACTTGACGCATCTGCCCGACGGCGATGTCGGTCGTCACTTCCGGCCAGCGCGACCCCTTGGGCGTCGGGCCGCCGTCGGTGCCGGTGACCGTGAATTCGTGACCATGCAAGTGAATCGGATGATTCGTCATCGTCAGGTTGCCGACGCGGATACGTACCCGGTCGTTCTGGCGCACATTGAGGGAGTCGATGCCCGGAAATGCCCGACTGTTGAAGGTCCACAGGTTGAAGTCGAGCATCGTGTTCACCTTCGGTGTGTAGCTGCCGGGATCGATGTCGTAGGCGTTCAGGAGGAAGCAGAAATCCCGGTCCACCTCGTCGATAAGGGGGTGCCGCTCCTTCGGATGGGTAACCCAGAAGCCCATCATGCCCATCGCCATCTGGGTCATCTCGTCGGCGTGGGGGTGATACATGAAGGTGCCTGGCCGGCGTGCCACGAACTCGTAGACGAAGGTCTTGCCAGGGGGAATCTGAGGTTGATTGAGTCCGCCGACACCATCCATTCCGCTGGGCAGGCGTTGCCCGTGCCAATGAATGGTCGTGTGCTCGGGCAGGCGGTTGGTGACAAAGATGCGGACCCGGTCGCCTTCGACCACTTCGATCGTTGGGCCGGGGCTTTGTCCGTTGTAACCCCACAGGTGGGCATTCATGCCAGGAGCGATCTCCCGCACAACCGGCTCGGCCACAAGGTGAAACTCCTTGACGCCCTTGTTCATGCGCCACGGCAACGTCCAGCCGTTGAGGGTGACCACCGGGTTATAGGGCCGACCGGCGCCGGTGACGCCTCGCGGGAAATGCGGAGGCGCCGTGTTCGGGTCCTCCTTCAGGATGAGTTCAGGAAGTGCGGCCATGGCGACGGAACTGACCGAGGCCGCGGCCACGGCGCCACCGGTCAGGCCCAGGCTTTGGATGAATGCGCGACGGGATGTCATCGGGTGTCCTTTCGGTTCAGTGATCCGGACGGCCGGTGCTGGCCGGGGAAGTGCGCGCGGCGGCGGCCAAGGAGGGCTTGCCGATCAGGGCCATTTGTAGATCACTCTGGGCAATCCAGTAGTCACGCAGGGACTCGATGTAGCTGTTCACGCTGCTGATCTGGGAGCGGGCATCGGCAAGCAGATCGAAGACCCCGATCAGCATGCCGTTGTAGCGCAGTAGGTTCTCTTCGGCGATCCGCTTGTTGAGCGGCACGATTTCGTCCCGGTAATGCTTTGCAATGTCGAAACTGTTGCGATACGCCGAATAGGCTTCGCGGACTTCCGAACGGGCGTTGATGGCAGCTTCCGCCGCACGTTCAACGGCCTGACCATAGATGGCTCCCGCCTTGGCAACCTTGCTGCCGCCAAAGTCGAAGATCGGGAGTTCGAAACTCACTTCGTAGCCGCGTTTGTAGCCGCTATCCCGCGTTCCCTCCAGGACACGTGCCGGCCCAAACTCCAGCACGTTGATGAAGCGTGTGGCCTGGGTGAGGCCAAGGTTCTTGGCCAGCGCCTCGGTTTCGAGACGGACCGCCTGGAGATCAAGGCGCTGATCCAGCGCCGTTTGCTCGACTGCCGGCAGCTCGTCGGGCAACTTGGGCAGATCTGGCAGGCGCTCGGGGAGTCGAATCGCCTGGGGTGATGGCAAGCCCAGCAGCTTGGTCAGCCGCTCTCGCGCCGCAATGCTGGCTTGCTCGGCCCGAGCCAGATCGAGGGCCGCGGACGCATAGAAACCTTGCTCGCGCGCCTGCTGCAACCGGTTGAAGTTACCGACTTCCGCCATCTTGCGGGCCAGGCCAGCGCCGGCTTCCGCGGCCTGCCTGACTTTCCGGAGGTAACGGACCGACTCTTCGGCCGCGATGGTTCCAAAGTAGGCCTTGCGCGTCTCGGAGGCCAGTCTCGCCACCTCCAGCGCCGTCATGCGCTGGGTCTGGGCGAAGTTGCGTTTCTCGACCTCCACGGCAAGCGGCATGGTGATCAGCGCGAACAGGTTGAAGGTCAGCACCTGTTCGATCTTGAATTCGCGTACGCCATTCTCGGCGCGGCTGGTACGAAGCATCGAAAAATGGGGGTTCGGCAATCGCCCGGCCTGGACCATCTCGGCTTCGCTGATCCCAAGATCGTAAAATGCAGCGCGAAGTCCCCGGTTGTTGTAAATGGCGACCTGAACAGCATCCTCAGCAGCCAGGGGCTTGGCCAGCAGCTCGGTCACACGTGTATCGATCTCCTTGCGGGCCTCGTCGCTCCTCGCCCACTGGGCATCGGCACCAATACGGGCGCGGGTCGTTTCCCGCACGGTGTCGAAGCCTCCGTCCGGGGAGAAACTGGCACAGCCGCTCAGGACCAGCGTTCCAAGCACCAGGGTGGTCAGCCCCTTGATGGCGCGGGAGTGTCGGGAAGATAGGGTTGAGCGCATGGCGAACTCCTAATGGTGATGGTCAGCAGGAGGCCTCGCTGAGGCCGGCGGCATCGCTCCGCTTTCCTTCTGCAAAGCCCCGTCGGTGTTGGCAGGTGCCGCATGGCCTGCATGCGCGCCGTCTGTACGCAGGACGCCTTCATTGGCCGCTCGCCATGCGCCAACGGGGGCTTCCGACCAGGCACGATAATCGGACAAGGAGGACTCACGAGGGGAAGTCCTGGAAGCAGGCTCCAGGGTGGGCGGCTCAGCAGCCAGGACGCATTTCGTCAAGGCCAGTGCCAGCAGTCCGAGCAGGGTTGATCGCATCGGTCGTCTCCATGGGGTCAAAAGGGGGCCTCGGGAATCTGGTGTTCCCATGGCGAGCAGTGTGCGGTGCAAAAACCGACAGGAGACTGACCCGGGAATTACATCTTTGTAATCTTGGGAAGAATGGAAGTGGCTTGCGCCAAACTAACGCGGCCAAATAGAGAAGGCTGCGAGGAAGACAATGAAAATACTGATCGTCGAGGATGAACCCAAAACAGGGGACTACCTCAAGCAAGGGCTGGTTGAAGCCGGCTTCAATGTGGACCTGGTGCGGGACGGCATGGACGGACTGCACTTCGGGATGACCGATGTTTACGATCTCATCGTGCTCGACGTGATGTTGCCAGGGCTCGATGGCTGGCGCGTGCTGCAGGCACTGCGCAAGGCCGGCAAGGAGATGCCCGTCCTGTTTCTGACCGCCAAGGACAGCGTGGATGACCGGGTCAAGGGGCTCGAGCTGGGGGCCGATGACTACCTCGTCAAACCCTTCGCCTTCTCGGAGTTGCTGGCTCGCGTTCGCACGCTCTTGCGCCGGGGCGCCAAGAACAAGGAAGTCGACGCCCTGCATGCGGCAGATCTGGAACTGGACCTCCTGCGCCGACGCGTCACGCGCGCCGGCAAGCGGATAGATCTCACCGCGAAGGAATTTGCCCTCCTCGAGCTCCTGCTCCGGCGGCGTGGGGAAGTGCTACCGCGCTCCTTGATCGCCTCCCAGGTGTGGGACATGAACTTCGACAGTGACACCAACGTGATCGAGGTGGCGGTGCGTCGACTGCGGGCCAAGATCGACGATGGTTTCGAACCCAAGCTGATTCGCACCGTGCGCGGCATGGGCTATGTGCTGGAGGAGCAGGAGTGCGAGTAGTTCGCCCGCGAGCCCGCCGCAAGTCCCTGACCTTCCGCCTGACCCTGCTCTTTGCGGCAGCATCGACAGTCGTGCTGCTGATACTGGGCTTGATTGTGGCCGAGTCCGTCGAACACCACTTCGAAGAGCAGGACATGGAGGCCCTGAGCGGCAAACTTGAGCTGATTCGCCACGCCTTGGCCAAAGTGAATTCGCCAAAGGATCTGGCGGCGATTCCCCAGCAGATGGACGACTCCTTGATCGGGCATCATGGCCTGGTCGTAGCCGTAAAGGGACCGGACGGTCAAACCCTGTTCGCCACCCAGGATGCTCCCTTTCCCCAACCGTTACTGGATCGGGTCAAGACACCCGAGGCTGAGCGGCCTTACGTGTGGCAGGTCGATGATCAGTTGTCCTTCCGGGGCATCGTGGCTGAAGCACCCACCGGGGTTCAGGCATGGCCACCTGCCGTCGTCGCCGTGGCGACGGACATCTCCCATCACAACCGCTTCATGGACTCATTCATGAAGACCCTGTGGAGCGTGGTCATTGGTGGCACTTTGGCGACCGGGCTGCTCGGTTGGTTTGCTGCCCGTCGAGGCCTGGCCCCCCTTCGCGAGATGAAGCGAAGAGCCACGGAAGTCAGCGCCCAACGTCTCGACCAGCGTCTGCCTGTGGACGCCGTCCCCGTCGAACTGGCTGAGCTCGCTGAATCCCTTAACGACATGCTGGCCCGACTGGAGGAGTCGTTCAAGCGACTTTCAGACTTCTCATCGGACCTGGCCCATGAGCTCCGGACGCCGGTCAGCAACCTGATGACGCAAACCCAGGTTGCCCTCGCCAAGGCCCGTAGTTCTGCGGAATACCGGGAAGTGCTGGAGTCCAACTGCGAGGAGTTCGATCGTCTGTCGCGGATGATTTCGGACATGCTGTTCCTCGCCAAATCCGAGAACGGCCTCATCGTGCCAGGCCAGGAAACCTTTGATCTGGCGGACGAGGTTGCGGCCCTGTTCGACTTTTACGGTGCCCTGGCGGAAGAGAACGGCGTCTCGCTACGGCTTGAAGGCGCCGGCCAAGTGACCGGAGACCGACTGATGCTCCGGCGGGCTATTGGTAACCTCCTCTCCAATGCACTGCGCTACACCCCGTCTGGTGGGCGCATTGTTGTGACGGTTAGCGTCGTACGCGACAGCCCGGACGCCGAAGCCGTCCACCTCTCAGTCGAGAACACCGGAGAGCCCATCCCGTCGGAACACCTGTCACGTCTTTTTGACCGCTTCTATCGCGTGGATGCGTCCCGCCGTCACTCCGGCGATGGCGCCGGGCTGGGCCTTGCCATCACTCGTTCAATCCTGCGATCTCACGGAGGCGACATCGAGGGACGGACGGGGAAAGGCTGCAACATTTTCGAGATGTGGATACCGACATCGATCGTCACGCCCCGCAGCGCGGACTGACCTGTTTGGATGCTCACAGTGTCCGTACCGGTTTAAAACTGACCAGGTGTACCGGTTGAATTTTGACCAGGGACGATAGCCGCCCGTCATTCAGGCTGCTGTGGATAAGTC
>NZ_JBIJDC010000054.1:0-28355 GCF_044344315.1 Zoogloea sp. | reverse complement strand
GGAAGGTTATCCGGGCAAGCGGTATTACGGTGGTTGCGAGTTCGTCGACATGGCCGAGCAACTCGCCATCGAGCGCCTCAAGACCCTGTTCGGCGCAGAAGCGGCCAACGTGCAGCCGAACTCCGGCTCCCAGGCCAATCAGGCCGTTCTGATGGCCTTCGCCAAGCCCGGCGACACCATCATGGGCATGAGCCTCGCCGAAGGCGGTCACCTGACCCACGGCATGCCGCTCAACATGTCCGGCAAGTGGTTCAACGTTGTTGCTTACGGTCTCGACAAAAACGAAGAGATCGACTACGACAAGATGGAAGCGCTGGCCCGTGAGCACAAGCCGCGCATCATCATCGCGGGTGCATCCGCTTACTCCCTGCGCATCGACTTCGAGCGCTTCGCGAAGATTGCCAAAGAGATCGGCGCCATCTTCTGGGTCGACATGGCCCACTACGCCGGCCTCATCGCCGCTGGCTACTACCCCAACCCGGTGCCCCATGCCGATGTGGTCACCTCGACCACTCACAAGACGCTTCGCGGCCCCCGCGGCGGCATCATCCTTATGAAGGCCGAGCACGAAAAGGCCCTCAACTCGGCCATTTTCCCGGGCCTCCAGGGTGGTCCGCTGATGCACGTCATTGCGGCCAAGGCCGTGGCCTTCAAGGAAGCCGCCGAACCCCAGTTCAAGCGTTATCAGGAACAGGTCATTGCCAACGCCCGCGTCATGGCGCGTGTGCTGGGTGAAGAGCGCGGCCTGCGCATCGTTTCCGGCCGCACTGAAAGCCACGTGTTCCTGGTCGACCTGCAGTCCAAGAACATCACCGGCAAGGAAGCCGAAGCTGCACTGGGCCGCGCCCACATCACCGTCAACAAGAACTCGATCCCGAACGATCCCCAGAAGCCCTTCGTGACTTCCGGCATCCGCATCGGCTCCCCGGCGATGACCACCCGTGGTTTCACCGAGATCGAAGCAGAGCGCATCGCGCATCTCATCGCCGACGTACTCGACAAGCCCAATGACGAGGCCACCACCGAGAACGTGCGCGCCAAGGTTGCCGAGCTGTGCCGCAAGTTCCCGGTGTATGGTGCGTAACAACCGTAACAGCGGGCGGGTGCGCTAGCCCATGCATTGCCCCTTCTGCGGCGCCGACAACACGCAGGTCACCGACACCCGTGAGAACGAGGACGGTGACATTGTCCGGCGCCGCCGTCGCTGCCTGTCCTGCGACAAGCGCTTCACCACCTACGAGCGCATCGACCTCAAGATGCCTCAGGTGGTCAAGAAAAACGGCAGCCGTGCCGACTTCAGTCGCGACAAACTGCTGGGCAGCCTGAGCCTGGCCCTGCGCAAGCGGCCGGTCACGGCCGAAAGCGTCGAAGCCGCAGTCGACCGTATCGAAGCCAAGCTGCTCTCCTCCGGTGAACGGGAAATCCCCTCCGAGCGCATCGGCGAACTGGTGATGCGCGAACTCAAGAAGCTCGACAAGGTGGCCTATATCCGCTTTGCCTCGGTTTACCGTGCCTTCGAGGACGTGGACGAATTCTCGGAAGTCATCCGCGAAGTCAGCACCCGTCCCCGCGGCCGCCCCCCCAAGACATCCTGAAGGTTTGCCCTCCATGATTGCCACCGCCGACGACTACCGGTGGATGGCCCGCGCCCTCGAGTTGGCGGCACGCGGGCTGCTCACCACGACACCCAATCCCCGTGTGGGCTGCGTCATCGTCCGGCAGGGAGAGATGGTCGGCGAAGGCTGGCATGCACGTGCCGGTGAGCCCCATGCCGAGGTTCACGCTCTCGCCATGGCCGGGGAGCGGGCCCTGGGTGCCACGGCCTACGTCACCCTGGAGCCCTGCTCTCACTACGGACGGACGCCACCCTGCGCCGAAGCACTGGTAAAGGCCGGTGTAAGCCGCGTGGTCGCAGCCATGGAAGACCCTAATCCCCTGGTCGCCGGGCGCGGCCTCGCCCGCCTGCGTGAAGCCGGCATCATCACGTTGGCCGGTGTCCAGGAGGCCGAAGCCAGGGAACTCAACATCGGCTTCATCTCGCGCATGACCCGCGGGCGCCCCTGGCTGCGACTGAAGGCCGCGGCCACCCTCGACGGCAAGACCGCACTCGAAAATGGGGTCTCCCAGTGGATCACCGGCGACGATGCCCGCCGTGATGCCCACCGCTGGCGCGCCCGCTCCTGTGCCGTCCTCACCGGCATCGGCACCGTGCGCGACGATGACCCGCAGCTCAATGTCCGGGCTGTTCCGACCGAGCGCCAGCCCCTGCGCGTGGTCGTCGATGCCCGCCTGGAAACGCCACTCAACGCCCGCCTGCTCGATGGCGGGCCAGTCCTCGTCGCCGCCGCAATCAACGACGCCGACCGCATCGCCGCCCTGCAGCGCAGGGGAGCCGAAGTGGTCATCCTTCCCGACAAGGGTGGCAAGGTGGATCTGCCAGCGCTGATGCGAGAACTGGGCCGCCGCGGCCTGAATGAGGTTCTCGCCGAAAGCGGCTTCAAACTGAATGGATCCCTGCTCCGGGAAGGCTGCGTGGACGAGTTGATCCTGTATCTGGCCCCAGCGCTGGTGGGCGATGCGGCCCGCGGCCTCTTCAACCTGCCTGCCCTCACCAGCCTTGCCGACAAGCGCCCCCTCGCCTTCCACGACGTACGTATCATTGGTCGGGATCTGCGCGTCATCGCCCGCCCGGAGTGACACACCGCACACCGGCACGCAGGTATCGGGAAAAATCTGCAAACCTTTGACAGACGCATGAAAGATGCGTCATCGCGACAGACGGCATGGCGTTAAGGTAGGCCCGCTCTCGCAACCTGCCTGCCCTGATGACGCATCTCCTCCAGACCGCCTTCCTCGCCCTCGTACTCATTACACCAGCGCTCCACGCCGAAACTGCCATCGTCCTCAACTCGGTGGATGAAAGCGTGAGCTTCATCGACACCCGCACTTACCAGGAGACCGGCCGCGCACCCGCTTGCAAGGAGCCCCATCACCTGATGGCCATGCCGGACGACAGCGCTGTCATCGTCGCCTGTGCCGTCTCCAACGAACTGGTGTTCTTCGACCCCCGGACAGGCAAGGAGCAGAAACGCATCAAAAACATCTCCGACCCCTACCAGCTCGGCTTCTCACCGGACAAAGCGTGGTTCGTTGCCAACTCGTTGCGCCTCGACCGGGTGGATCTCTACCGTGCCGCTGACTTCAGCCTGGTCGCCCGCGTCCCGGCCGAAAGGACGCCTTCGCACATGGCCTTCGACAAGGCCAGCCAGTTCGTCTTCATCACCCTGCAGGACTCCAACGAAGTTCTCGCCATCGATCTGAAGACGCGCCAGCCCGCCTGGAAACACCCCGTAGGCCCAACGCCGGCCGGTATCCACATGACGCCCGACGACCGCTACCTGCTGGTTGGCATCATGGGCGCCGACTATGTGGAAGTGATCGACTGGCGAGCCCGCCGCACCATCAAGCGCATTGCCACTGCCCGGGGGGCCCACAACTTCCTGCCCCGGGGCGATGGCCGCCATGTCTTTGTCTCGAACCGCACCGTCAAGGGCAGCATTTCTCTCGTGGATATGCAGAATCTGAGTGTTGTCGAAAGTTACGACGTCCCTGGCGGCCCCGATGACATGGAGATCCGCGCCGATGGCAAGGAACTGTGGGTCACCGCCCGTTTTGCCCGCAAGGTTCAGGTCGTCAATCTGGAACAGAAGAAGCTCTCCCACTCGATCCGGGTAGGCCGCTCCCCCCATGGGGTGTCGTTCATCAGCCACGCTCCGCGGCAATGAGCGCCATCCGCCAATACCTGCCTGCTGCCCTTCTGTGCGCTACGTGCCTCGCCCACGGAGCGACACCCGAGGCCTGCCAGGGCACCGTGTACCTGACACTTGATACCGGCAACATGCGCCACGCCGAGGCCATTGCGACCATCCTCGACAAGCACCAAGTGAAGGCGACATTCTTCGTGGCCCAGGAAAAGACACTGCGCGGCGACCACGCCCTCGACGCAAGCTGGGGAGACTACTGGAAGGCCCGGGTCGCTGAAGGCCACGCCTTCGGTAGCCACACCTGGCGACACGGCAGTTTCCGGCAGGATGAAGCCGACGGCCGGGTGACCTACCGACTAATGGACGGTACCCACGCCCGACTCGACGCAGCACAAGTCTGCGCGGAACTGAAAGCCGCCGACACGCAGTTTCAAGCGCTCACCGGACGCCCCCTTGATCCCCTGTGGCGAGCCCCCGGCGGACGCACGACCCCGCTCACACTCAAGGCCGCCAGGGCCTGCGGCTATCGCCACGTTCATTGGTCAGCAGCCGGTTTTCTCGGAGACGAACTCCCCTCCCACACCCACTCCAATGCCATGCTGCTGGAGCGGGCCCTGGCGCGTATCCGTGATGGGGACATCCTGATGGCCCACCTGGGCATCTGGTCCCGGCATGACCCCTTCGCGCCCATGCTCGACCCCTTGATCGCGGGCCTCAAGGCACGCGGATTCTGCTTCGCACGCGTCCCAACGCCATGATCGCCTTTCTCACTGACCTATTCGTCGCTACCCAGGGCTGGCTGTTCGACAGCCTGGTCCAGCCTGCACTTTTTGCGTTGGGGCTGGCCAGTTATGTGGAGATGGGCTTCGAGGGTATCGAGTTCGTTCTCATCGGTATTCTTGAACTGGCAATCGCCTATTCGATCATGCGTCCGCTGGAGGCCCTCTGGCCGGCGGAAAGGTGGAGCGGGCGCAAGGCGGTAAGGGTGGATGTGCTGTACACCGTGCTCAACCGCCTGGGCGTTATTCCGCTGGCGGTCTTTGCCTTGCTGGCACCTGCCTTCATGGCTCTCGACGGCTGGTTGCGTTTCCATGACATGATCCCGCGGCAACTCGAGGATTGGTTGCCCACGCTCGACACCCACCCCCTGGCCAGCTTCGTGATCTATCTGCTGATCCTGGACTTTGCCGAGTACTGGCGCCACCGTCTGTCCCACACCTTTGGCTGGTGGTGGGCCCTGCATGGCATTCACCACTCCCAGCGCCAGATGTCCTTCTGGACGGATTCCCGCAATCACCTGCTGGACGACCTGATTGCCGGTATGTGGTTCGCCGGACTGTCCCTGTTGATCGGCGTGCCGCCCGGGCACTTCATCGGGCTGCTGGTCACCCTGCGCCTGGTGGAGAATCTATCCCACACCAACACGCGACTGGGCTTCGGACGCTTGGGCGATTACCTCATCGTGGGGCCCCGCTACCATCGCTGGCATCACGCACTGGACCTGCCCTCTGGCGAGCGTTATCGCCACGGCTGCAACTTCGCGATCCTGTTTCCGTTCTGGGATGCGATCTTCGGCACCTTGCACCTCGAGAAGCAGCTTCCCCCGACAGGTATCCGTGAAGACAGTGCCGAGGCACTCGCCGCCCGGGACGATTTCTGGCGGCAACAGAAGCTGGGGCTGGTCCTGCTGTGGCGGGCACTGACTCGCCCCCGCACGGGCTCAGCTGCGATGTGACGCGCACACCGCGCAGGCCGGATCGCGTCCGAGACGGATCGTCCGCCAGTCCATGGCCAGCGCATCAAGCAGAAGCAGACGCCCGGTCAGCGTTTCGCCGCACCCGGCCAGCAGCTTGAGAGCCTCGGCCGCCTGAACGGCACCGACAATGCCCGTGATCGGCGCAAAGACGCCCATCACGGCGCAGCGCACTTCCTCCACATCCTCGCCCTCGGGAAACAGGCAGTGGTAGCACGGGCTGGCCTCGTGCCGCAGATCGAAGACTGAAACCTGACCATCGAAACGTACCGCGGCCCCGGAAACGAGGGGCTTGCGGGCAGCCACACAGGCCCGGTTGATGGCGTGGCGCGTCGCGAAATTGTCCGAGCAGTCCAGAACCACATCGGCCTGGGCGACTTCCAGCGCCAGCGCCTCGCCCTCCAGCCTGCATGCCAGGGGAACAACCCTGACCTCCGGA
This sequence comes from Zoogloea sp., assembly GCF_044344315.1. Taxonomy (GTDB): domain Bacteria; phylum Pseudomonadota; class Gammaproteobacteria; order Burkholderiales; family Rhodocyclaceae; genus Zoogloea. The sequence goes on along the minus strand of NZ_JBIJDC010000054.1, from coordinate 22,399 downwards.
TTGAGGCGCGCCAGGCTGTCACGCCCCGACTCCACCTTCAAGCGTCCTACACCATCCTGACTGTGCAGGATCTGGCGCTGCAGATTGGTCAGATCCACCGTATCGCCATCCGCCAGCACCAGCGTACCAACACCGGCAGCCGCAAGGTACATGGCGGCCGGAGAGCCCAGGCCGCCGGCGCCCACCACCAGCACCCGGGCCGCGACGATGGCGTCCTGGCCCTCTATGCCGATCTGGGGCAGAAGAATGTGGCGCGAATAGCGCAGCAACTGATCGTCGTTCATGGGGGGCAGAAAAAAGAAAATGGCGCCATGCCGGCGCCTGGGAGCACAGGAAGCAGAGACCTACTTGAACTCTCGCAGATCCGGCGGCGTGTCGTCATGATCGCCGTGGGGATGGGCCGCATAGGCGTTGATGTAGACCTCGTGGGATTGCTTGATGAGGCGCTCAGGCGAGCGCAGGTTGTGCACCTGCGTGTCTTCCACATAGTAGATCAGGGCCCGGTGCAGACGCACCAGCAAGGGCCGCTCCAGCTGGAAACCGGCATTGACCAGGGCTTCCTCAAGGAGTTCGAGGGTGTAGTCGAGTACGTTGTAGTGCACGATCAAGGCCCGCTCATGCCGCCCCGCCTCAACCTGGACGCCGCGCAGGGCCGCCAGCGAGCGCTGGGCCTGGTGGATCTGACCCACCGGATAGGACTTGAAACAGATCTCCCGGGTCTTGGCGATACCTGAGCCCGGGTGGTGATGACTCCCGTGCTTGCGTCCAGCCAGCTTGTAAGCAGTCTCGCGTCGCATCACCACCTCCCGGGCGTCGTTGTTACTTCCCGCTATTCTGGAGGATCTGCAGGCCCTTGAGCAAATTCACCGCCTGGGCCAGCTGATAATCATCCTTGCCGGAAATTTCAAAGGGCGGCTTGGTCTCGTCCGCCTCGTCCTTGGGTTTGTCCTTGTCCTTGGACTTCGGCGCGGACTCCTTCTTCGACGCCGGCACCCCCTCTACCTTGGGAGGATCCTGCTCGCGGCCGTTGCCGAGATGGCGGTCGAGGTCGGCCTCGCGCACACGCTCCCGAGAGGCTCCTCCCGGGGTCTCCTCGACAATAATGTCGGGAACGATCCCCTTCGCCTGAATCGACCGGCCATTGGGCGTGAAATAACGCGCCGTGGTGAGCTTGATTGCCGCATTGCTGTTGAGCGGCAGAATGGTCTGCACCGAACCCTTGCCGAAACTCTGGGTGCCCATTACCACAGCACGCTTGTGATCCTGCAAGGCACCGGCAACGATCTCCGAGGCCGACGCGGAGCCGCCGTTGACCAACACCACCATAGGCACATTCTTGATCGACGGCGGCACATTGCGGATGAAGTCCTCGCGAGCACCGCGCAGATAATCGTCGGGAACCGCCAGATACTTGCGCTTTGCATCATCGGCACGGCCATCGGTGGATACCACCAGGGCCTTCACCGGCAGGAAGGCAGCGGAAACACCCACCGCGCCATGCAGCAAACCACCCGGATCATTGCGCAGATCCAGCACCAGCCCCTTCAACTCACCCTGCTTGACCAGCTTTTCCAGGTGCTGCACCAGGGAGGCCGCAGTCTGTTCCTGAAACTGCACAACCCGCACATAGCCATAGCCCGGCTCAACCACCTTCGACTTGACGCTCTGCACCTTGATGACTTCCCGCACCAGGGTCACCACGATCGGCTTTGCCTCTCCCTTGCGGGCTATGGTTAGCACGATGGACGTCTTGGGCTTGCCACGCATACGCTTGACGGCGTCGTTGAGGGGCATGCCCTTTACCGAGGTGTCGTCCAGCTTGATGATCAGGTCACCCGCCTTGATGCCGGCGCGGAAGGCAGGGGTATCCTCGATTGGAGAGATCACCTTGACGAAACCATCTTCCGAGCCCACCTCAATGCCGAGGCCACCGAACTCACCCTGGGTGCCCACCTGTAGTTCCTTGAAGGCTTCAGCATCCAGATAGGCAGAGTGGGGATCAAGATTGGACAGCATGCCGCTGATGGCGTGAGTGATCAGCTTCTTGTCATCAACCGGTTCTACATAGCCCTGCTTGATGGCGTTGAAGACATCCGCCAGGTTGCGCAACTCTTCCACGGGCAGGGGCGCCAGAGCAGCCGCCTTGTCCGCGTTGGCCGAGAAGTTGAGGCTGATCAGAACCCCGGCACAAAGCCCGGTGAACACCAGGCCGGCTTGTTGCAGTTTGCTGCGCATAAAGTCTCCGTCTGGACGCTGGGCCTCAGGGCCCCGAACGCCATCACATGCCCGCAATCGAGCTATTCTCAGTAGGAAGAGGAGTATAAACCGGAAAGGTTCCCGGCCCGGCACGTGCTGGTGCCTCTACACTGGCTCTCCGAAAAAGTGGTATTTTATTGGGTCAGTCAGCCTTAACCCCTACCAACTTCGTGAAAACAGACTTTGTTGATCTCATCGCCAAACAGGAGCATATCGAGACTGCAGCTCGAGCACTCAAGGCGATTTCTCACCCCCTTCGCCTCAAGATCCTCTGCGTGGTCGGAAGCGAGGAAGTCTGCGTGCAGGATATCGTCGAAGCTGTGGGCACCTCGCAAAGCAACATCTCCCAGCATCTCGCCATTCTGCGTGACAAGGGCGTGCTGCTCACCCGCAAGGACGCCAACCGGGTTTACTACCGCGTAGGCGACACCCGTACGCTCCAGCTGATTGTCATGATGCGCGAAGTCTTCTGCAAAGACGACGCCTGACCCCCTTTTCCGACCCGGAGTTCGTTTAGTGGAATTCATCCAGCAAAACTGGTATTGGGCAGCGCTTGCCGCCGTAAGCGGCTCCCTGCTCGTCGTCAACGCCCTCAAGGGCGGCCGTGGTATCTCGCCGGCCCAGGCGACCATGCTCATCAACCGCGAGGATGCCCTGGTGGTGGACGTGCGCGAAACCGCCGAGTATGCCGCCGGCCACCTGCTTAATGCACGGCACATCCCCCTGGGCGATCTCGAGAAGCGCCTTGGCGAACTCGAGAAGTTCAAGGACAAGCCGGTCATCCTCAACTGCCAGAGCGGCAGCCGCTCCGCCTCCGGATGTGGTGTCCTGCGCAAGGCCGGCTTTGCGCGCGTGCACAACCTGGAAGGCGGCATTGCTGCCTGGGAACAGGCTGGCATGCCCATCAGCCGAAAGAAGAAGTGATCATGCAGCCCAAAGTCCTCATGTACACCACCGCCGTATGCCCCTACTGCGTCCGGGCTGAAGGCCTGCTGCGCCGCAAGGGTGTCACGGAAATCGACAAGGTGCGCATCGACGTCGACCCGGTTCGCCGGGACGAGATGATGGAACGCACAGGCCGGCGAACCGTCCCGCAAATCTACATCGGCGACTTTCATGTGGGGGGCTGTGACGACCTGTTTGCCCTCGACCACGAAGGCAGACTCGACACACTGCTGAACGGCGAAAGCGCCTGAAATTCCGCCAACTCCTTTTATCCACGGAAAAACCATCATGTCCGAAACCGCAGAACAGCCCGTCTTCTCCATCGAAAAGCTTTACGTCAAGGATCTGTCCCTGGAAGTGCCGAACGCACCCCAGATCTACCTTGAGCGCGAAGCGCCCCAGATCAGCGTTCAACTGCGCACCGAAGGCAATGCCGTCGACGAAGGCGTGTTCGAAGTCAAGCTGACCGTCACCGTGACGGCCAAGGTCGGCGAAGAGAAGACCGTATTCCTGGTTGAAGTGGCCCAGGCCGGTATTTTCCAGATCCGCAATGTGCCCCAGGAAGACCTGGAGCCCATCATGATGATCGGTTGCGCCAACATCCTCTTCCCCTATGCACGCGAAGCGGTCTCCGACGCCGTGGCCCGTGCCGGCTTCCAGCCGGTGATCCTGGCCCCGGTCAACTTCGAAGCCCTGTTCCAGCAGAACCGTCAGCAGGCTGCACAAGAGCCGGCTGCAGACACGCCGATCCAGTAATGACCCTGCGCCGCCTTTCCCTCGCGGCGCTGCTCGGCCTGCCGCTCGCCTTCACGGCGGCAGGCGCAGCTGCCTCGGACTACCGTTCCCTCGCCGAGCCGGCCATCCTCTACGACGCCCCCTCCAAGCAGGGCAAACCCCTTTTCGTGATCCAGCGCTACACCCCCGTGGAAACGGTGGTGAACATCGACCGCTGGGTCAAGGTCCGTGAACCGGCCGGCAGTCTGCTCTGGCTGGAGCGCCGCCAACTGTCCGACAAACGCACGGTCATCATCACTGCCGCACGCGCTGACATCCGCCAGAAACCCGACGCCTCCGCGCCCCTCGCCTTTGAGGCGAGCAAGGACGTGGTACTCGAACTGTCGGACAAGCCCGCCGATGGCTGGGTCAAGGTCAAGCACCGGGACGGCACCAGCGGCTTCATTCGCGTCAATCAGGTCTGGGGGCTTTAAGCACCATGCGCATCGCCGTTTTCGGTGCCGGAGCCTGGGGCACCGCTCTGGCCACGGCCTTCAGCCGCGGCCACGACGTCGTCCTGTGGAGCCGGGAGTCTTCCGAGATTGTCGCCCTGCGTCAGGATGGCGAGAATCGCCGCTACCTGCCGGGGATTCCCCTGCCTGCCGACCTGCAATTCAGCGACGATCTGCAACAGGCAGCCCAGGCCGACCTGCACCTCGTCGTCACACCCCTGGCAGGCCTGCGCAGCACCGCCCGCGCCCTCCGCACGGCTGCACCGGCAACGCCTCTGCTATGGGCCTGCAAGGGCCTGGAGGCAGGTACGGCCAAACTGCCCCACCAGATTGTTGAAGAAGAGCTCGGCACCAACGCACCCTGTGGCGTGCTCACCGGGCCCAGCTTTGCCGCGGAGGTGGCACAAGGCCTGCCTGCCGCAGTCACCATCGCGGCCCGCGACATCGACTTCGCCCGCCACTGGGTTCAGGCGCTGCACAACAACCGGCTGCGCCTTTACGCCAACGACGACCTGATCGGCGCCGAGGTGGGCGGTGCGGTCAAGAACGTCATGGCCATTGCCGCCGGTGTCGCCGACGGCATGGGCTTCGGGCTCAACGCCCGGGCCGCTCTGATCACCCGCGGTCTGGCCGAAATCACACGCCTGGGCATGGCCCTGGGCGGTCGGCGCGACACCTTCATGGGTCTGGCCGGGCTGGGAGACCTGGTTCTTACCTGCACCGGAGACCTCTCCCGCAACCGGCGTGTCGGCCTGCTGCTGGCCGAGGGCAAGACCCTGCCTGACATCCTTCAGGCGCTCGGACACGTGGCCGAAGGCGTCAGCACGACCCGTGAAGTGGCAGCCCTTTCCGCGCAACTGGGTGTGGACATGCCCATCACCCGCGCTGTCGACGGTGTGCTGGCCGGCAGCCTGTCGGCCCGCGATGCAGTCGAACAGTTGCTCGCCCGCGACCCCAAGCAGGAATGATCAAACGGGCCGCGTAGCTGGCAGCGCTCACCCCCCGCCAGCAAAGCCGTTCTGCCGCCACGCCTCATAGACCACGACAGCCGCCGCGTTCGACAGATTGAGGCTGCGGTTGTCGGGGCGCATCGGAATGCGCAGACGCTGGTCCCCGCTGAACTCTGAATGCAGCTCGGGCGGCAGGCCACGGGACTCCGAACCAAAGACAAACACATCGCCCGGAACGAAAGCCACCTCGGCATAACTGCGCCCCCCGTGGGAAGTCAGGGCAAAGATCCGCTGGCCAGTAAAACCGGCCCGGCAACTTGCCCAGTCGTCGTGCACGGTGACCACCGCCATGTCCCGGTAGTCCAGGCCGGCGCGGACAAGCTGCTTCTCTTCCAGCGTGAAGCCAAGAGGTTTGACAAGGTGCAGCCGCGCGCCGGAATTGGCACACATGCGCATGATGTTGCCGGTATTCGGGGGAATTTCCGGCTGATGGAGGACGACATGGAACATGGGCGCGGATTGTGCACGCCACGCCCCCCGGGATCAACCCGGCCGTGGCGTGCGCGCCAACACCCGGTTCTCCACACTCGCAGCGCCCGCCCCTTTCAGGCTGCGGGCCAACTCGGCAAGGGTTGCGCCGGTGGTCATCACATCATCCACCACCACCACCCGCAGCCCGTCTACCCGTGCCGTCACCCGAAAGGCGCCGCGCACATTGGCAGCCCGGGCCTTCCAGGGGAGCCCGGCCTGCGGGGCGGTATCCACGTCGCGGACCACGCCGTCCAGGGCCACCGGCAAACCCCAGCGCCGTGCCAATGGACGCGCCAGCTCCGCAGCCTGGTTGAAACCCCGGCTACGCAGCCGCGAAACATGCAGCGGCATCGGAATGACCAGCTCCGCCTCGGGCGCCGTCTGCGCTGCCAGCAGCTCCACGAACAGCCGGCTCACCGACAGGCGATGTCCGTATTTCAGAGCCTGGACAAGGCGGTCCAGCGGAAAGCCGTAATCCAGCACCGCCAGGGTCCGGTCGAAGGAAGGGGGATGACTAAGGCAGGCACCACATATGCCGCCGGTGGAATGGGGAATGCCGCAGACCGGACAACGCGCCTGCTCACGTCCCGGTAAAGTCAGCAGACAGTCCGGACACAACACCGCGCTACCACTTCGGGCACCACAGGCGAAGCACTGCTGGGGAAAGAGAGCCTGCACCACGGCGCCCGTCCAAGGCCGCCATCCAAGCGCTTGATTTGACAAGTCCGGACCCCTTCAGGGAAACTTGAAAGCTTCGTAATTCAAAATTACAGCCTATAAAAAGGGTGCAAGACAATGACCGCCACCGTCGCCCACGCAGAGAACACGCCCACCGCCACCAACACCCCTGCTCGCAAACGCTGGAGTGTGGCAGAGATCGAGGCCCTGTTTGCCCTGCCCTTCAACGATCTGCTGTTCCGTGCCCAGCAAGTGCACCGGGCGCATTTTGACCCCAATGCCGTTCAGCGCTCCACCTTGCTGTCCATCAAGACCGGGGGCTGCTCCGAAGACTGTGGCTACTGCTCCCAGTCGTCACGCTATGACACTGGCCTTGAAAAGGAGGCCCTCCTGCCCCTCAACGAAGTGCTCGAAAACGCCCGCGCCGCCAAGGCCAAGGGTGCATCGCGCTTCTGCATGGGCGCGGCCTGGCGCGGCCCGAAAGAGAAGGATCTCGCCCCGGTCCTCGACATGGTGCGTGAAGTGAAGGCTCTCGGCCTCGAAACCTGCGTCACCCTTGGCATGCTGAAGGACGGTCAGGCCGAGCAGCTCAAGGACGCCGGCCTCGATTACTACAATCACAACATCGATACCTCGCCCGAATTCTACGGTCAAATCATCACCACCCACACCCTGAAAGACCGCCTCGACACCCTCGAAAAGGTGCGTGACGCCGGCATCAACGTGTGCTGCGGCGGAATCGTGGGGCTCGGCGAGACCAAAAAGAGCCGCGCCGCCCTGCTGGCCGAACTGGCCAACATGAACCCGCCGCCGGATTCCGTGCCCATCAACAACCTGGTCCAAGTTGAAGGCACGCCCCTCGACAAGGCCGAACCCATCGACCCCTTCGACTTCGTGCGCATGATCGCCGCCGCCCGGATCACCATGCCCGAGAGCTACGTGCGTCTGTCCGCCGGCCGCCAGGAACTCGGTGAGGGCATCCAGGCTCTGTGCTTCATGGCCGGCGCCAACTCGATTTTTTACGGCGAGCGCCTGCTGACCACCAACAATCCGGATGCCGATTCCGACGACGCGCTGTTTGCCCGTCTCGGACTCAAGTCTGTTTGAGGCCCGCCGTACCCCGATGACCATGCCGGATTTCCAGCTCGACCCACGCCTCGTGCGGCGTCGGGCCGAGCGGGCCGCGGCCGGCTATGCCTCGGTCGACACCCTGGCCCGGGAAATCTCCCGGCGCATGGGCGAGCGCCTCGACTACATCCGTATCGAGCCCAAGCGCATCCTCGACCTGGGCTGCGGCCCCGGCGCAGACCTGGCAGCCTTTGCCGAACGCTATCCGGGCATCCCCCGGATCGCCGTCGACAGTGCCCCGGCCATGCTCACCCAGGCACGTGGCGAAAAAGGGCTGTTCAAACGCCTGATGCGCTTCGGCAAACCCGCCGATCCCGAGTTCATCTGTGCAGACGCCACCGCCCTACCCCTGGCTCGCGCGTCGGTGTCGCTGGCCTGGTCCAACCTGATGCTCCAGTGGCTGCACGATCCACTACCCGCCCTCAAGGAGATCCATCGGGTCCTGGAGGTCGGCGGCATGCTCATGTTCTCCACCCTCGGTCCGGACACCCTCAAGGAGCTCCGCGCCGCCCTGCCCGCGTCGAACGCAGAACACCTGCACCGTTTCATCGACATGCACGACCTGGGCGATGCCCTGGTCGGCGCCGGCTTCTCCGATCCGGTGATGGACATGGAGATGCTTACCGTCACCTACACCCGCCTCGAAGACCTGTTCCACGACCTGCGTACCAGCGGCTCCAGCAACGCCGCCCTGAGCCGCCCCCGTGGCCTCGTCGGCAAGGACCACTGGGCAGCCCTCCGGGCCAACTACGAACAGCTGCGCCGGGATGGCCGCCTGCCGGCCACCGTCGAGGTGGTCTATGGCCACGCCTGGAAGGCCGCCCCCAAGGTCATGGATGACGGCCGCGCCATCGTCCGCTTCGAACGCAAGCCGGGCTAGGTCATGCACCCGATCTGGCTCTTCGACCTGGACAACACGCTGCACAACGCCAGCCCGCACATCTTTCCGCACATCAACCGCAGCATGACGGCCTACCTCATGCGCCACCTGGATCTCGACGAGCGGGACGCCAACCGGCTGCGCATGGAGTACTGGAAGCGCTACGGCGCCACCCTCACCGGCCTGATGCGCCACCATGGCACCCGGCCGCAGCACTTCCTCCACAACACCCACCAGTTTCCCGACCTGGCGCGGATGGTGGTGTTCGACAGTGCCGTGCGCCACCTGCTGCGCCGCCTTCCGGGCAAGAAGATTGTCTTCTCGAACGGCCCGCTGCATTACGCCGAGGCCGTACTGGACGTGATGGGAATCCGCAAACTGTTTGCCGACGTCTATTCGGTCGAACAGATGCGCTTCCACCCCAAGCCCAAAGTCGCCGGCTTTCAGCACCTCATCAAGGACCACCGGCTCAACCCCCGGCGCTGCATCCTCGTCGAGGACAGCGCCGAAAACCTGTGCACCGCCAAGCGCCTGGGCATGAAGACGGTATGGATCAGCCGCAGCCTGCGCCAACCCGACTTCGTGGACTGCCAGCTGCCCTCGGTGCTGGGTCTGGCTAGACACGCAATCAGGAACATCACTTCGAGGTAAAATGGTGGATTACGCTATCCAGACAGCGAGTCCGCCATGCCCAACTCCAAGACTGAAAACCTGAACATTGCGGCCTTCGACCGCATGCCCTCACCGGACGAGATCACCGCCCGCCTGCCCCTCAGCGACACCGCCGCCAAGGTCGTGACCGAGGGCCGCCAGACCCTGCAGGCCATTCTCGATCACAAGGACCCGCGGGTTTTCATCGTGGTGGGCCCCTGCTCCATTCACGATCCGGTCGCCGGCATCGACTACGCCCGCCGCCTCAAGAAGCTGGCCGACGAAGTCTCCGACACCCTCGTCCTGGTGATGCGTGTGTATTTCGAGAAGCCCCGCACCTCCACCGGCTGGAAGGGCTACATCAACGATCCGTACATGGACGACTCCTTCCGCATCGACGAAGGCATGGAGAAGGCGCGCCGTTTCCTGCTCGAGGTGAATGAGGTCGGTCTGCCCACGGGCACCGAAGCCCTCGACCCCATCGCCCCCCAGTACTACGGTGACCTGATTGCCTGGACCGCCATCGGCGCCCGCACCTCCGAATCCCAGACCCACCGCGAGATGGCCTCCGGTCTGTCCACTCCGGTCGGCTTCAAGAACGGCACCGATGGCTCTCTCGACGCGGCAGTCAACGGGATCCTGTCTGCGTCCCACCCCCACAGTTTCCTGGGCATCAACGGCCAGGGTCAGTCCTCCGTGATCCGTACCCGCGGCAACGCCCACGGCCACGTGGTGCTGCGTGGTGGCGGCGGACGCCCCAACTACGACACCGTTTCCGTATCTCTCGCCGAGAAGGCCCTCAACAAAGCCAAGCTGCCGGCCAACATCGTCATCGACTGCTCCCACGCCAACTCCTGGAAGAACCCGGAGTACCAACCCCTGGTCATGCGCGACGTCGCCCACCAGATCCGCGAGGGCAACCGCTCCATCGTCGGCCTGATGATCGAAAGCAACATCGAAGCCGGCAACCAGTCCATCCCGACCGACCTCTCCCAACTGCGCTACGGCTGCTCCGTGACGGATGCCTGCGTTGACTGGAGCACCACCGAAGAGATGATCCGCAATACCCGCGACATCCTGCGGGAGATCCTGCCGAAGCGGAGCGCGGCCTGATGAATCTGGTAGTCCAGGGCCAGAAGGTCGAAACCCGCGCCCTGAAGGATCTCGCCACACTGACAGGCTCTGAGGGCGTAGGCCGCCTCGGCAACAACGCCTTCCGGCTCATCGGCGCCCAGCCCCACCCGGACCTCGAGTCATACTGCGAAACCCACCAGCTGGACTTCGCCTTCGTTCCGGAAGACCGCCACCTGAAGGATTTCCGCCTCTTCGTCACTGACATGGATTCGACGCTGATCAGCATCGAGTGCATCGACGAAATCGCCGACATGCAGGGGCTCAAGACCGAAGTGGCAGCGATCACCGAAGCCGCCATGCGGGGTGAGCTGGACTTTCGAGAATCCCTTAGCCGGCGCGTGGCGCTGCTGGAAGGCCTGCCTGAGGAGGCCCTGGCCAGGGTTTTCCAGGAACGGTTACGCCTCAATCCAGGCGCAGAAACGTTAATGGCCGGTCTCAAGCAGGCCGGTATCGTGACCGTGCTGGTTTCTGGCGGCTTCACCTACTTCACGGAACGCCTGCAAAAGCAGCTCGGCTTCGACTACGCAGTCGCCAACCAGCTGGAGATCCGCAGCGGCAAGCTCACCGGCAAGGTCAAGGGCGAAGTCATCGACGGTGAGGCCAAGCGCCACACCCTGCAGCTCGTGCGCAAGCACCACGGCTTCACACCCGAAAGCGTAATTGCCGCAGGCGACGGTGCCAACGACCTGCCCATGTTGTCCGAAGCCGGCATCGGCATCGCCTATCACGCCAAACCGGTCGTGAGAAAGCAAGCCACCCATGCCATCAGCCACGCCGGGCTGGACGGCATTCTCAGGCTGTTTGCCTGAACAAATCTGGTGCGACTGGCGCGAGTACTCGGCATGGAAAAACCGAAGGGCCCTTTCTTGGAGACATGCCGACCGGTTCAGCTTGTCTCCCACGCGTTCTCCCCAAGCTTGATACTCGCGACCAGTGCGTTTTCATGCTAACGGTGACAGCCCCGAGTCACCGTGGCGCAATGCACATGCTGCATGACAGCATGAATAGATTTGTCGAAATTCTTTACACCCACTTCGGGCAGAGGTATATTCATTCGATGCCTATCAAGAAGACGATAATCGGCTTTTTTGTAGCGATCGCGTGCTCCGGTGCGGTCCTCGCGTCCGAGCCCCAATATCGGGGCAGCGACGAAGCCCCACCGCCCTCCGTTTTCGAGCGTTACACCGACTCGATGCGTTCCCTTGTCGACCGTAGCCTCAATTTCCTGGGCGTCCCTTATCGCATGGGCGGCACCAGCCCACTTACCGGATTTGACTGCAGTGGTTTCGTAGGCAAGGTTTTCGCCGACGCACTCGGTTTCGGCATGCCGCGAACCGCCGCAGAAATGGCCCAGATGGGTGAGCAAGTTACGCTGAATGAGCTCAAGCCCGGCGATCTGGTGTTTTTCAACACCATGCGGCGCACCTTCTCCCACGTGGGCATCTATCTCGGCAACAACCAGTTTGTTCACGCCCCGTCCACCGGCGGTGTCGTTCGTGTTGAAGACATGCGCATCAGCTATTGGGCTGCCCGCTACGATGGCGCCCGTCGCGTCCTTCCCGGCACCCAGTCGCGCCAGTCCCAGGCCAACTGATTTCAGCTTCCGGGTCAGCTCCCAAGGGCACCATGCTGCACCCGGACAACACCAACAAACGTTCCAAGAGGCGGCATGATTCCGTGGCTGGGTGATCGCCCAGCTTTCCCGCCCCTTTCCCGCGCACTACGCGAGCCCAACGGGCTTCTGGCTGCGGGCGGCGCCCTCACACCCGAATGGCTGCTAGCCGCTTATCGGCGTGGCATTTTTCCGTGGTTTAACGACGGCGAGCCGATTCTGTGGTGGAGCCCGAGCCCTCGCATGGTGGTATTCCCCGACGAGGTGCGGATCACCCGCTCCCTGCGCAAGACCCTCCGCAAAGGAGATTACGAGGTCCGTCTCGACCACGACTTCGCCGCCGTCATCCGCGCCTGCGCCGCACCGCGCGAGCCCGGCGGGCGCACCTGGATCACGCCGGACATCCAGTCTGCCTACATCCGCATGCATCAGCTCGGCTACGCCCACAGCGTTGAAACCTACATCGACGGCGAGCTGGCTGGCGGCTTGTACGGCATGGCCCTTGGTCAGGCCTTTTTTGGCGAATCCATGTTCAGTCGACGCACGGATGCCTCCAAGATCGCCTTTGCCCACCTCACGCGCTTTCTTGAGCAACGCAATTTCCGCGTGCTAGATTGTCAAATGACCACACAGCATCTGGCCTCACTGGGCGGTCAGGAGATTGCCCGGGAGACATTTGCAGCGCTGCTGGACACCTTTGCCGGTGTGGACCTGCCACCGGCACGCTGGCCCGAGGATGGCGCAACTCACCCCTGGACGTAGTGCCCGATGCTCAAGGACTATCCCTACTCCCTGCTGCAGTTCTACGCCACCGCGCCTTACGCGTGCTCCTACCTGCCCGACCGCCAGGCCCGCTCACAGGTGGCCACGCCCAGCCACCTCATCGACACGCCGCTCTATAGCGAACTGGTGCACAGCGGCTTCCGGCGCAGCGGCATCTTCACCTACCGCCCATACTGTGACGCCTGCCGGGCCTGCATTCCGGTGCGCATTCCCGTGGCCTCCTTTCGCCCAAATCGGAGCCAACGCCGCGCCTGGAACGCCTGTGGCCATCTGCAACCCAGGGAAATGCCCCTCGAGTTCATCGAGGAGCACTACCTCCTTTACCAACGCTACCAGGCAAGTCGGCATGCCGGAGGTGGCATGGATCAGGACAATCGGGAGCAGTACGCCCACTTCCTGCTTCAGAGCCACGTGGACAGCCGTCTCATTGAATTTCGCGAGAACGGCATCCTGCGCATGGTCAGCGTCATCGATTGCCTCACCGACGGTCTGTCAAGCGTCTACACCTTTTACGAGCCCGAGGTTTCCGGACCCGGGCTGGGCACTTTTGGCGTGTTGTGGCAAATCGAAGTCTGTCGGGAACTCAAGCTCCCCTATCTCTACCTCGGCTACTGGATACGGGAGAGTCGCAAAATGGCTTACAAGGCCCGCTTCAGGCCGCTCCAGGGGCGGATCGGCGGGCAGTGGCAAACTCTTACCGACACCGACATCGCTCAGCTCGAATGACCCGCCCAACCTGCTTCTGCCTCTCACGACTTGCCCTTGTCGCTCTGGCTGCGACCACCTTTCCTGCCCAGGCTGCAGCACTGGTTGATGCGCTCACTGAGGCGCCCGGGCGCCATTGGCTGGTGCTATCCGGCATGTCTCATCACTTTCAGCCTGAGCGCCGCGACTGGCGCGAAGACAACCCCGGCGCAGGCATCGAGAAGGAATTCACCGGCACGCCCTGGGTGGCGACGGCCGGCTACTTCCGCAACAGCTACGACCGCAACACCTTTTACGCTGGCGCGCGCTGGATGCCCCTGTCGCTCGGGCCCGTCCGCCTGGGTGCTTTCGGCCTGGTGGCTAGCGGCTATCCGTCACCCGTCCTGGTCCTGCCTGCCGCATCGATCCAGGTGGGACGGGTCGGTGCCAACCTGGTCGCCATCCCCAATCTCCCCGGCTACAGTGGCTATCTTGGCCTGCAGGTCCGCTTCGCCGTCGATTGAGCGCTGAAACATAGCTTTTCCGCACTGCGGTAGAATGGCGGATGCTCTACGAAATCGCCCGCCCCGTCTTGTTCTCCCTTGATGCGGAGACCGCCCACGAAACCGCCCTGGCCGGCCTGAATGTCGCCGGGCGCCTGCTGCCAGCCGGCAAGCCGCTTCCTGCCCGCCCGGTCGAAGTCATGGGGCTCAGCTTCCCCAATCGCATCGGCATGGCCGCCGGACTCGACAAGAACGGCGAGATCATCGACGGGCTGGCCCGCATGGGTTTCGGCTTCATCGAAATCGGCACCATCACGCCCCGCGCCCAACCCGGCAATCCCAAGCCACGCATGTTCCGGCTACCGGAGGTCAAAGGCATCATCAATCGCATGGGCTTCAACAACCATGGCATCGACGCACTAATCGGCAACGTCGAAGCCATGAAGTTCAAGGGCATCCTTGGCATCAACATCGGCAAGAACGCCGACACCCCCATCGAGCGGGCGGCCGACGACTACCTGATCTGTCTCGACAAGGCCTACCCGCTGGCCAGCTACATCACGGTCAATATCTCGTCGCCCAACACCAAGAACCTGCGCCAATTGCAGGGCGAGTCCGAGCTCGACTCGCTCCTCGGCCAGCTCAAGGCGCGCCAGGCCCAACTGGCCGACAGGCACGGCCGCTACGTGCCGATCACACTCAAGATCGCCCCCGACCTGGACGATGCCCAGATCACCAACATCGCCGATGCCCTGCGCCGCCACCGCATCGACGCCGTGATCGCCACCAACACCACCCTGGCCCGGGACAAGGTTCAGGGCATCCCCTTTGGCGATCAGCAGGGCGGCCTGTCCGGCGCCCCCCTGTTCGAAGCCTCCACCGCCGTCGTGGCAGCCCTGGCCAAGTCACTCCAGAACGAGCTGCCCATCATCGCTGCCGGCGGTGTCTTCGACGGCCGCCAGGCCCGCGCCAAACTTGATGCCGGCGCGAAGCTGGTGCAGATCTATAGCGGTCTGATCTACCGCGGCCCTGCCCTTGTTCGCGAGGCGGTTGCAGAAACCCGCGACTACACCTGATGTTCAGCACCGGAATACCCCCACTCGTAGCAGGCTTGAGCACCAGCCAGCCGGCACGGGATAATCCGGCCCCTGCCCTTCCCTTGTGCGGCTGATATGACCAGCTATCTTTTCGTGATTCTCGGCGCGGTTCTGGTGAACAACGTCGTCCTGGTCCGCATCCTCGGCCTGTGCCCCTTCATGGGCGTCTCCAAGAAACTCGACACGGCCGTTGGCATGGGTGCGGCAACCACCTTCGTGCTGACCCTGGGCTGTGGCACCAGCTATCTTGTGGACCACTACGTCCTCATCCCCGCAGGGGTGGACTATCTGCGTACCCTGGCCTTCATCGTGATCATCGCCGCCATCGTGCAGGTCACCGAGCTGGTCATCCAGAAGACCAGCCCGGTGCTGCACCAGGTGCTCGGCATCTACCTGCCCCTGATCACCACCAACTGTGCCGTGCTGGGCGTCCCCCTGCTCAACGTGGCCCTGCATCACGATCTGCTCGAATCCCTGCTTTTCGGCTTCGGCAGTTCCGTCGGCTTCTCCCTCGTCCTGGTCCTTTTTGCCGGCATCCGCGAGCGCCTGGACGGCGCCGATGTCCCCGCGCCCTTCAAGGGCACCGCCATCGCCATGGTCACGGCCGGCCTGATGAGCCTGGCCTTCATGGGCTTTGCCGGCCTCGACAAGTATCACTGAGCTTCCGCACCGAACCATGCTCACCGCACTCCTCGTCATGACCGGCATCGCCCTGCTTCTTGGAGCGGGGCTGGGTTTCGCCTCCATCAAGTTCAAGGTCGAAGGCGACCCCCTGGTAGACAAGATCGACGCCATTCTTCCGCAGACCCAATGCGGCCAGTGCGGCTTTCCGGGCTGCCGCCCCTACGCCAATGCGATCGCCGGTGGCGAGGCCGAGATCAACCAGTGCCCCCCCGGCGGCGAGGAAGGCATCCGCAAGCTGGCCGACCTGCTCGGGCGAGAGTTCAAGCCGCTCTCTGAAGAACACGGGGTTGAAAAGCCCAAGTCCGTAGCGGTGATCGACGAAGTCACCTGCATCGGCTGCACCCTGTGCATCCAGGCCTGCCCGGTGGACGCCATCGTCGGTGCTGCCAAGCAGATGCACACCATCATCGCCGCCGACTGCACCGGTTGCGAGCTGTGTCTCGCCCCCTGCCCGGTGGACTGCATCGCCATGGAGCCCATCGCCGAGACGGTGGACACCTGGAAATGGCGCTATCCGGTCTTTCAGATCAAGCAGGCCGCCTAGGATGAAACGACTCCACGCTCACCTCGTTCGCAGTCGCAAGGGGGCAGATCGCGCCCTTCGCACGCCCGGGCAGATCTGACATGCTGCGCAAACTCTTCAAGTTCCATGGTGGCGTCAAGCCGCAGACCAACAAGGAACACTCCACCACCGCCCCCATCGCCCCCGTGCCCTTGCCGGACCGACTGGTGATCCCCCTTCACCAGTCGGTGGGGGGGCACCCCCGCCCGCTGGTACAGCCCGGCGATAGCGTCTTCAAGGGTCAGCGCATCGGTGCCGCCGACGGCAACCTGTCCTCCGCCGTCCATGCCTCCACCTCCGGCATCGTTCGCGATGTGCTGCCGGCGGTCATGCCCCACACCTCGGGCCTCACCACCCTGTCGGTGGTCATCGAACCCGACGGGAACGATCGTTGGGGAGAGCTCGACCGGATCAACGTCCGGGCAGCCACCCCCGACGAACTGCGCGACTACCTGCGCGACGCCGGTGTGGTAGGCCTGGGCGGTGCCGTATTTCCGAGCCACCTCAAACTCAAGCCGGGCAAGGAAGGCAGCCTCGACACCCTGGTGATCAATGGTGCCGAATGCGAGCCCTTCATCACCTGCGACGACATGCTGATGCGGGAGCGGGCCACCGACATGCTCAAGGGCATCAGCGCCATGCGCCACATGCTCCAGGCACGGGAGGTGCTGATCGGCATCGAGGACAATAAGCCCGAGGCCCTCTCCGCCGTCCAGGCCGCCATCACGGCCAGCGGCGAGAAAGGCATCGAAGCCATCGCCATCCCCACCCGCTACCCGGCCGGCGGCGCCAAGCAGCTCATCCGCGTGCTCACCGGCATCGAAGTCCCCCATGGGCGCCGCTCCACCGATTTCGGCGTGCAGTGCTTCAACGTCGGCACGGCCTACAGCATCCACGAGGCCCTCGAACACGGCCGGCCACTGGTCTCGCGGCTCGTCACCGTGGCCGGCAACGTGAATGCCCCGCGCAACTACGAAGTGCTCATCGGTACGCCGATGGACCACGTGGTACGCCTGGCCGGTGCCCGCCCCGACACCGACCGCTACATCATGGGCGGCCCGATGATGGGTGTGCGCATGCCGGCCTTCGACGTACCGGTGGTCAAGGCCACCAACTGCATCCTGGTCGGCAGCCCGGCCCTCTTTCCGCCCCCGCCGCCCGAGATGCCCTGCATCCGCTGTGGCGAGTGCGCCAAGGCCTGCCCGGCCGACCTCGCCCCTTTCGAGATGTACTGGTTCTCCCGCGCCAGGAACTTCGGCAAGACCCAGGAATACCATCTCTTCGATTGCATCGAGTGCGGCTGCTGCAGCTTCGTCTGCCCGTCACACATTCCGTTGGTGGACTACTTCCGCTTCTCCAAGAGCGAGATCTGGGCCCGCGAACGTGAAAAGGAAGCTGCTGACACCGCCCGCGAGCGCTTCGAATTCAAGAACCTCCGGCAGGAGCGGGAAAAGCAGGAAAAGGCCGAAAAGCTCGCCGCAAAGGCGGCTGCAACCCGCGAGAAGGTCGCCGGTGAAGCGGCAGCCCCCGGGGCCGCCCCCGCCGCAGCCAAGCCTACCGGCGACGACGCCAAACGCGCCCTGATTGAGGCTGCCATGGAGAAAGCCCGCCAGCAGAAGGCACAGGTCGCGCCCAAGAACGTAGACGTCACCAGCCCGGACGTGCAGGCCGAGATGGCCGCCATCGATGCCCGACGTCGGGCTGCCGAACACTCCACCGAAGCTCCACCCCCGGCCGGCCAGGCCTGAACGCGCCGCCCGGAACCCACCCATGATCAACTCACCCTACATCCGCAAGCCGGCGAGCGTCCAGAGCGTCATGCTCCAGGTCCTGCTCGCCCTCGTGCCCGGAATCGCCGCCTACGTGTGGTTCTTCGGCGCCGGCATCCTCGTCCAGCTGGCCATTGCCAGTGCCGCGGCCCTGGCCGGCGAGGCCGCCATGCTGGCCATCCGTGGCAAGCCGAAGGCGCTCTTCCTCACCGACCTGTCGGCCATCGTCACGGCCTGGCTGATCGCCCTCACCTTCCCGCCCATCGCCCCCTGGTGGCTCACCGTCACCGGCACCCTGCTGGCTGTGGTCATCGTCAAACAGCTTTATGGTGGCCTCGGACAGAACCCCTTCAACCCGGCCATGGCGGCGTTCTGCCTGATGATCGTGGCCTACCCGGCGCTGATGTCCCAGTGGCCTGCCGCCGGCCAACTCGACTTCAAGACCCAGCTCGACCTGATCTTCGGTGGCGCCCGCCAGGTGGACGCCATCACCGGCGCCACCCCTCTCGACGCCCTGCGCACGGCCTTGCGCAGTGCGGCCAGCGCTGATTCCGAGCTTCACGGCCTGCGGGCCTCCCAGCTCATGGACGGGCCGGCCTTCGGCGCCGTGGGCGGCAAGGGTGGCGAATGGGTCGCCCTCGGCTATCTGCTCGGCGGGCTCTGGCTCGTCCAGCGCCGCATCATCACCTGGCACATCCCGGCAGCGTTCTGTGGTGCGCTCTTCCTCACTGCCGGCCTGCTGTGGAGCGTCCGCCCCGATGGCTTTGCTTCACCGATCTTCCACCTCGCCTCCGGCGGTGCCATGCTCGGGGCCTTCTTCATCCTGACCGACCCGGTCTCGGGGGCAACCACAGCACGGGGCAAGCTGCTGTTTGCGGCGGGGGCAGCCGTGCTCACCTACGTGATTCGCGCTTTCGGCGCTTACCCGGACGGCATTGCCTTTGCGACCCTGCTGATGAACATTCTCGTGCCCATCATTGACATGAAGACCCAGGCGCCCGTTTTCGGCCACAAGAAGGACTGACGGCCCATGAGCGAAACCACTGCCCTCGGCCTTTCCGCCCGTACCGGCGGGGTGATGGTGGCCTTCACCGTGGTGTTCACGGCGGTGATGGCCTTCACCTACGATGCCACCCGCGAGCAGATCCAGGCCTCGGCCACCGAAGAAAAGATGAAGCTCATCTCCGAGGTCCTGCCGGGTGCCACCTACGACAACGCCTTGCTGGATGACTATGTGAAGCTCGGCCCCACGCGCGAACTCGGCCTCGACGAAGGCGGCCGTGTGTATCGTGCGCGCAAGGCGGGCCAGCCCGCCGCCCTGCTGCTGGAAGCGACCGCCCCCGACGGCTACAGCGGCCGCATTGACCTGATCGTGGCCATCAATGCCGACGGCAGCGTGTCTGGCGTGCGGGCCGTCAGCCACCGGGAAACCCCGGGCCTGGGCGACTATATCGACCCCAGGAAGGACAGGGACAAGAAGTCCCCCTGGATCGCCCAGTTCTCCGACCTCAAGGCCGCGGACGTACCGTCCTGCAAGCTGAAGAAGGACGGCGGGCAGATCGCCTACCACACCGGCGCCACCATCAGTGCCCGCGCCGTCACCAACGCCGTCGGCCGCGCAGCCCGCTTCGCCGCCGACAACCAGAACCGCCTGTTCGCCGCCAAGAGCGGCGACCCGCTCTGACGGGAGACCCGCCATGGACTTTCAAGCCCACAAGGAAATCGCCTGGAACGGCATCTGGAAGCAGAACACCGGCGTCGTCCAGATCCTCGGCCTGTGCCCCATCCTGGCTATCAGCACCAATGTGGTCAATGCCGTCAGCCTCGGCCTTGCCACCATCCTGGTCATGGCCCTGGCCAACCTGGCCATTTCGGCGCTGCGCAACTTCATCCCCTACGAGATCCGCATCCCGGTCTTTATCCTGATCATCGCCGCCCTCGTCACCGTGGTGGACCTGGCCTTCAATGCCTATCTCCATGAGCTCTACCTGGTGCTCGGCATCTTCATTCCGCTGATCGTCACCAACTGTATCGTGCTCGCCCGGGTTGAAGCATTTGCGGCCAAGAACGAACCCGCTGACTCCACGGTGGACGGCATCGCCATGGGTATCGGGCTGACGCTCGTCCTGGCCGTGCTCGGCGCCATGCGCGAGATCATCGGCAGCGGCACCCTGTTTTCAGGCATCGAGATGATCTTCCCCGGGGTCGAGGGGCTCACGCTCTTCGGTGACGACTACCCCGGCTTTCTTGTCGCCATCCTGCCGCCGGGCGCCTTCATCGCCCTGGGCTTCCTGATTGCCGGCCGAAACTGGATTGAAGCCCGCAAGCAGGCCCTCGCCCGCGCCAACCCGCCGTCCTCCGGTGTCCCGGATACCTCCACCGAAGCGGCCTCGCCGGCAGAACCTGCCTGATGGCCGACATGAAGCTGGCCGCGGTGGCTGAAGCCTTCCAACGCCTGCGGGACGCCAACCCTACGCCGACCACCGAGCTGGAATACGCGTCGCCCTACCAGCTGCTGGTCGCCGTGGTGCTGTCGGCCCAGGCCACCGACAAGGGTGTCAACATCGCCACCCGCAAGCTCTTTGCCATCGCCCCCACCCCGGAAGCCATGGTGGACCTGGGTGAAGCCGGCATCGTCGAACACATCAAGACCATCGGTCTCTTCCGCAACAAGGCGAAGAACACCCTGGCCCTGTCGCACCAGCTTCTCGAGCGGCACGGCGGCGAAGTCCCCAACGACCGGGACGCCCTCGAAGCCCTGCCCGGGGTTGGCCGCAAGACCGCCAACGTGGTGCTCAACACTATCTTCGGCGAACCGACGATGGCCGTGGACACCCACATCTTCCGCCTCGCCAATCGCACCGGCCTGGCGCCCGGCAAGGATGTGCTGGAAGTGGAAAAGCGCCTGCTGCGCCGCATCCCCAAGGAATACCTGCGCGACGCCCACCACTGGCTGATCCTGCATGGTCGCTATGTGTGTGTTGCCCGCAAGCCGCGCTGTGGCGAGTGCATCATCCGCGACCTCTGCCTGTCGCGGGACAAGACCGACTGAGTCGCCCGTTCGGCAAAGGCGCAGCCGGACCGCCCCCACATCCGGCACCGGCAAGGCTGCACCACTGAACCCGGACATCACGCCCAAGCTTCACAAGGAAATACCACCATGTTCGACCCCTCCAGAGACCAGGCCCGCCAGTTTTTCGTCAGCGCCTGGGCCAAGCACCGGAACCGCGAGGTTCTTACCCAGCTCGAGATCATCGCTGCCGATCTGGTCGCCCATCATCCCGAGTACCACGCACTACTCGAAGATCCCGACGCGGTGCTGAAGGATTTCAGCCCCGAGGATGGCCAGATCAACCCCTTCCTGCACTTGTCCCTGCACCTGGCCATTGAGGAGCAGCTCTCCATCAACCAGCCCCCCGGTATCCGGGAAGCCTTCGAGGCCTGCCAGGGCCGCCAAGGTGACCGCCACGCGGCCCTCCATGACGTGCTCGAATGCCTGGGTGAAACCATCTGGAAGGCCCAGCGCGACAAGGCCCCGCTGGACGGCCGCGCCTACGTGGATGCGGTACGCAAGCGCGCCGGCCACTGAAGCTCTACACTCCGCTCCTGCCCACCCGATCCGGTCCCCCACGCATGCAAATGGAAGTCAAAGATCAACCCAGGTACGCCGTTGTGGCGGCCGTGCAATTGCCCAACGTCACAGACCTGGAGTTCGAAGCCTCGCTGACCGAGCTCCGTGAGCTCGCCAAGACCTTGGGCTTGCAGGTGGTTCACACCTTCATCCAGAAGCGCACCAGCTTCGACGCCAACGCCTACCTGGGTGTGGGCAAGCGCCAGGAGATCCAGACCTACGTCAACGGCGAACACGACGCCTTGCCGGGGGGCGGCCAGATCGACGCTATCCTGGTGGATCACGAAATCTCACCCTCCCAGGCACGCAACCTGGAGGTTGAAGTGGGCTGCGAGGTGATGGACCGCACCATGGTCATCCTCGAGATCTTCCACCGCAACGCCCGATCCCGGGCGGCCCGGGCCCAGGTCGAGATCGCCCGCCTTGGCTACATGGCGCCGCGCCTGCGCGAGATGGCCAAGCTGGCCGGGCCGCAGGGGCGCCAGCGCAGCGGTGTCGGCGGCCGGGGTGCCGGTGAATCCCATACCGAGCTCGACCGCCGCAAGATCCGCGACCGCATTGCCGAGCTGCAACAGGAAATCGACGCCATGGAGGTCGAGCGCAAGACCCAGCGCGCGCGCCGCCAGGAACGCCAGGGCCTCGCCACGGTGGCGCTGGTCGGCTATACCAACGCCGGCAAGTCCACCCTGATGCGG
>NZ_JBIJDC010000020.1:0-55741 GCF_044344315.1 Zoogloea sp. | reverse complement strand
CGATCGCCGTCAGGGTGTCGGCGAGGATGGTCTTGGTGTCGAACAGCAGGCGGCCGATCAGGGTGCTCTTGCCGTCATCCACGGAGCCGCAGGTGAGGAAGCGCAGCAGGCCCCGGTCTTCTACTTGATGGGCGCTCATTTAGAAGTAACCCTCTTTCTTGCGTTGTTCCATGGAGGCGTCGCTGGTCTGGTCGTCCAGACGGGTGGCGCCGCGCTCGGTGATGGTAGTGGTGGCGGTCTCCAGCACGATCTTCTCGACGGTGTCGGCGTCCGACTCGACGGGGGCGGTGCAGGAGATGTCACCGACGGTACGGAAGCGCACCTGCAGGTCGATGATCTCTTCACCGGCCTTGGGCAGGTTGGTGAGCTCGCCGTTGGTCAGGGGGACGTTGACGGGCACGATGGCGCCCTGGCGCATCACCACCGGGCGGGTGTGGGCAAAGTAGATGGAGGGCAGTTCGAGGCCTTCGCGCTCGATGTACTGCCACACGTCCATCTCGGTCCAGTTGCTGATCGGGAAGGCGCGGATGTTCTCACCCTTGTGGCTGCGGGCGTTGTAGAGGTTCCACAGCTCGGGGCGCTGGTTCTTCGGGTCCCATTGGCCGAATTCGTCGCGGAAGCTCATGATCCGCTCCTTGGCGCGGGCCTTCTCTTCGTCACGACGGGCACCGCCGATACAGGCGTCAAAGCCGAACTCCTCGATGGCCTCGAGGAGCGTCACGGACTGGTGCTTGTTGCGGGATTCGTTCTCATGCTTGAGGACCACCGTGCCCCGCGCCATGGAGTCTTCAACCGAACGGACGATCAGACGCTCGCCCAGCTCGGCAGCACGCTTGTCGCGAAAGACAACGACTTCCTGGTAGTTGTGGCCGGTGTCGATATGCATCAGCGGAAAGGGGAACTTGCCCGGGCGGAAAGCCTTTTCGGCGAGCCGCAGCATGCAGATGGAGTCCTTGCCGCCGGAGAACAGCAGCACCGGGTTGCTGCACTGGCCGGCCACTTCACGCATGATGTGGATGGCTTCGGATTCGAGCCAGTCCAGGTGGCTCAGGGTTTGTTTGGTGAGCGTCGACATTGCTTTACTCGTGTGAGGGTTCTTCGGTGCGCGTCACTTCTTGACGTGCAGGCCGCATTCCTTGGTTTCCGGATTTTCCCACCACCAGCGCCCGGCGCGAACGTCTTCTCCGATCGACACCGGGCGCGTACAGGGGGCGCAGCCGATGCTCGGGTAGAACTTGTCGTGCAAGGCGTTGTACGGAACCTTGTTGAGGCGGATGTAGGCCCAGACTTCCTTCTCGGTCCAGTCGGACAGGGGGTTGAACTTGATCAGTCCGTTGCCCTCGTCGAACTGGCGCTTGGGCAGGTCGGTGCGGGTGGTGGATTGCTCGGCGCGCAGGCCGGTGATCCAGGCCTGTTTGCCGGCCAGGGCGCGGCCCAGGGGTTCGACCTTGCGGGCGTGGCAACAAGCCTTGCGCAGCTCTACGCTGTCGTAGAAGGCGTTGATGCCGTGCTCGCGGGTGAAGGTTTCGATGGCGTCGTGGTTCGGGTAGAAGAACTTGAGCTTCAGGCCATAGTGCTGCTGCACCTTGGCCATCAGGTCATAGGTCTCCAGGGGCAGGCGGCCGGTGTCGAGGGAGAAGATCTCGATGGGCAGGCCGCTGCTGCAGATCACGTCGGTGAGGACCATATCCTCGGCGCCCAGGCTGTTGGCCATGGTGATGGCGGGCAGCTCGGTGGCCCAGGCAGCCAGGTCGACCTTGAGGGCGGCGACCTTGGCTTCCAGGCCGGCCAGCAGGGTGGGGTCGTCGAGCTTGGGGTTCTGGTTAGGATGCATGTGATCGGCTCCTGATGCTCAGGCGACGCGCTGGGCACGGCGGAACAGGGGTTCCGGCTGGTCGATGGCCGCCTGGTAGGGGCTGGAGAAATCCTTCAGGCTGGCGACCGCCTCTTCAAGCTGGGCATCGGAATACTTGCCGGCCTTGGGTTGGAGAGTGTCGAAACCGCAGCGCTGCATGAAGAAGAACTGGTCGCGCAGCACATCGCCGATGGCGCGGACTTCGCCCTTGAAGGCGTAGCGGCTGCGCAGCAGCGCGGCACCCGAGTAGGCGCGGCCGTCGGTGAATTTGGGGAAGTTGAGGGCGACGGCCGACAGGCTTTCCAGATCTTCGGCCAGATCCTCCACGCTCTCGTGGCTGTCGAGCCACACGCCCACGCCGGCACGACCCGAGAGCATGCCCTTGTGGGCCTGCCACACGGCCAGGGGCACGAATACCTGCCCTTCGGGCAGGGTCAGGGCTTCGGGGGCCTGGGTTTCGTCCAGGACCAGGATCTCTGCGCTGTCGTCGACCACGCGGCCGTTCCTGATGAGCTTAGGCATTCTGCTTCCTTTCGATGATGGCGGCGTCGCCATACACGCCGATCTTGAACGGGTCGAGGCCGATGCGGCGGACGGTTTCGATGAAACGCTCGCCGTCGAGGCGCTGGGCCCGGTACACGTCGATGACCTTGCTGATCACGTCGGGCATTTCGGCGGCGGCGAAGGCGCGGCCGATGACCTTGCCGATGCTGGTGTTGTTGCCCTGGCTGCCGCCGAGGCTGACCTGATACCACTCGGAACCGTTCTTGTCGACGCCGAGGATGCCTATGTGGCCCACGTGGTGGTGGCCGCAGGAGTTCATGCAGCCCGAGATGTTGAGCTCGATGTCGCCGATGTCGTAGAGGTAGTCCAGATCGTCGAAGCGGGCCTGGATGGCGTTGGCGATGGGGATGGACTTGGCATTGGCCAGGGCGCAGAAATCGCCCCCCGGGCAGCAGATCATGTCGGTCAGCAGGCCGAAGGTCGGCGTGGCCAGGCCGCCAGCGCGGGCCTTCTCCCAGACGGCGAACAGATCGGACTGGCGGACGTCGGCCAGCACCAGGTTCTGTTCGTGGGTGGCGCGCACTTCGCCAAAGCTGTAGGCATCGCCCAGATCGGCCACGAGTTCGAGCTGCGCATCGGTGATGTCGCCGGGGGCGCGCTGGGGATCCTTCAGGGACAGCACCACCACGGCGTAGCCGGGCACCTTGTGGGCCAGCACGTTGCGGCGGGTCCAGGCGGCAAAGGCTGGGTTGGCGCTACGCTGGGCCGCGTAATCCGCGTCCTCGGCCGGCAGGCTGGCGTAGGCCGGCGTGGTGAAGTGGGTGGCCACGCGGGCCACTTCGGCCTCGGTGAGGGTGTTCGGGCCGTTCTTGCCGAAGGCCCATTCCTCTTCCACCTGGCGCTTGAACTCGGCGATGCCGAGGGCCTTGACGAGGATCTTGATGCGCGCCTTGTACAGGTTGTCGCGGCGGCCATAGCGGTTGTACACACGCAGGATGGCTTCGCAGTAGGTGATGATGTGCTGCCAGGGCACGAAGTCACTGATCTCGGCGCCGATGATCGGGGTGCGGCCCATGCCACCGCCAACCAGCACCCGGAAGCCGATTTCACCGGCGGCATCGCGCTTGAGCTCCAGGCCGATGTCGTGGCACTGGATGACTGCCCGGTCCTGCTCGGCGCCATTCACGGCAATCTTGAACTTGCGCGGCAGGAAGGCGAATTCCGGGTGGAAGGTGCTCCACTGGCGCAGCACTTCGCACCAGGGCCGCGGGTCGATGTACTCATCGCCGGCGACGCCCGCAAAGGGGTCGGAGGTGATGTTGCGGATGCACGCGCCGGAGGTCTGGATGGCGTGCATCTCGACGGTGGCCAGCTCGGCCAGGATCTCCGGCACCACCTTCAGCTCGGGCCAGTTGAACTGGAAGTTCTGGCGCGTGGTGACGTGGGCGTAGCCCTTGTCGTGGGTGCGGGCGATGTGGGCCAGTTTGCGGATCTGCGTGGTGGACAGCAGGCCGTAGGGCACCGCGACCCGCAGCATCGGGGCATGGCGCTGGATGTACAGGCCGTTCTGCAGGCGCAGGGGGCGGAACTCGTCGTCGGTCAGTTCACCGGCCAGGTAGCGGCGGGTCTGATCGCGAAACTGGGCGACGCGTTCGTCGACAATCTTCTGGTCGTAGGGGTCGTAACGGTACATGGTTTCTTCCTGGTTATTCTCAGGGGCCGGTCAGGCCGCAATCAGCTTGCTGCCTACCAAGACCAGCATGGTTGCCAGAATCGGACGCAGCACCCGGTCGGGGACGCGGGTGGAAATATGGCTGCCCAGCCAGATGCCCGGCAGGGAACCGATCAACAGGCTGCCCAGCAAGGACCAGTCGACACTGCCCAGGAACCAGTGGCCGATGCCGGCCACCAGGGTCAGGGGCACTGCGTGGGCGATGTCGCTGCCGACGATGCGCAGAGTGGGCAGGCGGGGATACAGGAAAAACAGGGCACTGACACCCAGGGCGCCAGCACCCACCGATGAGATGGAAACGAGCACGCCCAGCACGATGCCGGTCAGCACGGTGAGTACGGCCGTGCGTTGCGGTCGCTCCTGCCCGTCGGAGTGGCGCAGGGCGTAAGCCTGGATCTGCTTACGGAAGATGATGGCCACGGCGGTCAGCAGCAGGGCAAAACCCAGGGAGGTCTTGATCAGCGCAGCCGCACCGTCAATGCCGCCGGGGGCAAAATGGCCCACGAGCAACAGCGTCAAGGCTGCGGCGGGAATGCTACCCATGGCAAGGCGACGGGTGATCGTCCAGTCCACAGTGCCCTTCAGCCCGTGGGCAAGTGTACCTCCCGCCTTGGTGATGGCGGCATACAACAGGTCGGTGCCGACCGCCACGGACGGGTTGATTCCGAATATCAGCACCAGCAGCGGTGTCATCAAAGACCCGCCGCCAACACCGGTGAGACCGACGATGGCGCCTACGGAAAAGCCGGCAATGGTGTACGCGATGCTCATGATAAACCCAAAATCTTTGTGCAGCGCATCGTAGAGGGAGTTGTTAGATCCAAGAAGGGGTTTTTGGTTAGACTGATAGAAGTAAAAGTTCTATTGGCGTGCGCCAAGGCGTCGGTTCGGGGACAAGGGAGAGCAAGGTGAATATCCAGCAACTGCGCTATGTTTTCGAGGTGGCCCGGCATCGTCTCAACGTGTCCGAAGCGGCAGAGGCCTTGTTTACTTCCCAGCCGGGCGTGTCCAAGCAGATCCGCCAGCTGGAAGAGGAGTTGGCGGTGGAGATCTTCGTCCGTCACGGCAAGCGACTTGTGGACATTACCGAACCCGGCAAGCAGGTTCTGGCGATCGCGGCGCGCATTTTGCAGGAAGTGGACAACCTTCGGGAAGTCGGCGCGGAATTCAGCAACGAGGCGACGGGCAGCCTGTCCATCGCCTTCACCCATACCCAGGCCCGCTATGCCCTGCCGCCGGTGGTGCGCAGCTTCATGGCCCGCTACCCCAACGTGCGCCTGTCCTTTCACCAGGGCAACCCCCACCAGGTGTGCGAGTACGTGCTGTCCGGCGTGGCCGACATTGCCATTGCCACGGAGGCCATCGCCGAACACGAGGACATCGTGATGCTGCCCTGCTACCAGTGGAACCGCTGCATCATCGCCCCGGTACGGCACCCCATCCTGAGCACCCAGCCCCTGACCCTGGAGGCCATTGCCCGCTACCCCATTGTCACCTACGACTTCGCCTTCACCGGGCGCAACAAGATCAACGAAGCCTTCATGGGGCGCGGGCTCAAGCCGAATGTGGTGCTGACCGCCATCGACTCGGACGTGATCAAGACCTACGTGGCCATGGGCCTGGGGGTAGGCATCGTCGCAAAGATGGCCTTCGACCCGGCGGTGGACAAGGAGCTCGGGATGGTGGATGCCGCGCATCTGTTCGCCTCCAGCACGACGCGCATCGGCTTGCGTCGCAATGCGTGGCTGAGAGGCTATGTGTATGCCTTCATCGAGTACTTCGCCCCCCATCTGACCCGTAGGGTGGTAGATGCAGCCCTGGCCGGTGGCGGCCAGGATCCGGGGCTGTAGGTAGCCCGGCCGGATCGCGGCGGCCATCTCTGCGGAGGGCGGTTGGTGCCAGCGGAGACAGCAATAGTGTTTCCAGATTCTTCGGTCACGAAATGCGTTGCCGGACTATGAGAGACTTGTGGGATATCGAGTTGCCCGTCACTTTCTTCCGTCCATGCAATCCCTGACCACCTTTGCCGCCCTGTTGCTGGCGTCCGTTCTGTTCGTCCCTCTTTTCAAGCGGGCCGGGTTGGGGACGGTGCTGGGCTATCTGGCGGTCGGAATGCTGATCGGGCCATCCGGCGTGAAGCTGGTGCGCGATCCGGACAACCTCCTGCATACCGCCGAACTGGGCGTGATCATGTTGCTCTTCGTCATCGGGCTGGAGCTCAAGCCATCACGCCTGTGGGCCTTGCGCCGCTCGGTGTTCGGTCTGGGTGCGCTGCAGCTGTTTGGTGTGGCGGCGGCCCTGGCAGGCGCCGGGCGCTACCTGGGGCTATCGGTGTCGGCGGCGGTGGTGGTGGGTATCATCCTGGCCTTGTCGTCCACCGCCTTCGTGCTGCCCACTCTGGCCGAACGGCGTGAGCTGTCTACACGTCATGGCCGGGAAGCCTTTGCCATCCTGCTGTTCCAGGATCTGTCGGTGATTCCCCTGTTGGCTTTGATTCCCCTTTTCGGTACGGGAAAGCCGACGGCGTTGACCCATCCCGGGGTTGGTCTTGGCCTGCTGGTGGTGGTGGCCTTTGTGGGGCGTCCCCTGCTTGATGCTTTGTTCCGCCACGTGGCAAGGGTGAACAGCCGCGAGATGTTTACCGCCGCGGCCCTGGTGACCGTGCTCGGCCTTGCCCTGTTGATGCAGGCGGGTGGCCTGTCCATGTCCCTCGGGGCCTTCGTCGCCGGCGTGCTCCTTGCGGATTCCGAGTTCAGGCATGAGCTTGAGGCCTCCATCGCGCCGTTCCAGGGCCTGCTCCTGGGTCTGTTCTTTATGGCCGTGGGGATGTCCACCAACCTGCGTCTGCTGGTGGATCAGCCCCTGCAGATTCTCGGTCTGACTGTGGGCCTCATCTTCATCAAGTTCATCGTGCTCTTCGTGCTGCGCAGGCTTGTCGGTGGGCCGGCGCCGGAGGCCAGGTCGCTGGCCCTGACCCTGGCCCAGGGGGGCGAGTTTGCCTTCGTGCTCTTCGATGCGGCCCAGTCCTTCCGGGTGCTGGGTGAGGTTCAAGCCGATCGGCTGACCCTGGTAGTGGCCCTGTCCATGGCGGTTTCACCTCTGCTCCTTCTGCTCGGCGACCGGATTGCCGAGGCGACCCGGGGCAAAGGGCCCGTGCGCGCCTACGATGATCTGCCGGTGCATTCGAGCGAAGTGGTCATCGCCGGCTTCGGGCGGGTCGGGCAGATCGTCGGTCGCTTGCTGCTGGCGCGGGGTGTCAGCTTCACCGCCCTGGATGCCGATGCCGGGCAGGTGGATACAGTGCGGCGTTTTGGCCTGAAAGTGTTCTATGGGGATGCAGCCCATCTGGATCTGCTGCACGCTGCCCAGCTCGACAAGGCCAAGGTCTTCGTGCTGGCCATCGATGACGTGGAGGCCTCGTTGAGAACCGCCGAGCTGGTGCGCAAGCATTTTCCCCATGTGCAGATCGTGGCCCGGGCGCGTAATCGCTTTCACGCCAGCCGTCTGATGGATCTGGGTATCGAGCGGCAGATCCGTGAGACCTTGCCCTCGAGTCTGGAGATGGCTCGCTGGACCCTGGAGCTGCTGCACGAGCCACCTGCCCTGGCAGAGCAACTGGTCAATCGGTTCGCCCGTCATGATGCGGAAGTGCTGGCCCGCCAGCAGGCCATTTCCCACGATGAGAGCAAGCTCATCCAGTCTTCCCTCGAAGCCCGCGAGGAGCTGGCCCAGGTGCTGGAGGAGGCCCGTGTGGCCTTCACCCGCAAGGGGCGCGGCGGCTGAGTCAGAAGCCGGGCAGGCGTGTCTTCAGCGTGCGGGCTTCCCAGCCGGCGGCGAGGGCCAGCATCAGGGCCACCCGGGCCTTCGGCGGCGGCAGATCTCCGGCGGTGAGCCAGCCGGCGCCGTCATCATCGGCATTCCCATTGTGTATCACCGGGCCGGCGCAGCGGCTGGCCCTGAGGATGGCGACACCCTGGTCCCGGGCCCGCTGCAGGGCTGGCTCCCACGCCGACGGCACGCTGCCGTGGCCGGTCAGGGCCAGCACCAGGCCCCGGGCACCGTCTGCCACGCTGGCATCGATCAGCATGGCGGGGGCGCCGGCATAGCCGGGCAGGATGTCCACGCGGGGCAGGGCGGTCGGCGTCAGGCTGGCGAAGCGTCCGTCAGGTTCGGCCGCAGTCCAGGTCTGGTCGGCTTCAAAAGCATCCAGCCCCGTCGTCCGAGCCTTGCGTAAATGGCGGGCGCCGTAAGGCGTGCCGTTCATCACCACCAGCACGCCCTTGTCGGCGGCCTCAGGCGATGCGGCGAGCCGGACGGAGGTGAGCAGGTTGGCCGGGCCGTCGGCCTCTGGATGATCGGCGGGGCGCATCGCTCCCGTGAGGACCGTCGGCTTGCCGGGGGGCAGGGCGAGGTGCAGAAAGTAGGCGCTCTCCTCAAGGGTGTCGGTGCCGTGGAGGATCACCACCCCGTCAACCGACGGATCGGCCAGCGCCTGGCGGGCGGCTGACAGCATGCTCAGCCATCCGTCCGGCGTCATGTCTTTGCTGTCGAGGGCGAGGATCTGTTCGGCGTCGAGGCTGGCGACCCCGTCGAGGCCGGGCACCGCCGCGAGCAGGGCGGCTACCGGGCGTACGCCTGCCCGGTAACGGGCGCCGTCGCCGGCCGGGTCGGCCTCACCGGCGATGGTGCCGCCGGTCGCCAGGATGCGGATGTGCGGCAGTGCCACTTCAGTGCTGCAGGATCTTGGCCAGGAACTGGCGGGCGCGCTCGGAGCGGGGGGCGCCGAAGAAAGCATCCTTGGCATCATCTTCGACGATGCGGCCTTGGTCCATGAAGATCACCCGGTTGGCGACCTTGCGGGCGAAGCCCATCTCATGGGTGACGCACATCATGGTCATGCCTTCCTGGGCCAGCTCCACCATCACGTCCAGCACCTCGTTGATCATCTCCGGGTCGAGGGCCGAGGTGGGCTCGTCGAAGAGCATGCAGATGGGGTCCATGGCCAGGGCGCGGGCGATGGCCACGCGCTGCTGCTGACCGCCGGAGAGCTGGCCGGGGAACTTGGCGGCGTGGGCCTTGAGGCCGACCCGGTCGAGGAGCTTGAGGCCCTTGTCGCGGGCTTCGTCCTTCGAGCGCCCGAGCACCTTCACCTGGGCAATGCTCAGGTTGTCGGTGATGCTCATGTGGGGAAACAGCTCGAAGTGCTGGAAGACCATCCCGACCCGGCTGCGCAGTTTCGACAGATTGGTTTTCGGATCGCCGACCGAAATGCCATCTACCGTGATGGCGCCGGCCTGAAATGGCTCCAGGCCATTGACGCATTTGATCAGGGTGGACTTGCCGCTGCCCGACGGGCCGCACACCACCACCACCTCTCCCTTCTTCACCTGGGTGGTGCAGTCGGTGAGGACCTGGAAGCTGCCGTAGTGCTTGGAAACCTTGTCGATCGTGATCATCTTGAATCCTTAGAGCGTTGCCATCCGTTTCTGCAGACGGCGAACCACCTGAGACAGGCTGAAGCACAGCACGAAATACACCGCGCCCGCAAAGAGCAGCAACTCGACGAGGCGTCCGTCCCGGTCGCCCACCTTGTAGGCGGCGCCGAAGAAGTCGGCGAGGGCCGAGACATAGACCAGGGAGGTGTCCTGGAAGAGCACGATGGCCTGGGTGAGGAGCAGCGGAACCATGTTGCGGAAGGCCTGGGGCAGCACCACCAGGCGCATGGCCTGGGCGTAGGTCATGCCCAGGGCCGAGGCGGCGGAGACCTGCCCCTTGGGTACCGACTGGATGCCGGCGCGGATGATCTCGGAGTAGTAGGCCGACTCGAACAGGGCGAAGCCGATCATGGCCGAGGTGAGGCGCACGTCGGTGTTGGGGTCGAGGTTGAAGGCGCCGCGCAGCACTTGGGGCACGATCAGGAAGAACCACAGCAGCACCATCACCAGCGGGATGGCCCGGAAGAGGTTGACGTAGCCCGCCGCAAACCAGGACAAGGGCTTGACCGGGGACAGCCGCATCATGGCCAGCAGGGTGCCCCAGACGATGCCGAAGATCACGGCGATGGCGGTGATCTCCAGGGACACCTTCATGCCCTCCCACAGGAAGGGCAGGGCGCCGGGGATGGAGGACCAGTCGAATTCGTAGTTCATCGCAGCTCCCTCACTTTCCGCCGATGTAGCCGGGCACGCGGCTGCGGGTCTCGATGACCCGCATCAGCAGCATCACCACCACGTTGATGAGCAGATAGAGCAGGGTCACGGCGATGAAGGACTCGTAGGGCTGGGCGGTGTAATCCACCAGCTGGCGGCCCTGGGCGGCGAGCTCGAGCAGGCCGATGGTCGAGCACACCGCGGAGTTCTTGAAGATGTTGAGGAACTCGGAGGTGAGGGGCGGAATGACCAGGCGGAAGGCCATGGGCAGCAGCACATGCCGATAGGTCTGCGGCAAGGTGAAGCCCAGGGCGAGGCCCGCGTTCTTCTGGCCGCGGGGCAGGCTGTTGATGCCTGAGCGGACCTGCTCGCAGACCCGGGCAGAGGTGAAGAAGCCCAGGCATACCATGGCCGACACGAACTGCTGGGTGAGCGGGTTGAGATCCTGCTTGAAGCGGTCGCCCAGGCCGAATGGCAGCACCTCCGGCAGCACGAAGTACCAGATGAAGAGCTGCACCAGCAGCGGGATATTGCGGAAGACCTCGACGTAGGCCGCGGCGATGCCTGACAGGCCCTTGTGCGGCACGGTGCGCAGCACGCCCATCAGGCTGCCCAGGGCCAGGGCGATGACCCAGGCCGACAGGGACAGCAGGATGGTGGTCTGCAGGCCGGACAGCATCCAGCCCAGATAGGTCGTGTCGCCCGTGGGCACGGGGCTGCCGAAGATGCCCCAGTTCCAGTTGTAGCTCATGGTGTCATGCCCCCGGGCGGATCAGACTCATTCAAAAGGCTTGTCGTTGGGTGCCTTGTAGAGCTTGAGCATGGCGTCGGAGGGCGGGAAGTTGAGGTTCAGGCCCTTGGGGGGGATGGGCTGGGTGAACCACTTCTTGTAGATGGCCTCGGCCTCGCCGGAAGTCATGGCCTTGGCGAGGGCGGCATCGACGAGCTTTTTGAAGCCCGGGTCGTCCTTGCGCATCATGCAGCCGTAGGCCTCGAAGCTCTGGGGCGTGCCGGTGATGGTCCAGTCGGCAGGGCGCTTGGCCTTGGCCAGCTCGCCGTAGAGGAGGGCGTCATCCATCATGAAGGCGACGGCGCGGCCGGTTTCGAGGGTGAGGAAGGACTCGCCGTGGTCCTTGGCGGAGATGATGTTCATGCCGAGCTTCTTCTCCTCGTTCATCTTGCGGATGAGTCGCTCGGAGGTGGTGCCGGCGGTGGTGACCACGTTTTTGCCGGCGAGGTCGGGGAAGTCCTTCACGCCGGATTCCTTCTTGGTCATCAGGCGGGTGCCGATGATGAAGATGGTGTTGGAGAAGGCGACCTGGCGGGCGCGTTCGGTGTTGTTGGTGGTGGAGCCGCACTCGATGTCGACGGTGCCGTTCTGGATGAGGGGGATGCGGTTCTGGGAGGTGACGGGGGTGAGCTTGAGGGCGAGGGCGGGGAGCTTGAGCTCGGCCTTGACGGCGTCGACGACCTTGAGCATGAGCTCCTGGGAGTAGCCGACGACCTGCTGCTTGTCGTCGTAGTAGGAGAAGGGGATGGAGGACTCCCGATGGCCCAGGGCAATGGTGCCGCTGCTCTTGATCTTGGCCAGGGTGGCAGATTCCTGGGCCAGGGCCGGCTGGACGAGGCTGGCGCACAGTGCCAGGACAGTGAGGGCAGGGGTACGGATACAGGACATGGGCAATTCCTCCAGGGAAGGGCGAATGATCGCGGGTGCGGACTGGGCCGCCCGGGGCAGGGCCTTGGATGCAAGCAGGGCCATTGTAGCCCCAGCTTGCGGGCGCTGCGCTCAGGCTCAGCGCAGGTATTCGGCCTCAAAGCGGGCCACGGGGAGGCCGTCGGCCAGTAGCTCGAGGCTGGTGCCGGCCTGGATGCGGTGGGTGGCACGGGACAAGGCGCCGACGAAGCGTGTTTCCTGTTCGGCAAGCGTGCCCGGGCAGGCCATACGGGTGGTGGCCAGGGGCAGCACGGTGAAGCCGTTCGGCCCCCAGCTGCGATACTCCCCACTCAGGCGATTGCAGCCGCTTGAACCCGTCAGGCGCCCCTGAGCGGGGTTGAATTGCAGGAAGGGCGGTGTTCCCTCGGTCGCCACTGGCCGCCCATCGAGGCGCACCAGCTTCCAGCGGGCTGTATGGAGTTCAGCGTGGCGGGCACACCCCCGGCCCTGTTCGACCCGGGCAAAGCGATCCACGACCAGCACGTCTTCCCGGCCACCGCCTTCCAGGCGGGGGCGATTCTCCACGTGCCCGAGCAGGCTGACCCACAGGGGGGCGCCAGGCTGGGTGGCGCTCGCCAGGTAGGCTCGCTCAAGCGCGGCGTTGTCGGCTTCCGTCGCTACCGCCACGCGCTTGCCGCTGCGGCAGTCGGTGAGCAGGCCGGCGTCGGCAAAGTGGATGTAGATCCCGTCGATGGGGCCGGACGGGTTGGGGCCGGCTCCCAGAGTGGGGGTGGCGGTGAGAATGAGGCTCAGGGCAAGGAAAGGGCGCACGACAGGCTCCTGTTGGGCAAGCCCGGATTATGCCCCCGTCACCCGCTCGTGGATTGCTCTCAGGTCGCTTTCATCAAGGGTTTCCCGAAGCAGCAGATCCCGGGCGGTTTCTTCCAGGATGTCGCGCCGCTGGGTCAGGATGGCGCTGCTGCGCTCGAAGGCCTGCGCCACGATGGCGCGCACGGCGCAGTCGATCTCGCGGGCAGTCTCCTCGGAGTAGCTGCGCTCCTGGGGCGGGGCAGTCTGGCCGAGAAAGTTGCTGCGTTCGCTCTCATAGGCCACGTTGCCCAGCTTGGCGTCCATGCCGAAGCGCATCACGATGGAGCGGGCGATGGAGGTGACCTTCTGCAGATCGTCGGCGGCGCCGGTGGAAACCTCCCCGAACACCAGCTGTTCAGCGGCCCGGCCACCCAGCAGCACGGCCATCTTGTTTTCCAGTTCGGCACGGGTCATCAGGAAGCGGTCTTCGGTGGGTCGCTGGATGGTGTAGCCAAGGGCGCCCACGCCCCGCGGGATGATGCTGATCTTGTGCACCGGATCGGTGCCCGGAAGGCCCATGGCCACCAGGGCGTGGCCCATCTCGTGATAGGCGACGACGGTGCGCTCATGTTCATTGAGCACCCGGTTCTTCTTCTCCAGGCCGGCGACGATGCGCTCCACTGCCACGGTGAAGTCCTCCACCGTCACCGACTCGCCGTTGCGGCGGGTGGCCACCAGGGCCGCCTCGTTGACCAGGTTGGCCAGCTCGGCGCCGGTGAAGCCGGGGGTCAGGGCAGCGACTTTCTCCGCATCGGTGTTGGCGGCCAGGGTGATCTTCTTCATGTGCACATCGAGGATCGCGATGCGGCCCTTCTTGTCGGGGCGGTCCACCAGCACCTGGCGGTCGAAGCGCCCGGCGCGCAGCAGGGCCGGGTCGAGGACTTCGGGCCGGTTGGTGGCGGCCAGCAGTACAAGGCCCGATGACGAATCGAAGCCGTCCAGCTCAACCAGCAACTGGTTGAGGGTCTGCTCCTTTTCGTCATGGCCGCCGCCCATGCCGCCGAAGGCTCCGCGAGCCCGGCCCATGGCGTCCAGTTCGTCGATGAAGATGATGGCCGGTGCCTTGGCCCGGGCCTGCTCGAAGAGGTCGCGCACCCGTGCCGCACCGACACCGACGAACATCTCGACGAACTCGGAGCCCGAAATCGAGAAGAAGGGTACCCCGGCCTCGCCGGCCACCGCCTTGGCCAACAGGGTCTTGCCGGTACCCGGCGGGCCGACCAACAATACTCCCTTGGGCACCCGTCCGCCCAGCCGCCCGGAAGCCTTCGGGTCCTTCAGAAAACCGACCACCTCCTTGAGCTCATCCTTGGCCTCGTCCACGCCGGCCACATCCTCGAAGCTCACCCCGGTATTGGCTTCCACGTACACCTTGGCCTTGCTCTTGCCCAGGTTCATGAAGCCACCGCCCAGCCCCTGCTTGCCGGCGAACTTCTTCATGGCAAAGATCCAGATGCCGACAAAGATCACCGCCGGCAGCACCCAGCCGAGCAGATCCTTGAAAAAGGTGTTCTCCACCACGCCGGTGAATTTCACGTCGTACTGGGCCAGATCCTTCGCCAGGGACGGATCGACCCGGGTGGTGACGAACTTCTGGCGTCCGTCCTGCAGGGGCTGCTTGAGGCTGCCCTGGATGGTGTTGTCGGCGATGGAGATCTCCGTCACCTCACCGGCTTTGAGCAGGCGCTGGAACTCGCTGTAAGGGAGAGGTTCCACCGTGCGGACCTGCACCCACAGATCGTGGAGCGTAAAGATCGCAAACACGGCGAACACGAAGTACCACAGGCTGAATTGCGTTTTCTTTTCCATGATCCGGGAGGGAAGGGCACACGCCAACCTCGCATGTGGGGGCACATCGACGGGCTTCAAGAATCGGGGGTGAAATCGACGCTTTGTTGCGAAGCGTTAAATCCTTCCGGGGGTGGCGGTGGCGGGTGTGGCCTTTGTCACAGGTGGCCGAAGGGGCGGGCTCTATAACCAAAGTCATATTCCTTTCTCGTGTTGCGACCCATGCCCGCCTTCGGCCGCGCCTCTTCCTCCCGTTCCTGCAGACCCCTTCTTGCCGGCCTCGTGCTGGGTGCCGTACTGTCCTTTCAGGGGGCGCATGCCGCCCGTGGTGACAGCAGCCAGGCGGCCCGTTACCACGAGGATGCCGTGGCCCGTCTGGCCCGCAATGATCTTCCCGGTGCCATCATCCAGGCCCGCAATGCCGTGCAGAAGGACAGCAGCCTACTGGCGGCCCACCTGCTGCTGGGCAAGGCCCTGCTGCGGGACGGTCAGGCGGCCGCCGCCGAAGCCGAGTTCGAGATCGCCCTGCGTCTGGGCGCCAGCATGGCCGAGGTGGCCCAGCCTTACGGTACGGCGCTGATGATGTTCGGCAACAGCGAGAAGCTCCTCGCCCGCATCAAACCTGATGGCCTGGCGCCTTCGGCCCGGGCCGAAGTGCTGGCCATGCGGGCCACGGCCCATGCCGATCAGGGCGACACCAAGGCGGCCTGGCGTGCCGTAGAGGAGGCAAAGGCGGCCGATCCCCGCTCCCTGGCGCCCCTGCGCGCCGAGATCGACCTGGCGCTGCGCACCCGCGATACGCCTCGGGCCCGCCAGGCCCTGGAGGCCGCCGCCGCCATGGCCCCCCGCGATGCGCAGCTCCTGCACCTGCAGGGCGTGCTGCAGCAGAGTGCCGGCAAGCCTGCTGCCGCGCTGGACTATTTCGCCCAGGCCCTCAAGGCCGACCCGCGCCTGCTCGACAGCATGGTGGCCCGCGCCTCCCTGTTGATCGACCTGCAACGCCCTGACGAAGCCCTGCCCGACCTGGAGCGGGCTGCGGCCCTCAGCCAGCGTGAGCCCCGCGTGGCCTACCTGAAGAGCCTGGTCTTTGCCGCCCGCGGCGACAGCCGGGCGTCCCGGGCCCAGCTCGAGGAGGTGACCCGCCTGGTGGATGCCCTGCCCGACACCTTCCTTGCCAGCCAGCCGCCGTTGCTGATGCTCGGCGGGCTGGCCAGCCAGGCCACCGGACGCCTTGAACGGGCCCGGGCACTGCTGGAGCTGTACGTACTGCGCATGCCCGACGACCCTGCCGGCCGCAAGCTGCTCGCCGGCATCTACCTGTCCAGTGGCGACACAGCGCGGGTGGCCGACCTGCTTGAACCCCTGCTGCGCTCGGGCGATGCCGATCCTCAGGTGCTCACCACCCTGGCCGCCCTGCGCATGCAGCAGCGCCGCTACCGGGACGCCGCCGATGCGCTGGAGCGGGCCGCCCGGCTGACCGGCGGTGATCCGGGCATCACGGCCCAGATGGGCTTTGCCCGCCTGGCCGGCCAACAGGGCGACCTGGGGCTGGCGGCCCTGCGCAGCGCCTTCGACAAGGAGCCGGCACAGTTCAAGGTGGCCGCTGCCCTGGTGACGCTCTACCTGCGCCGCAACGACGTGCGCAACGCCACGACGGTGGCTGACGCCCTGCTGCGTCGCCTGCCCGACGATGCCGCCGCCCATAATCTCGCAGGCGCTGTTAAGGCTGCCGCCCGCCGCCCGGCCGACGCACGGGCTGCCTATCTCAAGGCCCTGGCTCTGCAGCCCGGTCTGGTGCCGGCCCGCCTCAACCTGGCCCGTCTCGATGTCGCCGAGGGGCGCCTTGATGAGGCTCGCCAGCGCCTCGCGGCACTTCTCAAGGACGCGCCCGGCAACGCGCAGGCTCTTACGGAGATGGCTCGCCTCGAAAGCTACGCCGGTCGTCCGGCCGCTGCGCTCCCCCTGCTGGAGAAGGCCCAGGCGCTGATACCCGGGGAGGTGACTTCCGGGCTTGAGCTGCTGGCGGTCCACCAGCGCCTGGGCCAGCCGGGTGCCGCGCTCGCCCTGGCGCAAAAGCTGGTGCTGGTGCGCCCGGATGATCCGGTCGTCCTTGAGGCCCTCGGGCGCGCCCACCTGGCTGTCGGTGACGGGACGCAGGCACGTGCGGCGTTTGCCAGCCTCGCCCGCATGGCCGGCCCGGACCCCCAGTATTTGGTGCGGGTCGGTCAGCTCCAGCTGTCGGCGGGGGCTGCCAACGACGCCGGGGCCAGCGCTGAAAAGGCGCTGGCCGCGAAGCCCGGTTACCTGCCGGCTCAGGTCCTGCAGGTGGAGGCGGAGATCCTGGCTGGCAACCTGCCCCGTGCCGAAGCCCTGCTGCGTCAGCTGGCCGCGCGCAGTGCCAGTGGGGTCGATGCCTTGCGCCTGGCGGGCGACATCGCCCTGGCCCGCCAGCAGGCGGGTGAGGCGGCCCGTCTTTACCGGGTGGCCTTCGACAAGTCACCGTCGACGGCGCTGGCCCTGCGCAGTTTCTCCGCGGCTTTCCAGGCGGGCGACGGGGTGCGTGGCGTGGCCTTGCTGGAGGGCTGGTTGCGTCGGCAGCCCGACGCACTTCAGATACAGGCGGCGCTGGCCGAAGGCTATCTGCGCCTGGGGCGGCTGGAGCCTGCGCGCAGCACCTACGAGGCCCTGCTCGCCCGCGACCCGCAGAACGCTGCCGCTGCCAACAATCTGGCCCAGGTGCTGATGCGCCTGAACGATGCCGGCGCGCTGGCCATGGCCGAGAAGGCGGCACGACTGGCTCCGGCCGATGCCAACGCCCTGGATACCCTGGGCTGGTTGCAAGCGCGTAGTGGTGCGCTGGATATCGGCCTCAAGACCCTGCGCGCGGCACGCCTGAGGGCGCCGGACTCCCGCGAGGTGCGATACCACCTGGCATGGGCACTCCATCGCAGTGGCAAACGGGACGAGGCCCGTAACGAACTGGCTGCGGCCCTCAGGGCCCGGGGCGAGTTCGAAAGTCAGGCCGACGCTGAGGCCTTGCGGCGTGAACTGGGCGTCTGAGCCGGGGGTGTCGGCCTGCTTTACACCCGAACTGCAGACGGCACTCTTTGAATAAAAAAACTGTTAATTAACAGAAATTTATAAAATTGGTTTATATCTTGCATGTAAACCTTAATAAACGCTTAAGAACACCAATTTCATCAAGGAAAAATATGACCACTCGATTTTCTCGTTCCATGGTGGCGACCTTCCTTGCCCTGATCGGGATCGGCACTGCTCACGCGGCCTCCAGCTGGAGTTTCACCAACGGTGGCAACCAGTCCGGTAGCGGCGCCTTTGGCAACACGCGTACCTACACCGGCGACGGGGATGGGGGCAGCCTTACCCTCTCGGCCTGGTCGGACACCAAGAACAGTAGCGGTGGCACCCAGAACGCCTACATTGAGAGTGCCTACCTCGGCACTTACAGTGGTGGCCTCGGGGTGACCAACCGGGATGCCGGAACTGCAGGCGACACCAATGAGGGGACCATCCAGAACTCGACCTCCCCCGGGCATACGATGGACAACAACGCGCGCTACGACTCGATGCTGTTCGACTTCGGAGCGGGGTCGTCGGTGACCCTCAAGACGGTGACGGTCGGCTGGTGGAAGACCGACTCTGACCTGACCGTGCTGGCCTATACGGGGAGCGGCACGCCTACCTTCCTGTCCGGCGACGTGGGCTATTCGACGCTGCTGTCGAATGGCTGGAGCGTGGTCAAGGCATCGAACTCTGCCCATTACACCAACGCTGCCAATGGCGGTGTATCCCAGTCCGCCAACACCGCGGGTTACAAGCCCCTGAGCGTGAATGACCTGAACATCAGCTCCCGGTATTGGCTTGTCGGGGCCTTGAACACCCTGGTGCAGTCCTTCCCGAGCGCGGATTCCAACAAGGACTTCATCAAGATTGCCGGCGTGACCGGGGAATACGGGCGGGTTTCGGAGCCGACCAGCGCTGTGCTGGCTGGTGGTGGCCTGCTGGGCTTGCTGGCCCTGCGTCGGCGCAGGAGCTGACAGGCAAGCGCTTGGCCCCCAAGAAACAACGGCACCCTCGGGTGCCGTTGTTTCTTGGGTCAACCCGGTTTGCGGCCCTTGTGGGCCGCCTCGCGTTTGCGCACCTCCGCCTCGATTCGACGCAGCATTGCCGCATCCGGGGCTTGCCAGTCGGCACCCGCCGAGCGGGCCATGTAGGCCACGGCTCCGGAAAATGCATCGAGACTAAGGTCGTTACGCCCGCCTCGTGCCGGCATGCCGCGCACCCCGACCCAGGCGTGGGAGGTCAGTACGGCCTGTCCCTCGCGGATCAGGGGTGCCCAATGTCGGCGGTTTCCCAGTTGCGGGGCCTTGGCCACGCCCGCGCCATGGCAGGCGGCACAGATCTCACGGTAAGTTGTCTCACCGGGGTCGGGTTGTTGCCCGATGGCGGATGGGGTGGTCAGGCTTGCCGTGATGGCGATCAGGCATGAGGCCAGGCGGCGGGTGAGCGGTAGTGGTCGCATTCGCATGGATCCCCGATAAGGGGCCAAAAGTCCAGCCTGCACCATAAATGAAAAAACGCCCCGGAGGGGGCGTCTTGACGTGCGTGGCGTGTCTTGGGCTCAGCCGCGATTGCCGTTGCCGCCGTTACCCCGTGGGGTGAACAGCGCCGCAGGCTTCACGTCGCCCGGCTTGCGGCCGGTGAGGGTGACGACCGGACGCTTGGCTTCGTCCAGTGCGGCCGGGGTGCCGCGGTTGGGGTTGCCGCCCTTGGCTCCGCCGGTGTTCTGGCCCTGGCCGCCACCACGCGGACCCTGGCCGGCCGGCTTGCCGCCACCGAAGCCCCGGTTGGGCTTGTCGAAACCACCCCCGTTGCCGTGGCGGTGACCGCCGGGGCTGGCTTCCGGATCCCGGTAGTTGTTGCGGGCGCGCGGCTGGTAGTCCACCCGGTTGCCGAAATCGTCATCCACCGGCTGGCCATCAGCCTGGCGGGCGGGACGCTGGGGCTTGGGCCCCTGGCTGGGCTGCTGCAGCTTGGCCGGGCGGGCGGGCTGGGCCTGGCTGCCTTCGGCGCGGGCTGCCTGCCCTTGTGTCTTGCCTTGACCCTGAGCGCCACCCTGGCCTTTGGGCTTGCCCTGGCGTTGTCCCTGCCCTTGGCCCTGCTTCGGGCCTTGACCCTGAGCGCCACCCTGGCCCTGGCGGGCACGGCCGCCGTTGTGGGCGCCGCGCGGTTCGCGGGGCGGACGCTCGTCGGTGTCGGGGGGGGCGGCCGAGGGTACGAAATCGGGCACTTCGACCTTGTCGATGAGACGCTTCATCAGGCGCTCGATGTCCTTCAGCAGGGGCAGCTCTTCCCGATCCACCAGGGAGACGGCGGCGCCGGAGGAGCCGGCACGGCCGGTGCGGCCGATCCGGTGCACATAGTCTTCCGAGACGTTGGGCAGCTCGAAGTTGACCACCTGGGGCAGCTGGTCGATGTCCAGGCCGCGGGCGGCGATGTCGGTGGCCACCAACACCTGCAGCTTGGCGTCCTTGAAATCGGCGAGGGCACGGGTGCGGGCTGACTGGCTCTTGTTGCCGTGGATGGCTGCCGAGGGGATGTCGTGCTTGGCGAGGTATTCAGCCAGCTTGTTGGCGCCATGCTTCGTGCGGGTGAACACCAGCACCTGGAACCACTGGTGCTTCTTGATAAGGAAGGCCAGCAGCTCGCGCTTCACCTTCTGCGGGCACAGGTGCACCGACTGGGTGACCAGCTCGGAGGCCGTGTTGCGGCGGGCAACCTCGACAAAACCCGGTTCGTGCAGCAGGCCGTCGGCCAGGGCCTTGATCTCGTCGGAGAAGGTGGCCGAGAACAGCAG
This sequence comes from Zoogloea sp., assembly GCF_044344315.1. GTDB lineage: Bacteria > Pseudomonadota > Gammaproteobacteria > Burkholderiales > Rhodocyclaceae > Zoogloea. The sequence goes on along the minus strand of NZ_JBIJDC010000020.1, from coordinate 35,308 downwards.
GTTCTGGCGCTTCTTCGGCAGCATCGCGAGGATCTTCTTGATGTCGCGGATGAAGCCCATGTCGAGCATGCGATCGGCCTCGTCCAGCACCAGGATCTCCACGCCGGACAGGTCGATGGTCTTCTGGTTGCAATGGTCGAGCAGGCGGCCCGGGGTGGAGACGAGGATGTCCACCTTTTTCTTGAGCTTGGCAATCTGCGGGTTGATGGCGACACCGCCGAACATGACCATGGAAGTCAGGGGCAGGTGCTTGCCGTAAGTCTGGACCGACTCTTCGACCTGGGCGGCGAGTTCGCGCGTCGGCGTCAGGATCAGGCAGCGCGGGCGGCCTGGCTTGATGTTATGAGCGTGTTCCTCGGAGAGGATGTGCAGGATCGGTAGCGTAAAGCCGGCGGTCTTGCCGGTGCCGGTCTGGGCGGCAGCCATCAGGTCGCCACCAGCGAGTACCTGGGGAATGGCTTGGGCCTGGATGGGGGTTGGCACGGTGTAGCCGGTGTCGGCAATGGCGCGCTGGATGGGCTCGCTCAGGGCGAGATCGGCAAACGTGATCGCAACCGGCGCCTGGGCGCCGGATTGGGCTTGAGTCATGGGTATATGTGCTCCTGCGACGGCCTGAACGCTCACGGGGAGCGGCACCAATCGGGGCGGGCGCAACGAGATTTCGCGATCGCTGGGATCTGTCGAAACTGATGAAAGAGGGTGCCGGTACGCTGATTGGCAGGCGCACGGTGCGCGGATTGTACGGGGTTGGCGGCGATTGTGCTGACTTATTTGCCTCCTCTTGGGGAGAGGGCTTCCGGTGTCGTCAGCGGGGCATGAAGGGGCTGAGGGAGAAGAAGCCTCTCGCCCTGGCCTGCTCCCCGTGGTGAATGATGATGCGGTGGATCAGCCAGCGTCCGTCGCGCAGCCGCCAGGCGCGCACGGTCTCGGCATAAGCAAGTTCCCTGCAGCGGTCCGGGTGGGTCGGGTCGGGCTCCTCCTCTAGCACATAGCAAAAAGCGCAGTAGCAGGCCTGGTCGTCCTCGTCCCGGCCAAGGATGCGTGCCGCCTTGACCAGGTATTCCTTGTAATGGTCGAAGTACAGCGGCGCGATCACCTGTTCTCTCCATTCCGAGGGTAGGCCTTCACTCCAGCGGATGGCTGCCTCGGGGCGCCGGACATGACCCGGCTTGATGTCGAAGTACTGATGCGTGTAGTGCCCTTCGTGCAACATGGTGGTGCCCCCTTTTGTGTTTCGATGTATAAATGTTTATATATCGAAATAAGCACGGGGCGTGCCTGCCCGGCCATATCGCCCCGTGATCATGTCCCGACGGGCTTTGGCTTCTCAAAGGGGGCGTCAGGCTCGGCGTTGTGTCCAGCGAAAATATGTATCAAAAGCGCCATTTTGTGAGGTTTCGAACATCGATATGTAGTTGTGTATATAGCTTAAGGGGGTGCCGGGGCGGCTCGGGGGCGGTGTGGCCGCAGGTCTTCGGGGGTGGGCATGGGGGTTGCTAATCCCTTTTCGAGAAGGCTTTCGATATGTAGCAATTAATACAGGCGCTGCCTGGTGCCAGGAGGATGTGATGAAGCGACAGATTCATAAGTGGGTGCTGGGCGGGGTGTCGGTGCTGGTGGCCGGTGGCGCCGGGGCGGCGCAGGGGGTGTTTGAGTTGGGTACCGTGGAGGTTGTGGGCAGCCCGCTGCCCTCTCCCGATCCGGCCGAGTCGGTGGTCAAGGTGGAGGACCTGCGGCGTTTCAACCGGGATACGCTTGGCGCTGCGGTGGTCCTTACGCCGGGGATGAATCTATCCCGCAATAGCCGCAATGAGGACATCGTCTATCTGCGTGGATTCGATGTGCGCCAGGTGCCCTTGTTCATCGACGGGATTCCGGCCTACGTGCCCTATGATGGTTACGTGGATTTTGGCCGTTTCACCACCTTCGATCTGGCCGAGATCCGTGTCGCCAAGGGCGCGGCGTCCTTGCTTTACGGGCCCAACACCCTGGGCGGGGCGATCAACCTGGTGAGCCGCAAGCCGAAGAACTCGCTTGAGGGCGACCTCAAGGCCGGCGTCGGCGGTGGCGGGCTGCAGACCTACGCCGTCAATGTGGGCAGCAACCAGGGGCTGTGGTATTTCCAGCTAGGCGCCACGTATTCCGATCGCAAGTGGTACCCCCTCTCCAGCGATTACCGGCCGCGCAGCATTCCGACCAGTGCCTCCAACCCGGCCCGCAACCTGCTGGAGAACGGTGGACACCGGGAGAATTCCCATTCCTCCGATTCGCGTCTTTCCTTCAAGCTCGGACTGACGCCGAACGCCACCGATGAATACGCCGTGGGCTATGTGCGCCAGGAGGGCAGCAAGGGCAATCCGCCCTATGCCGGGAGTGCGCCCGGCCAGTACCTGAACATTGGCGGTGGCGCCAACAGCCGCTTCTGGCGCTGGCCCTACTGGAATCTGGAGAGCACCTACTTCATCGGCAACATCGCCCTGGGGCGCGAGCACATGCTCAAGGCGCGGGTGTACCAGGACAACTACGACAACAAGATCCTCGCCTACACCAACGGGCGTTACACCACTCAGATCTCGAACACCACCAACTTTCCGAGCTGGTACGCCGACACGACCACCGGCGCCTCGGTGGAGCTGGCGAGCTTTGCCTTCAAGGGGCATGAGCTGGCAGTGGCCGCCCATTACAAGGAGGACAAGCACGCCGACAACGGCCTGAGCGCTACCAAGAATTACCGGGATGTGACCACTTCGCTGGCCGTCGAGGACAGCGTCCAGCTGTCGGAGCGCTGGCGCATGCGCCTGGGCTTCAGCCACGACAAGCGCGACGCTCGCGAGGTGTACTACTGGCCGGTCGGCTCCACCTCGGGCAGCAACTGGCTGGTCGAGGTGGCCCGCAGCCTGGACGGGGGTCATGAGGCCTACGCCAGCGCGGCCCGCAAGACCCGCTTCCCGACCATCAAGGATCGTTACTCGGCCCGCCTCGGGGGCGCCCTGCCCAACCCCGACCTGAAGCCGGAATCCTCCCTCAATCTCGAGGTCGGCCTGAAGGGGCGACCCTGGTCCGGCGCCCGTGGGCATGCGGCGATCTTTTACAGCCGTATCGACAACCTGATGCAGTCCATGAACATCGTTCCAGTGTCCTTGTGCAACCAGCCCGGCCTGTCTGCGGCCACGTCGTGCTCGCAGCTACAGAACATCGCCGAGGCCCGTCACGCCGGTATCGAGCTGTCGATTGATCAGGATCTCGGGCATGGCTGGCAGGTGGGTGGCAACTACACCTACCTCGACAGAGAGAACCACAGTTCCGACAAGCCGCTCACCGATACGCCGCGCAACCGGATCTTCGCCTACGCCAGTTGGAAGCCGGCCGATCGCTGGGAGCTGCTTGGTTCCGCCGAAGCCGAGAACGGTCGGATGGTGGCCTACGGCAGTGGCAATGCGGCGAGCTACGTAAAGCTCTCCGGCTACGCCCTGGCCAACCTGAAGGTGGTCTACAAACCGCTATCCAGCGTGGCCGTCGAAGGTGGCGCCAGCAACATCCTGGATGCCAACTACGCCCTGGCCGACGGCTACCCCATGCCCGGCCGGATGTGGTTTGCAAATGCCCGTTACACGTTCTGAGGAGGCTGTCATGCCGGACTTCTTCAAGCCTTCGCGGAGGGCCTTCATCCGCGGCGCCGGCGCCCTGGCGGCGGCGGGCGTCACGGCGCCCCTGGAGGCGGCTGCGCGTCGCGACGTGGTAGTGCTCACGGCCTATCCCGACGCCGTGGTGTCGCGCTTCGAGGCGGCCTTCGAGAAGGCCTGGCCCCGCTACCGCCTGCGAGTGGTGTGGCGCATGCCCCACGATGCCCTGCCTTACCTGCGCCAGCCCGGGCAGGGCGGGGTAGATGTGTACTGGAGTGCCTCGCCCCGGACCTTCGCCCAGCTCAAGGCCGAGCAGGCCCTGCGCAAGCTGCCGGTCAGCCTGATCGGCCTGCCCGGGCGGGTGGGCGGCAGCCTGATCGACGATCCGGACGGCTACTTCGCCGCATCGGAAGTGGCGGGCTACGGCTTTGCCGTTAATCCCGGCTACCTGGCCCGCCACGGCCTGCCCGCGCCGGCAGACTGGAGCGACCTGGCGCAGCCCGCTTACGCGGGCCACGTACTGGTGCCGGACCCGGTGGAGGTGGGGTTCGCGCCGGTGCTGGTGGACATCCCCCTGCAGGCTTATGGATGGGACACCGGCTGGGCCTTGTGGAGCGCCATCGCCGCCAATGCGCGCTTTGTCGGGCGGGGTGGCAGCTTTGTCTCCGACGAGCTGGGGGCGGGGCGTCAGGGGGTGGGCCTGTCCATCGACTTCTTTGTCGCATCGGCCATCGCCAATGGCGCACCGCTGCGCTTCGTCTATCCCCGCCAGGGGGGCGTCAATCCTGCCCATGTGGCGGTGACCGCCGGCAGCCCCAATCCCGACGGGGCCAAGGCCTTCGTCGGCCTTGTGCTCTCGGAAGCCGGGCAGCGCATCCTGACCCATCCGGACATCCGCAAGCTGCCGGTGCGCCCGTCCGTCTATGCCAATCTGCCGGCGGGCTATCACGACCCCTTCGCCACGGCCGCGCAGGGCGGGTACCGCTACGACAACGCGCTGGGCAGGGGGCGCGCTGCGCCGGCGGCCGCGGCCTTCGGGCAGGCCCTGGTGCGTCCGCATGCCCGGCTTGCGGCCTTGTGGCAGCGCCTGCGTGCGGCGGATGGTGGGACCTGGGCGAAGGTCTGGCCGCTGCTGTCCGCCGCTCCGTGCAAGGAGTCCGAGGTAGACGACCCGGCCGTGCAGCAGGCTTTCTTCACTCGTCGCGACGATCCGGCAGCGGAGGCCCGGGCCGCCGCACTGGAGGCGGGCTGGGCCGCCGCTGCCCAGGCTCGCCATGAGAAGGCGGCAGCTTTGCTGGGGGGCGCATGATCCGGCGAATCGCCGTGGGGCTGCTCCTCATCTGCCTCTTCCCGGTGGCACGGGGCGTCGCCGCAGATCCGCCGGGGGGCGATGCCGGGCGGGATGCCTTCCTGCAGCCGGTCGGCGGCCTCGACGAGGTGGAGCGGGAGCGCTTCTTTCGCGGGCGCTCCCTGTTCAACCAGAGCTGGGTGGTGGCGCCGGCCAGGGATGAGCGGGTGGACGGCCTGGGGCCCCTCTACAACCGTCTCGCCTGCGTCTCCTGCCATGCCCGCAATGGGCGTGGGCTGCCGCCGGAGTCACCCGGCGAACGCATGCAGTCCATGCTGCTTCGGCTTTCGGTGCCGGGCCGGGCAGGGGAGGGGGGAGTGCGCCCCCATCCGGCCTATGGCGAGCAGTTCAACGAGGAGGGCATTCCGGGTGTGAGGCCCGAGGGCCGTGCCGTGCTGCGCTGGGTCGAGTCCCGCCGACGTCTGGCGGATGGCTCCGTCGTCCGCCTGCGCCGGCCACGGATCACCTTCCAGGAACTGGGCTATGGCCCCTTGGGTCGGGTGCGGGTGTCGCCCCGGGTGGGGCAGCAGGTGGTGGGCATGGGGCTGCTCGACGCCGTGCCGGTGACAAGCCTGGAGGCCCTCGCTGCCGAGGTCCGCCCGGACGGCGTCAAGGGGCGCCTCAATCGACTGGCAGGGGGCCTGCCCGGTCGCTTCGGTCACAAGGCCAACATGCCGGATCTGCGGGCGCAGATCGCCGGGGCCTTTCTGGGGGATCTCGGGATCACCTCGCCGCTGCATCCGCAGGAGAACTGCCAGCCCGTCCAGGTGGCCTGCCGGAACGCGCCGGATGGCGGCCGCCCCGAGCTGGGAGAGTCGGAGCTGGACGACGTGGAGTTCTATCTTGCCCATCTGGCAGCGCCGGCGCGTCGCAACCCTGATGCGCCGGCTGTGCGCCGGGGAGAGGCGCTGTTTGCGGCGGCGGGCTGCGGAAACTGTCACCGGCCGCAGCTCCACACCGCGGCGCACCCCCGCTTTCCGCGTCTGGCGGGGCTCGCCATCGCACCGTACTCCGACCTCCTGATCCACGACATGGGGCTGGGGCTGGCGGATGGGCGTGCGGACTTTCAGGCCTCCGGGCGGGAGTGGCGTACGCCGCCCCTGTGGGGTATCGGGCTGACCCGGACGGTGACCGAAGTGGAGCGCTATCTCCACGACGGCCGGGCCCGCAACCTGACTGAGGCGATCCTTTGGCACGACGGGGAGGCGCGCCGCGCCCGGCTGCGTTTCGAGCGCATGGGTCGGGTCGAGCGGAGTGCCCTGCTGGCCTTCGTCGAAAGCCTGTGAATGCGCCGATCAGCTCGTCCTGTGCGTCAAAGTGGTGCGTTTCGCTATATAGTTGTGCATATAAAATGGCGAGGGTGGCCGTGATACCTCCCTCGCTGCGCCTCAGTCCGCCAGGGTCAGCATGACGGATGGACGCGGTTGCCAGTGCTCAGGCAGCGACGCCGATGATCACCGATGGGGCCTTGAACACGGCGGCAGCGGGGATGCCGACCTTCAGGCCGAGGGCCGTGGCGCCGTCGCGGGTGATGGTGGCGAACACGGTCAGGCCGTTGGGAAGGCTGATGGCGACCTCGGTGCTGACCGGGCCTTCGGTGAGGGCGCTTACCGTGCCTTCGAGACGGTTGCGGGCCGACAACTTGACGCCGGCGCCATCGGTCAGAACCAGCACGGACGAGGCTTTCACCAGGGCCTTGACGGCCTTGCCGACGACCAGTCCGAGTTCGGCGACGCTATCGTTGGTGACGGTGGCGACGATCTGGAGACCACCGGGCAGGGCGACATTGACTTCGGAATTGATGGCGCCGGGTTTGACGGTTTCGATGCTGCCGTCAAAGACATTGCGGGCACTGATTTTCATCGCAGGGACTCCTGGTTTGGTAGGGGGCTGCCTGCACTCTACGCAGGGGCATCCACTACCTGCAACCATAGCGCAGTGCAGCATTTGTGGCCCGCTATTTGCTCAAGTACAGTACGAACCGTTGTGTATTGCTCTATATAGGACAATTGATGACTACCCGACGTCCCGTGCAGCACAAGCTTGTCGGAAAGCTGACAGTCGATACCGAGTTCGGTACTTTCCTGGGCGATACCCGGATTCGCCTGCTTGAGGCTATCGACCGCTATGGCTCCATCTCCCAGGCGGCGAAGGCCGTTCCCCTGTCCTACAAGGCGGCGTGGGATGCCGTGGATGCGATGAACAACCTGGCGGAGGCGCCTTTGGTCGAGCGCTCGGTGGGCGGCAAGCACGGGGGTGGCACCCGCCTCACCGACTATGGCCGCCGGGTGATCGCCATGTATCGGGCGGTGGAGCAGGAATACCAGCAGGCCATCGACCGCTTGTCCTCGCGCCTCGGCGAGGGCGGCGAGACCAATGTGCGCCAGTTCCAGACCCTGCTGCGCCGCATGGCCATGCGTACCAGTGCGCGCAACCAGTTCGTCGGCACCGTGTCCGGCCTCCGCGAGGGCGAAGTCAGCTTCGAGGTCCGCGTGCGCCTGGATGACGCCAACGAGGTGGTGGCCGTGATCACCCGGGCCAGCGCCGAGAACCTGGAACTGGGCATCGGCAGTGAGGTGCACGCCTTCGTGAAGGCGCCGTCGGTGCTGATCATCACCGACCCCCACACCCGCACCACTGCCCGCAATCACCTGTGGGGCGAGGTCACCGCCATTCACGAGGGGCCGGTGAGTTCCGAAGTGACAATCACCCTGCCCAGCGGCCGCAACATCACCTCAGTGGTGACCCACGACAGCATCGGCAACCTGGATCTCCAAGTGGGCAGCGTGGCCTGCGCGGTGTTCCAGGCCACCTCGGTGATCCTCGCCGTCTTTGATTGAATTCCAACCCTCCCGGAGTCGTACCATGAAGCCCGTCTTTCGTCGCATTGCCCTGTTTGCCCTCCTGGCCGGCGCGGCCCTGACAGCCCGCGCCGAGGAGATCTCGGTGGCCGTGGCCGCCAACTTCACCGCACCGATGCAGAAGATCGCCGCCGAGTTTGAGAAGGCCACCGGGCACAAGGCCCAGCTGGTCTTCGGGTCCACCGGCAAGTTCTACGCCCAGGTCAAGTCGGGCGCGCCTTTCCAGCTGTTGCTGGCGGCCGACGATGAGACGCCAGCCCGGCTGGTGAGAGAGGGCGATGGGGTGGCCGGCAGCCAGTTCACCTACGCCATCGGCAAGCTGGTGCTGTGGTCACCGAAGCCGGGCTTCGTGGACGACAAGGGCGAGGTGCTCAAGTCGGGCAAGTTCGAACATCTGTCCATCGCCAATCCCAAGCTGGCGCCCTACGGCCTGGCGGCCACCGAGACGCTGAAGGCGCTGGGGCTTGCCGACAGCCTGCAGCCGAGGATCGTCATGGGCGAGAGCATCTCCCAGGCCCAGCAGTTCGTGACGTCCGGCAGCGCCGAGCTGGGCTTCATCGCCTTTTCCCAGATCCATAAGGATGGCAAGCTGATCGAGGGCTCCCACTGGCTGGTGCCGGCGAAGTACCACAGCCCGATCCGCCAGGATGCCGTGGTGCTGGCCAGGGGCAAGGGCAATGCGGCGGTGGACGCTCTGGCTGGCTTTCTCAAGTCGAAGATCGCGGCCGACATCATCAAATCCTACGGCTACGATCTCTGAACAATGCACCTGAGCGCGGATGACTGGTCGGCGATCCGCCTGACCCTGGAGCTGGCCAGCATCGTCACGGTGCTGCTGTTGATCATCGGCACGCCGATCGCCTGGTGGCTGGCGCGCAGCCGGTCCAGGCTGCGCGGCGTGGTCGGTGCCATCGTTTCCCTTCCCATCGTGCTGCCGCCCACCGTGCTGGGCTTTTACCTGCTGGTGCTGATGGGGCCGGAAGGGGCGGTCGGGCGCTTCACGGAAGCCCTGGGGCTGGGCCGCCTGCCCTTCACCTTCCCTGGCCTGGTGGTGGCGTCCATCCTGTATTCCCTGCCTTTCGTGGTGCAGCCGGTGCAGAACGCCTTCATGGCCATGGGGGAGCGTCCGCTGGAGGTTGCGGCAACCTTGCGGGCGTCACCCCTGCGGACCTTCTTCACCGTCGCCCTGCCCCTTGCCCGGCCGGGCTTCATCACCGCCGCCATCCTGGGCTTTGCCCACACGGTGGGAGAGTTTGGCGTGGTGTTGATGATTGGCGGCAACATTCCGGACAAGACCCGTGTGATCTCCATGCAGATCTACAATCACGTCGAGGCCATGGAGTATGCTCAGGCCCATGGGCTGGCCGCGCTGCTGCTGGGTTTCTCTTTCCTGGTGCTGCTGGCGCTGTACACCGTGGGCGGTGCCCGCAACACCCTGGGGGCCGGGCGATGAGTGGCATCTTGCTGAACTGCCGCCTGCCCCTGGCGGATTTTGTGCTGGAGGCGGATCTGGCGCTGCCCGGGCGGGGGGTGACGGCGCTGTTTGGTCCGTCCGGCTCGGGCAAGACCACCCTGCTGCGCTGTGTGGCCGGCCTAGCCCGGGCTGCGGGGCGGGTGGAGATCAATGGCGAATGCTGGCAGGACGATGCCCGCCGGATATTTCTGCCGACCCATCAGCGTGCCCTCGGCTATGTCTTCCAGGAGGCCAGCCTGTTTGCCCACCTGTCGGTGCGGGCCAACCTGGAGTTCGGCCTGAAGCGCATCCCCGCCGCGGAGCGCAAGGTGGGGTGGGATGCAGCGCTTGAATTGCTGGGCATTGGCCACCTGCTGGAGCGGGGCACGCAAGCCCTGTCCGGAGGCGAACGCCAGCGCGTGGCGATTGCCCGGGCCCTGCTCACCAGCCCGCGCCTGCTGCTGATGGACGAGCCCCTGGCCGCCCTCGACGCGAAGCGCAAGCAGGAGATCCTGCCCTACCTGGAGCGCCTGCACGACGAGCTGGCGATTCCGGTTCTGTACGTCAGCCACTCGCCGGATGAGGTGGCCCGCCTGGCCGATCACCTGGTCCTGCTGGAGCAGGGGCGGGTGTTGGCCAGTGGCCCCACCAGCGATGTGCTGACCCGCCTCGACCTTCCCCTGGCCCGCGACGAGGAGGCCGCCGTGCGCGTGGATGCCCAGGTGCTGTCCCATGACGATGCCTACCAGCTGACTTGCCTGGGCTTTGCCGGTGGGCGCATCCAGGTGACCCGCAAGGACCTGGCCGTGGGGGCGCCGGCGCGCATCAAGATCCAGGCGCGGGACGTCAGCATTGCCCTTACCGGCGACAACCGTTCGAGTATCGTCAATCGTCTGCCGGCGCGCATCGTCGGCTTCGGCGAGGCGGCCCATCCGGCCCAGTGCCTGGTGCGGCTGGACGTGAGCGGCACACCCGTGCTGGCACGGATCACGCGCTTGTCCCGGGACGAGCTTGGCTTGGTCGAGGGTATGGATGTAGTAGCTCAGATCAAATCGGTGGCGCTACTGGGCTGAGGCCTGCGTCTAAAGATGTTCCCCATTCAACCGTAATCAGCCCAGTGCGCCGGGCCGGCCCAGCAGGGCTGCAGGCTCGACGGTCAATGAGCAAAGGGGATACAGATGGGGGCTTCAGAGAAACCTGCCCGTGGCAGCGCCGCTCCGGCCGAAGCAGGGTCCGTCGAGCTCGCCACGAGCGACCTTGCCGGCTATATGGCGGCCATCAACCGCAGCCAGGCGGTCATCGAGTTCGGGCTGGACGGCATCGTGCTGGATGCCAACGACAACTTCCTGCGGCTGATGGGCTACACCCTGGACGAGATCAAGGGCCAGCACCATCGTCTCTTCCTTGATAAGGAAGAGGCTCTGGGCGGCGCCTACCGCGTCTTCTGGCAGAGGCTGGGCAAGGGAGAGTTCGATTCGGGGGAGTACCTGCGCATCGCCAAAAACGGCCGCCAGGTGTGGATCCATGCTTCCTACAACCCGGTGCTCGATCAGGACGGAAAGCCGGTGAAGGTGATCAAGTTTGCCTCCGACATCACCGAGCGCAAGCTGAGCGCCATGGAGAATGTGGCACGCCTGCAGGCTGTGTGCGCCAGCAGTTGCATGATGGATCTCGCCCGTGATGGCACCATTCTGCAGTGCAATGAGCGCATGGAGCGTGCGCTGGGCTATGGCCATGGTGAGCTCATCGGCCGGAACGAAACCGAGCTGATCTTCGACGATGACATGGCGAGCGGCCAGTACCGCGCCCTGTGGGGTGAGTTGCGGGAAGGGCATTCGACCAGCATCGAGCGGCGGCGCAAGGGGGCGGATGGGCGTGAGCTGTGGTTTGCCTCGACCCTCAGCCCGGTGCTGGGCATCGACGGTAGTCTGAGCAAGGTGATCGTGATCGCCCAGGACATCACGGAAGCCAAGCTCTCCCGGCTGGATGCCGCGGGCAAGCTGGGCGCCATTGACCGGGCCCAGGCGGTCATCGAGTTCGACCTCAAGGGTAATGTGCTCAACGCCAACGCCAACTTCCTCAACCTGATGGGCTATCGCCTGGAGGAAGTCGTCGGCCATCACCATCGCCTTTTCGTGGAAAGGGAGTACGCCGCGAGCACGGAGTACCAGAACTTCTGGGAGCACCTCTCCCGCGGCGAGTACTGCACCGGCGAGTACAAGCGTATCGGCAGGGACGGGAGGGAGGTGTGGATCCACGCTACCTACAACCCGATCTTCGATCCGCGTGGCAAGCCGGTCAAAGTGGTCAAGTTTGCCAATGACATCACCGACACCAAGCTCCACAGCGCCGAATTCGAGGCCAAGGTGGCAGCCATCGGCCTGGGCCAGGCGGTGATCGAGTTCGACCTGGAAGGCCGCATCCTGACCGCCAACCGCAATTTTCTGGCTGCCATGGGCTACACCCTGCGCGAGATCCAGGGCCAGCATCACAGCCTCTTCTGTACCGGGGACTACACCCAGAGCGAAGAGTACCGGGATTTCTGGCTGCGCCTTGGTGAAGGGCAGCACATCAGCGGGCGCTTCCACCGCGTCGGCAAGTACAACCGGGACGTGTGGATCCAGGCCAGCTACAACCCCATTCTTGATCTCAACGGGCAGGTCATGAAGGTGGTCAAGTACGCCTACGATGTGACCAAGGAAGTGCAACTCGAGCAGCGCATCACCGCGAAGGCGACGGAGATGTCGGGCAGCGTGCGCAGCCTGGTGGAGAGCATCCGCAACATCGCCGAGAATTCGAGTGTGGCCTCAAGCATGGCCATGGAAACCTCCACGGCGGCCAAGGCCGGTTTTGAGGCGGTACAGCAGTCGATCGCCGCCATCGACCGCATCCAGAGCAGTTCGAGCCGCGTCTCGGAGATCGTGCGGGTGATCAGCGAGATCGCCAATCAGACCAACCTGCTGGCCTTCAATGCGGCCATCGAGGCGGCACGGGCAGGTCAGCAGGGGGTGGGCTTCTCGGTGGTGGCTGCCGAGGTGCGCAAGCTCGCCGAGCGCAGCTCAACCGCCGCGCAGGAGATCGCCCGGCTGATCGACGAGTCGACCCTCAATGTGCAGCAGGGGGCCGAGGTGAGCCGTTCCGCCGCCCGCAGCTTCGAGGGCATCCTCACCGCCGTGGAGCGCACGGTAGACAGTGCCACCGAGATTGCCAGCGCCACCGAACAGCAGCGCGGCATGGCGGGCCAGGTGTCAGGGCTCATCGAACAGCTTGCCAGCGCAGTGAGCGGATGATGGATCCGCACGCCAGCGACCGACGCTTTGGCGTATTCAGCCTGGCCACGCTGCAGCTTGCGCTGCCCCTGGAGGCGCTACGCGAAGTAGTGCCGTTGTCGGCCCTGTCGGTGCTGCCCTGTGCGGCCTCTTGCGTGATCGGCGGGATCGACCTGCGCGGGGTGCTCGTGCCCGTAGTCGATCTGCGCGTGGTAATTGGTCTGCCGGCCACTGGCAGTGAGCCCAGCAGCGTTGTCATCATGATCTTCGAGGGGCGTCTGCTCGGGCTGCTGGCCAGCGGGGTGGTGGGCGTGTTCGAGTGTCCGGGCGGTGGCTGGAGCCCGATGGTCAGCCGCAATGCTGAGGGCGTCATCTTTGGCGGCGGATTCCGTCGCCCTGACGACGGGACCATGGTCAGCGTGCTTTCACCGGTCGGTCTGGCCGGGCTCCGGGACGTACCCATGGTCGAAAACTCCGGCCGCGATCTGTCGCAGGCGGCCGTGCGCGGGGAGCAGGGGGACGAATTGATTGCCGACTCCTACCTGATGCTGGTGCGTACCGGTTCGGTACCGATGGCGCTGGCGTCGGAGTCGGTTCACACCACAATCCTGCATCCCGAGATCCTCAATTCGCCGCTGACCGGCGGCTGGTGTCTGGGCATCATCGAACATGCGGGCATCAAGGTGCCGGCCGTGGATCTGCTGGCCTTGTGTGGCCTTGGCGAGATTGCCAATCCGTGGCTGACCCAGGCCTTCCTGATCCAGTATCCCCAGGGGCTGGTGGCCTTCATGGTGGATCAGATCATGGATGTGGTAAGGGCGGATGCCCAGGGTCTTGTCCCGATTCCACCCGGAACCTTGCCTGGCGATGCCCTTTTTTCCGGTGCCCTGCCCATGGACTCCCTGCCCGGTGTGGCCGCAGGCGACGATCTGCAGGCTGGCTACTTTCTGATGCTTGATGCCGGGCGTTTGACCAGACACCGGGACCTGTCCGGGCTGGGCCGCATGAACACGCCGGTGGAGGGCCGCGGGGATGTGTCTCGCCAGCACTCCGGCGGTGATCCACGCCTGCTGGCCGAGCGCTGCCAGGTGCTCACCTACGACCTGGGCTTTGAAGTAGCCACGCCCATCGACCAGATTGCCGAGATACTGCCCCAGGCAGAGGAGAGCGGCATCGTGTTCGGGCCAGGCTCCCGTGCGGCCGGGCTGGTGGTGAGCCGTGGGCGTGCGATTCCGACCTTTTGTCTGAGTGCGCTGATGGGACTGAGCGGCGCCGAGCGTTCGCCGACGGCGAGTGTGCTGGTGGTGGAAACGGAGACAGGCTGCGTGGGCTTCAACGTGGCCCGCCTGATGACCATCGACGAAGCCCCGCTGAACCGCCCGGACGCACCGGGCGTGGGTCGCACCCCTCTGCCGGCTCTGCCGGAGGGGAACGGCGCCCGTTGGTCACCGGCCATGGTGGGGTCAGGCACGGCGGAGCGCATGCTGAGCGTGCTCGATCTGAAGCATCTCGCGCACACCCTCTGCGGGTAGTCCGAGCCCCAGTCCGGGCCGTCCCCGTGCCTGCCGTCCCTAGTTAAGCGCAATGTTGGCCTTCAGCCATAGGGTCCGGCCGGGCTCGTTCACCCGGGTGGTCTGGGTGAACCCGCCTACCATGGCGCCGCTGCGGCTGATGAATTCCGCGTAGCTGCGGTCGAACAGGTTGTCCACCCCGGCAGTGACCAGGAAACCCTTGGAGGGCCGGTAGCCGGCGTTCAGGGAGACGATGGCAAAGCCGGCCGAGGCGCCAATGTCCTGACCCACGATGTTGCCGTAGCCGGTGTCGTAGCGCTTTTGGCCCTGCACCATGCGCAACAGGGCGCCCGCACTCCAGGTCTTGTTGTCATAACCGGCACCGATGCGGCCTTCCAGGGGCGGGATCTGGGACAGGGGTTTGTCATTGCTGTCGTTCTCACCGTGGACCCACGCCAGGGTACCCCAGGCCTTCCAGAACCGCCCCAGGGCATAGCTGATATCGCCTTCAAGTCCGTAGGTGGTGGCGTCGATGTTGAGCGCGTCCGTGGCGAAGGCGTTGATCTGGCGGATCTGGATGAAATCCTTGTGCCTGGCGTAGAACAGGGAGGCCGAGGTGCGCAGGGGGCCGGCAGCGTAGATCACGCCGGTGTCCAGCTGGGTGGTCTTTTCGGGCTTCAGGAAGAAGGTACTGGCCGTGCCGGTCATCATGGTCGAGGTGGCGCCCGGTGCCTTGGTGCGCTCCCAGTAGTCGGCGGCCCGCTCGCTGTGGCCGAGGCCGGCGTAAAGGGTGGTGGTGGGCGTGAAGGCGTTCTCCCAGCGCAGGAAGCCGGCCTTGAGGGTGTCCTTGTCGCTGCGCCCAGAGGTGCTCTTGCCGCTGCGTTGGTCTTCGGCCTCGCTCCAGTCCAGGCGGGCGCCACCAATCAGGCGATGGGCGGCGTTGAGTTCGTGGGTCAGCTCGCCAAAAACGCCCCAGGTGTTGAAGCGCATGTCGGGGCTGCGCACCAGACCGTCGTAGCTGGCCACGGCAGTGCCGCTGGCCTTGCGCAGGGTGTGGTCATTGGTCTGGAAGTCGATGCCGGTTTCCAGGGTGCTGCGGGGGCTCAGGTCGAGTGTCGCGGCGATGCGCCCGCCCTTGGTCTCCCGGTCGGGGTTGCTGACCATCTTCATGCCTGTGGCGGTGCGCAGGCTGTAGTTGTCCATCACATGGTCTACGTAGTTGCGGTAGATCTGCCCCTCGAGTTTGGCGAACAGTGGGCTGATGCGGGACTTCTCGAACTTCAGGCCCACGTTGGTCCGGTCGAAGGCGGTGCCGTCCATGCTGCGGTCGGCATAGGCCGCATGGCCGTCGCTCTTGGCAAAGCTGAGTTCGATACGGGTGTTCTCGTCCGGGGTCAGGCCGACGGCGCCATTCACGCTCCAGCGGTCGTAGCGGGAGTGCACTGTGCGCCCGGAGCCGTCCTTGTAGTCCTGGCTGTGGGAGTGGGTGCCGGTGATCTCACCGTAGTAGCGTTCATTGCCGACGCCGGCTTCCAGCACCTGGTCATTGCGTCCGAAGCTGCCGGCCAGCAGGCTGCCTTCGGCATAGGCGGAGAAGCCCTTGCGGACTTTGGGCGTGCGCTCAAAGAGCACTACCCCGGCGCTGTTGCCCGGGCCGTATTTGACCGTCTGCGGGCCTTTCAATACGGTGATGCGATCGAAGGCCTCGGGGAAAACGTAGGCGGTGGGCGGGTCCATGCGCATGCCGCAGCCACCCAGGATCATTTCACCGTCCAGCAGAATGCCAAGGCGCGAAGCCGCCATGCCGCGGAAGACCGGGTCGCCGTCGGTGCCCCCCTTGCGGATCACCGAGAAGCCGGGGATGTTCTTCAGGTAGTCGGCGCCGTCGTGGGCGGGAACCGGCTGGCGGGGGGCGCGGGGGTCGGTGGTGACGGTGAGGGGCGCCGCCATGGCGGGCGCTGTGATTACGACTTCACGCAGGGTGTCGTCAGCGTAGGCCGGAAAAGCACATGCAATCGCGACGGGCAGAACGAGGGGAAGAAGGGCGCGGTGGTGCGGCGCAGGATGGTGCATTGCAGTGGACTCCCTGAGTTTTCAAGAGAGCGCCACATTAGATTTTGCTGAAATAAGCTGGTTTGATCTGCGGCAAGATCGCGCACCAGAACGGTGCGGCATAGTGTCGCAGATCAATGTGCTGTTTTAGATCCGGAAGCGCGACACGCTGCCCTTCAGGCTGTCGGCTACGGTCAGCAGACGGTGGGCTGTGCTGGCAACCGAGCCGACGGCAGCAGAGTTCTCTTCTGACATCTGGGCGATGGCTTCGACGTTGCGAGCCAATTCCGTCGAGGCGCCACGCTGCTCGCGCAGGGCATCGGAGATGCTGTCGATGGCCCCTTGCATGGTTGAAGCGGACTGACAGATCTCGCTCATCGACTCGCTGGCCTTGCTTGCCGCCAGCACCACTTCGCTGACCAGTGTGCGACTCGATTGCATGCTGCTCACGGCTCCAGCCGCGCCTTGCTGGATGGTGCTGATTACGGAGCTGATTTCCTGAACCGAACTGGTAGTGCGTTCGGCCAGCTTGCGTACCTCGTCGGCGACCACCGCGAAGCCGCGGCCCTGTTCGCCGGCGCGGGCGGCTTCAATGGCGGCATTGAGGGCCAGGAGATTCGTCTGATCAGCCACTTCACGGATCACGACGGTGATCTTGTCGATCTGTTGAACCTGATCGGAGAGGATCTGCATTTGCCCGGCAGTGGTCTCGACCTGCTCGGCGACCCGGCCGATCCGTTCGGATGCAGCGTCAACACCCTTGCCGCTCGAGACAGCCTGGCTGCCGGCCTCGCTGGCGCGTGCGCTGGCATCGTCGGCACTGGAGCCGACGTGATCGATGCTGACGGTGAGCTCCTCTACCGCAGCGGCAGCGGCCGAGGTGGAGCTGGATTGCTGTTCGCTGCTGATCGAGACCTGTTGGGCCGCGCTCGACAACTGGCTGGCGGACAGGGCCACGTTGTTGGAGTTGGCGACGACTTCTCCTATGGTCCGGGCCAGTTCGCTGCGCATGGTATCGAGGGCGGTGAGGAGGGTGCCGATCTCGTCTGCGCTGCTGTTCTGTACCCCTTGGGTGGTCAGATCACCAGCGGCAATGCGTGCCGCGATCTGGTTGGCTTCCGCGAGGCGCACATTGATGCTGCGAGTGGTGCTGAAGCTCAATCCCAGCATGGCTACGGCAGCTGCGACGAGAATGCCGATGGCGATCCAGGTGGCTCGGTCCTTGACCTGGATGGCACGCTCAACGCTCTCTTTACCCAGTTCTTCGTTGAACTTCATATGTGCGTCAATGTGGTCGATGAACTTCTGGGAGTAGGGGGCAATCTTTGCGAGTTCTGCCCTTACGTCATCAAACCGGTTGGTCCGTGATACGGCCAATGCTCCACTAATTCGCTGGTTCAGTTCCTCGGCTGCCTTGATCTCTTCGTCAAGTAGCCGTTGGTCCTCGGGATTGGCGATAAAATTCCCGTAATTCTTCAGGTGCTGATTGAGCTTGGTCTGGCTGTCAATGATCGTCTTCTCGATTTCAGCCATGTCCTCGGCGTTGGTGGCCAAGGCATGACGATAAATCCGGACGCGCAAGCGACCGAATTCCACACTAATCTTATTCAGGAGTTCGATGCTCGGAACGACGTTGACGCTGACGTAGTTCGTCTCATCGAAGACCTGATTCATTTGCTGGTAGTTGATGCCTGTCAGCACAAGCAGGCTCATGAGAGCCGCGGCGACAAGGAGGCGCAGTCGCTGGGAGATGGTCATTTGATTCATTCCTGAAAGAGCTTGCCAATAAGGTCTGCCGCCGGGCTGGTGCAAGCACGGTAGCTGACAACGTCCGGGCAGCCGGGGGCAGGGGCCGCATTTCAGATTGCTGAATGCGGAAACGGCCGTTCTTCAGCCAACTTTAGCGATTTCGCAGCTTCTTTCAGGGAAAATGGCGACGGAATATATGTGCTCGTGTTGACGGTGGATGCCGAGCAATCAGGCCTGTGCGGCCCATCCCCGAGCCACAAGGGCCTCCTGGCAGTGGCGGCAGCCTACCCAGGGCAGGCAGTCACAGTCCAGTTCGAAATAGCGAGCGCCAGTCTTCACGACCGCGGCGATTTCTGTCTTCCTGCTTGCTCCAGCCCCGGCAGAGCGTGTCGGGGCATCGCCGCCCTGGGGCAGCCAGCGTGCAAAGGCTGTCAGGTCGGTCACATTCTGTACGTACCAGACGCGCTTTGTGGCGTCCCATCGGGCGCCCAGCTCCTTGGCCTGGTCCTTTTCCGCAAACGGTACCTGCAGGTTGGTTCTCATCGTGGGTCGTGCTTCCTCTGTTTGCCCTGAATCCGGCCGGAGATTGTATCGCCGTCCGGTGGGGACGCCCGGGCGAGCTGTGCCATGGTTTTCCTTCTCCAGGCGACTTGTGGCCGCTGATTGACCCCGTAACGCGTTGGCGGCGATACTTTCAGCCCGATTTCTCAACTCTTGGTTTGTTCGATCATGAAGACCTTGCCCAAAATTGCGCTTGTTTCTGTTTTGCTCATCAGCGCAGGCGCCTGTACCGTCATCGACCCGAGCTCGAGCAGCCACAGCAGTAGCAGCAGCGGTGGCGACTCCAAGAGTGCCTCGCTGATGACCCGTGAGCAGCGGATCGCCCGTTTCACCGAAAACAATCTCGATCACCTGAAGCGGGATATCAGCATCGGCCAGGGTGAGTACCTGTCGTCGCTGGCCAGCCTGATGCAGATCGAATCCGCCCAGCGGCCTGCGTTCTTTGCCTTTGCGCAAAGCAATTTCACCAAGCTGTTTCCCAGCGCCCAGACCCGCGCCGCCGACATGCTGACGACGCTTGATCGCGAAATGCGGGCTGATCCGCGTTTTGCTCAGCGCGTAGCCCTGAACTGAGGGGGCTTTTTACGCCGGCCGCCCGGGTGCGCGCCGGCGCGTTGCTGATTCTTGGCTTGATGCTGTGGGCGCCGGGCGCCCGGGCGGATTCCGCCTATCTTGCCGATCTGCAGTTGCGGGCTGCCGAGGCAAATCTCGCCGAACGGCGGGACTGGCAGGTGCTGCTGCATTACCGAAGCAATGCCCTGGGCGATGGCCTCACCAGTGATGCCGATGACCCACGTTTCTTTCTTGCTCCGGAGGGCAAGACCGATCCCGCTGCCGAACTGGCCAGCCACGCTGGCCGCATTTTTTTCCGCTGCGCCCGTCGGCGCCCATCCCCAGCCTGCCCAGTGCGCCTTCGTCGCCCGTTACGCCTGGCTGCGGCAGGAACTGGGCTTTGATCCCCGGCGCCTGCCCGAGCACAGCTGCGAGGCGTATTCGCGCTGGAAGGCCGAACTGGATGCCGAGACGGCGACCTTTGTATTCACCTCCGCCTACCTGAACAATCCGGCGTCGCTTTTCGGCCACACCCTGCTGCGCCTTGACCGGCGCGGGGAACCCGCCAGCACGCAGCTCCTGGCCTACGCGGTCAGCTATGCGGCCGACGACAGCGGCAGCACGGGGCTGATGTACGGAATCAAAGGCATCGCCGGCGGATTCACCGGCTATTTCGAGCTGCAATCCTATGACCGCCTGGTGCGGACTTACAGCGACATCGAGAACCGGGACATCTGGGAATACCGGCTGAATCTCACTCCGGGGCAGATGGCGCGGCTCGTCGCCCATCTGTGGGAGCTGCGTGAGGTCAGATTCGACTATTACTTCTTCAGCGAGAACTGCGCCTGGCAGTTGCTCACCCTGCTGGAGGTGGCGGACCCATCACGGGTGCTGTCTGATCGGTTTGCCCTGTGGGTGGCGCCGCCCGATGTGCTGCGCCTGATCAACGCCGAAGCCGGGCTGGTGGGCAGCGTTACACCGCGCCCGGCACGTGGCAGTGCCATCCGGCGACGCTATGCCGCACTGGACGCCCCCGAGCGGGTGCAGGCACAGGCCATTCGGGCGGATGTCGGTCAGGTGGAGAGCCCGGCGTTTCAGGCGCTTGCTCCGGATCGCCAGGCCTTGCTCCTCGACTTGGCGCTGGATCTGCGCCAGCGCGGAGGCGCCGCCGGGAAGGGGAAAGGGGAGGGGGAGGGAGCCGCTGCGCCCCGCGCTGATGAAGACGTGCATCGCCTGCTGGCTGCCCGCAGCGCAGTCGGGCAAGCCGCATCGTCCTTCGCGATCGCGCCCTACGCCGGCCGCCCGGAGGCAGGGCACGCCTCCCATCGCATCGGTCTTGCGCTGGGGCAGCGGGCTGACCAGGGTTTCATCGAGCTGAGCGCACGGGCGAGCTTTCACGATCTGCTCGAAGCGGATGCCGGTTACGCACCGGAGGCGGCAATCGAGCTTCTGGGGGCGTCCTTCCGGCATAGCCCGGAAACGGGCCGCACACGTCTGAACGAACTGACCCTGATCGCCATCGAGTCGATGCCGCCCTTCAACCCCCTGCTGCCCCGCCCGGCCTGGCGTGCCCAGGCGGGATGGGCGCCCTCACCGCGGCGTGACTGCCCCGGCTGCCTGGCCTTCCGGGCTCAGGCGCAGGCAGGTCTGGCCACCGAAACCCGGTGGCCGTGGCGCATCCTGTGGTTTGCCCTGCCGGGCCTGGAGTTTGAGGATGGTGCGGGGCGACCGGCGCGCGCCGGCCCGGGCTTCAGCGCCGGCCTGATTGCCGAACCGAGAGCAGGGTGGAAAGTGGCTGCCCGCGTCACCCGGACAGCCTATCGCTGGGGGGGGAGTTCGGACGAGACCCGCTGGACGCTTAGCCAGCACTACACCTTGCAGCGCGATCTGGCCCTTCGCGCCGAGTGGAAGCAGCTCGGCGACATCCGGGAGTTTGTGGTGGGGCTGCAGGTCTATTTCTGAAGGTGGCAGTCCGTCGTTCTCCCTGACAGATTCCGCTGCGCCATGGCGAGACGCGGGACGGAAAGCACAAGGCCAACCCCGAAGGATTGGCCTTGTGCTTGGTGCTATGGTGGGCCCAACAGGACTTGAACCTGTGACCAAGCGATTATGAGTCGGCAAAAACGGGGTTTCGATAGGTATAGATAAGAATCCACAAGATCCCTTGGAGGTGGCATAGATACTGGGTTTTTTGGTCTTCGTGCTCCAGTTGCATCATAGACAGGAATGGACGAAAATCGATTTTATTCCTTCCCCAGTCCTTCCCAGGGTTGCCGCCATGCCCCGCCAAAGACTTACGCTTCCCCGCATCGCAGCCTTCAAACCCAAGTCAGAGGGCTTCCTCTGGGATGAGGACGCGCCGCAACTCGCGGTTCGTGTCCGTGCCTCTGGCTCGAAGAACTTCATCTTCCAAAGTGGTCTCGGCTACAGGGACATTCGCATCACCATCGGCAGCGTCGATGCATGGACAATCGAGGCCGCCCGCGAGGAAGCCCGCCGCTACCAGCGGATGATCGACGAAGGGAAAGACCCCCGCGACGTGCTGCGTCAGGAAGTGGAGGCGCGCAAGGCCGAGGAGGTCGCCCGTCAGGCCGTTGCAGATGCCCAACAGGTGGAGCAGCGCCGCCAGGCTTTGACCGTGGCCGATGCCTGGCCGGCCTATGTTGCGGCCCGCTCCCACAAGTGGGGTGATTCATCCAGGCGGGACCATGAAAAGGCCATCCAGCCGGGCGGCGAGCGGATCACCCGGGGCCGCAAGAAAGGGCAGGGGGAGTTTTCCCTGCCCGGCATGGTGTATTCCCTGCTGGCCGAGCCTCTGAAGGATCTGACCTCGGAGCGCCTCGCCGCATGGATGCAGGAGAACAACGAGCGCGGCCCTACCGAGGCTGCAAAGAATTACCGGCTGGTCAGGGCCTTCCTGAACTGGTGCGCAGAGCGCCCCGAGTATTCCGGGATCGTCTGCCCCGATGCCTGCCGAACCTCCGAGGTGAAAGACCACGTGAGGGCGGTCAAGGCCAAAGGCGATAGCCTGCAGCGGGAGCAGTTGCCCCTGTGGTTCAAGCACGTACGGGCCCTGCGCAATCCCGTGCATGCTGCCTACCTGCAAACCTTGCTGCTGACCGGCCCGCGCCGCGAGGAGCTGACAGCCCTGCGCTGGGAGGATGTCGATTTTCAATGGAAGACCGTCACCATCAAGGACAAGGTGGAGGGGCAGCGCATCATTCCCCTGACGCCCTACGTTGCCGCGTTGCTGGCCGGCCTGCCGCGCCGGAACGAATGGGTGTTCTCCAGTCCCTCCGCCGAGTCGGGACGCCTGCAGGAGCCCCTGAAGCCGCACAAGAACGCCATGGAGGCCGCCGGCCTGCCGCCCTTCACCCTGCACGACCTGCGCCGTTCCTTCGGCACCCTGGCCGAGTGGGTTGAGTGTCCGGTGGGTGTGGTGGCTCAGATTCAAGGACACAAGCCGTCTGCCTTGGCCGAGAAGCACTACCGCCGCCGGCCTATCGACCTGCTGCGCATGTGGCATGTGAAGATTGAAGGCTGGATTCTGGAGCAGGCCGGCATTTCGCAGCCGAGCGAAGAGCAGGCGGCTGGACTGCGGGTGGTGAAAGCCTGAGTATTGAAACCTGAAACGTTACGCTATACACTGACTCATGATTAAGAGCTTCGAGCACAAGGGGCTGAAAGCCTTCTTTGAATCCGGTAGCAAGGCAGGCATCCAGCCACACCACGCCGCCAAGCTCGCACGGCAGTTGGCAAGACTTCACGCTTCCCGAGCGCCCGATGACATGAACATGCCCGGCTGGCGGTTGCATCCCCTCGAGGGGAATCTGGCCGAGCATTTCGCCGTGACCGTGAATGGAAACTGGCGTTTGACCTTCCGCTTCGAGGGTGAGGACGCTGTTCTGGTGGATTACCAGGACTATCACTGAGAAGGATTTGAGATGACCACGATGCACAACCCGCCACACCCGGGCGAAACCCTACGGGAAGATGTGCTGCCGGCCCTGGGGCTGACCGTGACCGAAGCCGCCGCGCAGCTTGGCGTGACTCGTGCAGCGTTGTCCCGCGTGCTCAACGGCCGGGCTGCAATCTCACCGGAAATGGCCCTGCGTCTCGAAGGATGGCTGGGTGTGGAGAATGGCGGCAGCGCCGATGCGTGGATCGCCCAGCAGGCCGCCTATGACCTGTGGAAAGCGCGCATGGCTGGCATGCCTGTGGTGAAGCGAGCGCCGGAGCTGTTCGCCGCCTGACCGAGCACCACCGCCGCGCCTAGGTCGGCCAACCGAAAAGCGGGACACCTTCACCCGCCTGGCGCGGCGTCCTATTGAAGGGCGCTTGAAGGAGCGCAAGAGTATGTCTCATGATCAGGAAAGTACCGTCGTCGTCCCTGGTATCACCATTCAAGATTTTGCAGATGCTTGGGGAGGGCAAGAGGCTCCAGGCGACTATCTCCTCGCCATAGGCAAAACGAGGAGACTTCTCGAGGAGATTCGAGAAGCAGTGCGGAATGGTGATCTCGAAATTTTCGATCCATTTTTAGGGCGAGAAAGGTCGTTGCGCGAGTCTGAATCAGACGTGCATGCTCTGACACGAGGCTATTTAAGGGTGCTGCCAAACAGCATAAATGCTTGGCTAGAGTCTATCGGGATGACGGCTTTAACGTTGATCAACCACGCAACCGTGGCAGAGCTTGGCGGTGTGTCTTTGAGCGAGGACCGCGCTACTCAAGACCGCGAAGTGAAGCAGGTTTCAAACGTGGATCTTGGGGTAACCAAAGACCAAATAGTCGCTTGCTTCCCTCCGCGCAGAGGGCAAACCGACGAGCAATGGGAAAGGATGCTGGGCGATCCACCGAAATGGATGAGTCTGGCCCGGATCGATGCCGGAGGGAGGGGAATTCAATCCCGATGGAATCCCGCCAGGCTCGCCATGTGCCTTGCTGAAAAGGGGCACATGCGGCGCAAGGCTCTCGGAACCATCATCTGCCGCAGCTTTCCTCAGTACCTGGATGAGTGGGAGGCCTACACCGGTAGCTTTGACTGACTTACCGGCATTCACTACCGGCAAAGTTACCGGCAATTAGCCTCGAAACCCGCGTCATTGCTGGGTTTCGCTACCGGCGGTAGGGCTTCAAAAAACTGCCGGCAGTCAGAGTGGCATCACCTTCATAGACGAATGGTGATGCCATGCAGCAAACGATTCAAACCGCAGCCTTCGCGCAACGCTTGGGCTACAAATCCGCCAGCATCCGTACGGCCGTCTGGCGCAACGGCCACTTCAACGGCATCAAGCCGATCAAGCTTCCGAACGGGCGTCTCCTATGGCCTGCGGATTCCTTTGAGCGCTTGACCGCTGGCACCCCTAGCTAACAGGGGGCGCCATGACCAACAACAAAAAGGGCCGCTCCAACGAGAGCAGCCCCAAAGACGATTTCACCCACAATCATAGGCCTCCCGTTGTCACCGGGCAATGTGCCGAAGTTCTTGAGCTTCTGCGCACTGAGGGCAGTGTTCTGTCCTTCCGTCTGACCGCAGAGCTGGCCATCCCCGAAGCCGCCGCCCGCGTGCATGAGCTGCGGGCCAGGGGCTTCAACGTCCTCACCACGATCCTGCCGCAAGTCGAGTTTCGCGGACGCATCCGGCGCAGCGTAGCCCGCTATTCCCTGGGCGTCCCGCACTGGCCCGCCCCTGGCTTTCTTGAAGGGGGCGCCGCGTGAACACGATTCCAAACATCTCTCCACAAGCTGCAGAGCAGCGTGCCGCGGGTGTAGCCCAGGATCTTCTCGACGAGCTACTTCAGGCCGACAGCCAAGCTAAAGCCGTTGAAGTCATCGCGCACCACCTGACTATTGCGTTTGCAGAAGCGCGGGGCCCTGTGTGGGCTACTGCCGCTGGCCTGGCGTCCGTGCTGGTGCCGGTGCTGAAGGCCGGCGTCAGCGCATTACCGAAAGGCGGTGAGTGATGGCCGCCAAGATCAACGGCAAGGCAAGTGATCGGAATCCGAAGCCTCGTCTGAAGTCCCATTCTGCTGCGCAGCGGTATGAGACCTTGAAGGCCAACATCATCCATAAATGCCTCAGTCCCGCCGAGTACGCGCAAGCCTGCCGCCGTGCAGCTAGGAGGGCCGGCCTGTGAGCGTCCGCGTCCTCTCAAAAGTCTGGGATGGCTATCCTGGCGGCGGCTCTGAACTGCTGACGCTGCTCGCGTTGGCGGACTGGTCCGACGACGAAGGCAATTGCTTCCCTAGTGTTCGAAAGATCGCCGAGAAGGTTCGACTTAAGGAGCGGCAAGCACAACGTGTTGTGCATAGCCTCATCGCTGGCGGCTTTGTACACGTCACGGGAAACGAGCTGGGCGGGGCGCCAGGTTCAAGCAGGCGTTATCGCCTGAATCTCTCTCGTCTGACGGGTGTCTCCCATGTCACCCCTACGGGTGTAGCGGGTGACACCCCTCGGCGTCAGACGGGTGTCACCGAAGACGGGGACGGGTGTCATCCAAGACGGGAGACGGGTGTCGCCCATGACACCCTAACCGTCAGTGAACCGTCAGAGATACGTCAAGTGGTGGAGGAGCAGCCCTCTGTCAGCAGCAAAGCTGCCGACGCCTGCCCCTATGAGCAGATCGTTAATGCCTACCACGAAGCCCTGCCGAACAATCCCCGGTGCAAGGTCATCAGCAAGTCACGGAAGGCTGCAATCAAGGCCCGATGGACGGAGGCAGCCAAGCTGACGTCCAAGCCCTTCGGCTACAACAGCCGCGAGGAAGGGCTCACTGCCTGGAAGCAGTTCTTCGAGATCTGCGCCGACAGCGACTTTTTGACGGGGAGAACGCAGGGTACCAATGGCCGGCCACCGTTCCTAGCCGACATCGACTTCCTCACGTCTCCGTCCGGCTTCGCTCGTACGCTGGAGAACAAGTATCACCGGGAGGCTGACTGCCCACCCGCAGCGATCGTGCGTCCGCAGGATCAGATCTTTCGGGGGTGCGTCTGATGAACGTCCCCGACCTGCACAGCCTGCCGCCGCATTCTCTGGAAGCTGAGCAAGGCCTCCTTGGCGCGATCCTGGCCGATGGCCCCCGAGTCCTGGACCGTATCGAGGGGCTCGTGAGCGCCGATGCCTTCTACCGCGCAGACCATCGAGCGATCTTCTCCGCGGCGAAGGCTCTGCACGACGCCGGCAAGGCGGTGGATCTGCTCACGGTCTTCGACAGTCTGGAAGCCCGAGGCGAGGTGGAACGAGTGGGCGGCATCGCCTACCTGGGGGAGCTGGGCAACGGCGGATTCCTCGCCAGCAACGCGAAGGCCTACGCCCTGACGATCCGGGAGCGGGCCACCCTACGGGGTCTGCAGCAGACGGCCACCGACATCCTGGCCGCTTGCTCTACGCCCGCCGGCCGCTCTCCTGCGGACATCGCCGCGGAAGCTGAAGCCAGCATGCAGGCCCTCGTCGATCATTCCGATACGGAACCCTCGCGCCTCCAGGATGTGCTTTGCGATGTGCTCGGTGACGTGCAGGAGAGGATGGAGCGTGGGGGGCGGCTTGCAGGCCTTCCTACGGGCTTTGTCGGCTTCGACGATATGACCGGAGGCCTTGAGCCCGGGCAGCTCGTGATCGTTGCTGCAAGGCCCTCTGTGGGCAAGACCGTGCTCGGCTGCAACATCGCTGCCCATGTAGCAGCGGGTGGCTCACCGGTGCTGTTCTTCACCCTCGAAATGACCCGCCGCGAGATTGCCGCGCGCATCCTGGCCGCGCGCTCCGGCGTGCCCGTTTCGGAGATGCGCGCGGGCACCAGGGAGAGGGACGACTGGGACCAGATGAACACGGCGGTGGCCTCCTCCGCGTCCTGGAAGCTCTTCATTGACGACAGCCCAGCGGTCAGCGTCGCCTACGTCCGGGCGAAGGCACGACGCATCCAGCGCACCCACGGGCTTGGTTTGCTGGTGATCGACTACCTCGGCTTGATGCGCGGCACCGGCGACAACCGGGCGCAGGAGGTGGGCTCCATTTCCCGCGGACTGAAGGCCTTGGCCAAGGAGCTGAAGGTGCCAGTGGTCGCCCTGGCCCAGCTCAACCGCGCCAGCGAGGGGCGACTGGACAGGCGGCCCACCCTGGCTGACCTGCGCGACTCCGGCGAAATCGAACAGGACGCGGACATCGTCGCGATGCTCCACCGCGAATCCATGCACCGCGAGGCGCCGGAATGGGAAGGGCTCGCCCAGCTCTTGATCCGCAAGAACCGCAACGGCCCCACCGGTGAATGCCTGCTGGCCCTGGATGGCCCGCGCATGCGCTTCACCGATTACCACGGCCCTTGTCCGGTTGCCGCTCGGCCGGAGAAACCAGCCCAGCGGAAAGGGTTTGAGGCGTGATTGAGAGGGCACAGATGTGGCTCAGCGCAAGCGATGGGCTGTTGGGAAATGTTGAGGTCTGGATAGCTGCACTTCGGGCTCTCCTACCTGAGAAAACCTGAGATGCAGGATGTGCTCCAGGCGCATGGGGGCACAAAACAACACCCCAGCCCGACGCATCGCGCGCGATGTGGGCGGGCGATATACGAAGAAAGGAAGAAACCATGTTGATACCGATGGGCCTTCACAAAGGCAGGCCGATTGATGAACTGCCGTCACCGTACCTGCTTTGGCTGGTGAGCCAGGATCACATCCGCTTCTCTCGCTGGTCGATGATCGAGGAGATCCTTAGCGTGCTGGGCAAACGCTTTTCCGAGGCCGGAAAGCTCCTCGATGAACTGCGCGTTACCGAGGCGCCCCCGGCTAGGTGGGAGTCACCGGAGCGCAAAGCCGAGCGCCAGGCCGAGCGGGCCGAGAAGCTGCGCCAACTCGAGCAGCACCGGCTGGAACAGCGCATTGCGCGTCGTGAGGCGTGGTGTGTCGCCAAAGATCAGGCCGACATGAAGCGGGCGTCCGAGAAGCTGCGCGCGCGTTTGGCCCGTAACCGGCAGTCATAGGAGGCCTGAGCCCATGACCCTAAAAAAACCTGAAATCGCCGGGCGCCTTCCAGAGGCCGTCCGCCGTGCCTTGATTGAGGCGTCCCAGGTGGGCGCGCCCGACTCGCTGGAGCGCCGCTGCGCTATCGATGGTGCCATTGCACACGCGCGCCTCCGGCATCCCCAGTTCTTCAAAGTGGAGGAGCGGCATGAAAATCGTGGCAGTGAATGAAAAAGGGCAGCGGATCGGCGAGACGCACCCGCAGGCGAAGTACTCCAACGGGGAGGTTTCTTTGTTGCTCTCCCTGCGCGACCAGGGGCTGACCTATTCGCAAATCGCCCAGGCCTGCGGCATACCGAAAAGCACCGTCGCCCACATTTGCCGCGGGGCTCGGCGATGTCAGACGCCTGCCAGATACTCGATGGTTGAACGGTAGAAAACCCGGCCCAGTGCCGGGTTTTTCACTTTGTTCAATGGGGGTGCGCGTGCCGCGTTTGACGACAAATAAAGTCATCGCACGACAACCGATGCCGCCAACCATGCCCGACCTGATCAGCCTCGACGAAGCCGCAGAGCGCCTGAAGCTATCCCGCCGAACGATTGACCGCTACGTGAAGCGGGGCGAGTTTTGCGTGCTGTACGCCTTCCCCACCGGCCAGCTTCGTGTTGATGCGGCCGATCTTGACGACTGGCTGCGAGCCTTCCGTAAAACCCCCGCCCGGAGTGAATCCCACCATGACCACAAAGCTTGACCAACTTGAACAGGAAATAGCGCTTGCCGAGCGCGCGGCGGCTGAAGCCGCCAAGGCCAACCATGCTGCGGGCGTCGAACTGGCCCGGACGCCGGCCAGCGCCGCCGCCCTGCAAGGTGCTCGCGATGCGGCCCAGAAGCTCGCGGCAGCCGAGGCCGATCTCGACATGCTCCGCAAGGCGCGCGTTGCCGCCCAGGCCGCCGACGACGCCGACGCGAAGGACGCCGCCCGTGCAAAGGCAGTCGGCCACCTAGAGGCCGCGGAGCGCCTGCAGGTGGAGCGCATCCAGGCCGCCGCAAAGATCGACGAGATCCTGGACACGCTGAAGGCTGCCTGTGCCGACTGGAAGAGCCTCTGCACAGAGATGCGGACCGAGTCGCACGCGTTCTTCAAGACCACAGTGTATGGCCGAGGGGGTCACGACTATTCCCTGAGCGTGACGGCAAGCGAGATCAGCGCCGCGATGGCCGCTGAGCTGGATACCGCGACGCACGGCATGAACGACCACCACGCGTTGCAGTTCAGCTACATGCGTCACCACGCCGGCCAGCCAGAACGGGCGACGGACGCGGCGCAGTGCATGGGCAATGTGTTGCTGACCCGCATGCGCGAGGTCGCCAAGAAGGAGGGCCTGCTGCAATGACCAACTTGAACACGCTCTACGACGCTCCGTCGTCCGTAGCGGCCAGGGCCAGTGAGGCTCAGGCCGCTCCCCAAGGCTCTGCGCCGCTCTCAACGCTCTATGACGCCCCCACGGGGCCCGCGCAGCAAACCCAGGCCGCTCCTCCCAGCGCGCCGGCACCACAGCCCCAAGTGGAACGGACGTCGGATGAGCGTGCCCAGGAGGCGTTCTATGGCAAGCCGGAAGAGGTGCCGGCCGTCGAGGTGCCCGAGAACATCAAGGCCATGCGGGAGGCTGACGGCCTCCGCGCGCTGTATTCGCCGCAGGGGAGCTACGCATCGGTACTGCCCGATGATCTGTGGGCCGGCGACGAGACCGCCAAGGCCATCCCCGAGCCGGTGCAGCGTGCGGCCCTTGCCGAGCTGCGCGAGATGGCCGCCGATGTGGCGATGTCGCACGACGACGTGCGCGCCCTGCAGTCCATCGCCCGGCAGATCCCCGAGGCGCCGAGCGACGCCGACCGCATCGCCTGGCGTGAGCAGGCGGTCACCCGCCTGAATGAGACCTACGGCAACAGCGCCGCCCAGGCATTCCGGGACGCCCGCGCCTTCATCGCGCAAGACCCCCGCCGCGCCAAGCTCCTCGACGCCAAGGGCTTGGGCGATCACCCCGACACTGTGCTCATGGTGGCCCGCCTGGCCCGGCAGGCACGCATTCAAGGAAAGCTGAAATGACCGAAGAACAATGGGTCCCGCCCCTTACCCAGGGTGAGGCGCAGTCAAGGGCGCGCCTTGCTTTGCATCTTGAGAGCCAAGGAATGGCGCTTGAGGACGCACTCCGCGAGGGTGACACGCTGATCGCGTGCCGCCGGGCCTTCGGCCAAGAAACCTCATTCGATGAAACCCCGGACGCGGCCCCCTGGCCCGACTCTATTCAAAATCGGTGGAGCTGACATGGCATTTCGTGACGCAAACCTGATCTACAGCCGGGCCCAAGCAGTCCTCCTCCCCGGCGACACTGCATCGACCAACATCTACGACACCGGCAGCGCCTTGGCCTCGGACATTGGCCTTGCGGTTGATGACGTGTTCCTGTGCGTCGTCTGCAACACTGCCGCGACCTCCAGCGGTTCGGCGACCTTGCGGGCTGTTCTGCAAGATTCAGAGGATGGGGTGAATTTCTCCGACGTGATCGGCGGCGCCGTGTTCCCGGTGGCTGGCGTTGTTGCCGGCACGGCGCTCCTGCAGATCCCGTTCCCCACGCGGCTGCGGCGTTTCACCCAGGTGGTTTATCGGGTGGGCGTAGCACCGCTGACCGCTGGCAAGTTCGACGCATGCGTGACCATTGGCGTGCAGCGCAACCTGGCGCGCGCGAGCGGCTTCACGGTCGTCTGATAGGAGGATTTCATGCCGACAGTCCCCCGAGTTGATGCCCCCCTGGTCGGCGCCACGCCCGGCCCCTCCATCCGCCTTGACGCCCCGCAAGCTCAGAACTTCGCCGCGCGGCAGGGTGCGCAGATGGGGCAGGCGATAGAGACGGCTGGCGCCGAGGCGGCCCGCATTCACGCCGATATGGTCGATGAAGCAAACCAGCTGCGCCGCATCGATGCCCGCAATCGGGCGCGCGAGAAGTTGAACACCCTGATCTATGACTCGTCCGAGGGCGTGCTGGCGCAGAAGGGCATCGCCGCGCTCGAACGCTCGTCGAAGAAGGCGCTGCCGGACGAGTACGCCGAACGGTTCAAGGGCACTGTGGATGAAATCACGGCGACGCTGGGAAATGATCGGCAGCGCGAGCTGTTCAAGCGCGACGCAGCGGACATGCATCTACAGCTTAACGAAACTGCGCAGCGCCATCTCTTGAAGGAGATGGCCACTTACCAAGTGGGTACCTACGACGGCGCGATCAAATCCCAGCAGCGGGCCATCGCTCTGATGGGCGGCAACGGCCAGGACATGATCGACCCAGTGACCAAGCGCAGCCGCATCGATGACGCAACGGAGGAGATCCGCGCGGCGGTCTTCGCCAAGGCTCATCAGCTTGGGGTTCCGCAAGAGCTGGCCGAGCAGGAGGCGATCACCCAGCTTTCTGCGGCGCACCACGATGCGTTTGCCGCTGCGGTGCAGGCAGGCAAGCTCCAGTATGCAGAAGGGTATTTCAACAAGTACCGTGCCCAGATGACACCGGATCACATCCTGGCAGCGCAAGGGTTGATCACTAAGCAGATGGATGCAAAGGAGGCTACCACCGCAGCAACTCAGGCCATCAAGAACGCAGCCCCTCGCCTGGCGCCGACCGACATGGATCGGGCTTTCAATATCCTGCTGGGCACAGAGAGCGGCGGCAAGCAGTTTGACGACAATGGGCGGCCACTCACCAGCCGCAAAGGCGCCATCGGCATTGCCCAGGTGATGCCGGCCACCGCGCCCGAGGCCGCCAAGCTCGCGGGCCTGCCGTGGGACGAAAATCGTTACCGCACCGACGCCGAGTACAACAAGGCGCTGGGGCGTGCGTACTTCAACAAACAGCTCCAGGTATTCGGTGATCTGTCGCTCGCATATGCGGCCTACAACGCCGGGCCCGGCCGCGTCGGTGCCGCGCTGAAGAACGCGGGCAAGCCGGTGATGGTCGATGCCAACACCGACCCCAACGCCCCTCGGCAGATGACCTGGCTGTCACTGATGCCGAAGGAAACCCAGCAGTACGTCGCCAAGAACATGGCTGCGTTCAACGCTGGCGGCGGAGTGCCGCCGCGCCCAACGCTGGCCGACATCGACACGGAGCTGCAGAGTAATCCGGCCATCGCCGGAAGCCCGGCCCGCCTCAAGCTGGCCCGCGAGGAAGTGGCGCGGCAGTTCAAGATGCAGGAGGACGCGATCAAGCAGCGCGACGAAGGCGCACTGGCCGAGGCCCAGCGGCAGCTTGTCGCCAACGGCGGCAACTATGCCGGCCTGCCTGCCAGCGTTCGCAACGCCATCCCGCCGGGAAAAGTGGATGAGGTGATGGGCTTTGCCGGCCGGATCTCAAAGGGGGCTCCGATTGAAACCAATTGGGCTCTGTACTACGACCTGAAGACAAAGCCGGATCTGCTCGCCAAGACAAACTTAATGGCCTTCCGCGACAAGCTGGGGGACACGGAGTTTAAGGCTCTCGTCGGGCAGCAAGAAGACCTGCGCAGCGGCAAGGATCTGACCCAGGTTCGCACGACGCGCGACGTGCTGAGCCAGTACATGCGCGAGGCCGGGATCGACCCGACGCCGAAGGACACCGACAAGACGGGCGCCGAGAAGGTCGGGCGCATCTGGGCTGCTTTTGAGGCCAGAGTGAGAGAGCGCGAGCAGGCCAAGGGAGGCAAGCTCACGCCCGAGGAAGTCCAGAAAACGGCTG
This sequence comes from Zoogloea sp., assembly GCF_044344315.1. Taxonomy (GTDB): domain Bacteria; phylum Pseudomonadota; class Gammaproteobacteria; order Burkholderiales; family Rhodocyclaceae; genus Zoogloea. The sequence goes on along the minus strand of NZ_JBIJDC010000020.1, from coordinate 2,619 downwards.
CCCAGCTCTTCACGAAGGTTGGCGTGTCCGGCCTGCTATGGGACAGCGAGAAGCCCGCTGTGATGCTGGAGGCTGGCGACAAGGTGAAGGTCCCGGCCGGCGAGCGCGCGAAGATCACCGCCGCCCTGAGCCGTGCCGGGCGCCCCGTCACCGAAGAAAACATTGTCGCGCTGTACCGGCGCGCACAAGGGATCAACTGATGGCCGACAACGACCCTACAAGCGCACCCTGCGCGCCGACTCAGCGCCGATGATGCTAGGCGGCGCGCGGCAGAGGCGGCGGATTACTGTCTTGGTCGATAGTGAAATGCTTGTGTCGCGGGTGCTGTACCGACTCTATCAAGCGTAATTTGGACGCATCAATGTGGAGATTTTATGGCTCCCCTTGACACCCGGGTATCTCCCGGAGCATCCTGATCCCGTCGCTGCAAACAACAGCGGCCGGGCTTGGCGGCCCGGACAAAATCTAGGCGGACAACCGCCCTGAGCGGTTTTTTTACGTCCGCAGCATGGTAGCGCCTATGGGCGGGCCGTGCGGGAGGGGAAACCCTGCCGGTTCCTAGATTCCGGTCCGCCAACCTGCACGGTTTCGCCCCCCAGCTTGGCGGCTGGAGTGCGGAAAAACTGACCGCAATCTAGGAGTCTCACCATGTCCCACCTTGCCCTTGTTTCGCCCGCACCCAAGCGGGGCACTGCTTCCCACGACTTTTTCCACTCCATCGACGGCAACCTGCTCCAGGTCCGCCAGGGTGCTGATTTGTCCGCCACGCTCATTCATGCGTCGTGCCTCTTGGACACGGCCCGTGCGTCCGTGCTGAGCGTGGCGGATGAACACCAGGACAATGTAGCCCATGGCGCGGCCTACCTGATCGAGCTGGCGCAGGGGCTGGTCAATGCCGCTGAGTGCGGCTTGAGCCCGGCTCAATCGAAGGCCGAAGAGAGCCCGCTTTCCTTCCTGCGCGAGGCTCTGGCCGACAGCCAGAAGCAAGCCAGCCAGGCGCGCACGGCCAAGATGCGGACTTATCACGACGGTAGGGCCTCCGCCTTTCAGATCGCAATCGCTGCGCTGGAGGGCTGATCATGACGATTCAGCGTATCTCGACACCCGTCAGGGTGGGGCTGCCTGCGGCCCGGCATCTGGCTCTGATTTTCCGCGAGCAGCTCGACATTGGTGACCGCGTGCGTTCCCTCCATGCCGGCCGCACCGGCACCGTGATGAAGGTCTATCCCGATGGCTCGGCCTGCATCACCTGGGACGACAAGCCGGCGCCGCTGTGTCTTGGTCATGAGCGTGTGCCGCGGTCCCTGCTCATCGTCCTGGGCTCCAGCGTCACCGAGAGCGAAGGAGGTGAGCTATGAAGACACTGAAGATGAAGCACGTTATTAGGGCTGCGTTGCCGATTACGGACGCGTACAAGACTACTCTACGTGGAGTCGAGATCCGTATGATTGGCACCGAGGAGGAGCTCATCGGCAGCGGAGCCGTTAAGTTGGGCGAGTTTCCCGGCCCTCGTCGAGGCTCGTGCCGGAATCACGCTGAAGTCCGCGTCGGCCGCAATGCGGATGGACGTTGCAATGTTCGAGTGTGGGGCATCCGTGCAGCCAAGCTGGATCTTGGCTTTCAGGACTTCATGAAAGGCCTGATGGCTGACCGGTAGAGCTCACTCATAAGCATCAAGAGGCCGGGTGTGGGCTAGCCATCTATTCCGGAACCCTGGAGCCCTCACCATGCCTGCTCCCCAAACGGTGGAGTAATCCACGCCACCACGAGAGGTCGGCTGACGCACAGCCGACGCTCGCTGCCCCTTTTGCCGCGTTGGAGGTGCCATGCAGACCGAACGCTACGGAACCCGGGATCAGGCGTATTCCGCCTGGCATCGGGCACAGAGTACCCGCCGCTATGTCGGCATTGAGGAGGCCGCCAGGCTCTCCATGATCGATCTGGACGGTGCCCTGTACGTCGAGTACGACGACCGGGACCGAGAGCCCTTGGCGCTCATTGAGACGGCCCGGGACGTGGGGCAGAAAACCAAGGCCTGCACGGTGACGGCACGGCTCGCCCAGCGCTCCGGGCTGCCGGCCTACGTGGTTCTGTACCAGGTGGGCCACGAGGCCAACCCGGCGGACCTGTCGCAGCCCGACATCCTGATGTTTCGTGTGCGGCGGATCTGGCCTCATCCTGAGGCGGCTTGGCGGCTGCTCACGCCCGGGAGCTGGGCGGAGGCGCTGTTGCAGATCAGGCGCTGGGCGTGCGCGAAGCTGGATGGTGTGGCGGCGAACGATCCGCGGTGGTAGTCATGTGCAGCCCTGAGGCTGGAGACGCTTTGGCTTCACGATTGGTTTCCACCTAAGGGTTCCATGTCTCCCTCGATTGGGCTAATGACGCCCTCGTCGATCAAGTGAGTTGGGGCCGTTGCCCACACGATCTCGCGTGCATTTATCTGAAGCAACTCTCCGTCCTCGTCATGAAATGCGGGGAATCTTTGGCTTTGGGGGGCACTTTCCAAAGCAGCGAAGAAGTCGCAAAGCTCCTCAAGATAGGGGGGGTACGTCGAGATCGGGGTTTCGCTATCTCGCAGATAGATACTCACTGTGTCCCCGTCCTCGGTTCCGCTTTTTT
>NZ_JBIJDC010000059.1:0-27355 GCF_044344315.1 Zoogloea sp. | reverse complement strand
GTGGTCACGTCCGCGTAAATCACTGGGAATGGCTCCCACAGATATCGGATCGCTTGCACCTGTTCCAAGTTGATGGCGACGGTCCTACCGTCCATCGTCTCGAAGTGGAAGAAGCCGGGCGATTGCCACTCCCTGTTTTCAAGGATTCGGGCGAGTCTATTGGAGGTGTGCAGGCTGACCTCAAATGACAAGTCGGTCTTGTAGTTCCTGACTACAAACACCAGGTAGTACTGCTTCGTCATGTTGCCTCTCCTGCTTTTGAGTTAGCTGCGTGGACGACGAGTTGGGACGAGGTGCCGCCAGCCTGGGCAAAGTGAGCCGTCTATCGCCAGCGGTAACCCTTGCCCTGCATGCATTGGACGAGTAGGCCCTGTTGTTGTTCGGCTGGGATCTTGTTCACACCGATTTGATACCTGCACTCGGAGAGAGAGGTTTGGGTTGTGTCGGCAGAAACGCCTTCTTTCTTCCATGAGGCACGTGGCGCGGCACAGCCTTGAACTGTGACCAGGATGAGAAGGGCGGTGATAAGGCGAACTGGGATGGGCATCTGTGTGTTCGAGTGGCAACTTGGCGGAAGTGTTGGGCAATGCTACTTCCCCATGATCCATCACAAACTCCCTGGCGATCAGTGAATGGCAGCACACCTTCCGTGGCAGATAGTCATTGCCTGCGCCAAGAACGCATGCCTCGCCGGGATCGGCCTATGCGGCGGGGCCTTGCACGGATTTTCTGGATTCCTTCCCCAGTCCTTCCCGCTTCCCAAAAAGCAAAAGGCCAGCCCTCGTGAGGCTGGCCTAAGTGCTTGAAACGTATGGTGGGCCCAACAGGACTTGAACCTGTGACCAAGCGATTATGAGTCGCCTGCTCTAACCAACTGAGCTATGGGCCCGGGAGAGGGACGCAGGGGCCGCCCCAGTGCGGCCCGCTTGCCTGTCAGGCTTCGTTGTCGAGGAAGCTGCGCAGGCGCTCGGAGCGGCTGGGGTGACGCAGCTTGCGCAGGGCCTTGGCTTCGATCTGGCGGATGCGCTCGCGGGTGACGTCGAACTGCTTGCCCACTTCTTCCAGCGTGTGGTCGGTGTTCATCTCGATACCGAAGCGCATGCGCAGGACCTTGGCTTCCCTCGGGGTGAGGGAGTCGAGGACTTCCTTGGTGGCGTCGCGCAGGCTGGAGTACAGGGCTGCCTCGGCCGGGGCCAGGGTGGCGTTGTCCTCGATGAAGTCGCCCAAGTGGGAGTCGTCGTCATCGCCGATCGGGGTCTCCATGGAGATGGGTTCCTTGGAGATCTTGAGGATCTTGCGGATCTTCTCCTCGGGCATTTCCATCTTCTCGGCCAGGGTGGCGGGATCGGGCTCGTTGCCGGTTTCCTGCAGGATCTGGCGGGAGATCCGGTTCATCTTGTTGATCGTCTCGATCATGTGCACCGGGATGCGGATGGTGCGGGCCTGGTCGGCGATGGAGCGGGTGATGGCCTGGCGGATCCACCAGGTGGCGTAGGTGGAGAACTTGTAGCCGCGACGGTATTCGAACTTGTCCACCGCCTTCATCAGGCCGATGTTGCCTTCCTGGATCAGGTCGAGGAACTGCAGGCCGCGGTTGGTGTACTTCTTGGCGATGGAGATGACCAGACGCAGGTTGGCTTCGGTCATCTCGCGCTTGGCGCGGCGGGCCTTGGCTTCACCGGTGGACATCTGCTTGTTGATGTCCTTGAGTTCCTTCAGGGGGATGCCGATGCGGTCCTGGAGGTCGATGAGCTTCTGCTGCTCCTCGAGCACGGCGGGCTGCATGCGCATCAGCACCGGGGAGTTGCTGGGGCCGGCGGAGATTTCGGCCTTGAGCCAATCCAGGTTGGTTTCGTTGCCCGGGAAGCTCTTGATGAAGTGGGGGCGCGGCATGCCGGCCTTGTCCACGCACAGGCTCAGGATCTTGCGCTCGTGGCCGCGGGCCTGGTCGACCATGTGACGCACGGCGTCGCACAGGCGTTCGGTGGTGCGGGCGGTGAAGCGGATATTCATGAGCTCGTTGGAGACCTGCTCCTGGAGCTTCATGTAGGTCTTGTCCTGGTAGCCCTTCTTCTGGAGGGCCACGGCCATCTTTTCGTAGAGGCCGCGCAGGGTGGCGAAGCGTTCGAGCGCGTCGGCCTTGAGCTTGATCAGCGAGGCAGACTGGGCGCCGGCACCGCCATCGTCTTCCTCCTCGTCGGCTTCGTCGGCTTCCTCCACTTCGAGCTCATCGCTTTCGGCGAGTTCTTCAATGGCTTCGACGGCGTTCGGGTCGATCAGGCCGTCGATGAGTTCGTCGATGCGCATCTCTTCGCGGCCGATCTTGTCGGCAGCCTCGAGAATCTCGGCGATGGTCGTCGGGCAGGCGGAGATCGCCTGAATCATGTGCTTGAGGCCTTCCTCGATGCGCTTGGCGATTTCGATTTCGCCTTCGCGGGTGAGGAGTTCTACCGTGCCCATTTCACGCATATACATGCGGACGGGGTCGGTAGTACGGCCGAATTCGGAATCGACCGCGGAGAGGGTCTGTTCGGCTTCGGCTTCGGCCTGTTCGTCGTCCACCACGGTGGGGGCGACTTCGGACATGAGGAGGTCTTCCGCGGCGGGGGCCACGTCGAAGACCTGGATGCCCATGTCGTTGAAGGTGGTGATGATGGACTCGATCTGCTCGGCGTCGACGAGGTCGTCGGGCAGGTGGTCGTTGATCTCGGCGTAGGTGAGGTAGCCCCGTTCCTTGCCGAGGGCGATCAGGGTCTTGAGCCGGGTGCGGCGAACTTCAGCCTCTTCCGCCGAGGGGGCCTCGGCGATCATCGGGGCGAGTTTGTCCTTGACCTTCGCTGCTCGCGGCTTGGCAGGCGCTTTGCGCGGTTGTTTGGGCTTTTCCGTGGTCATGGCTGTCCTCGATTGGTCGTCCGAGCTGTTGGCGCGCAGCTATCGGCAGGCTTCTGCGTCTGCTTTGGCGCGCTGTTGCGATAGGTCTCGGCGGGCGAATTTCGCGAAACCGAAAATTATATTACGAATCCGATACTTTGGCTCGGGTTTTGAGCTTCTCTTTTAGCGACAGCAGTTCTGCAAGCCGTCTCCGAGCTGCGGGTTCGAGGCCGCTTTCGCGGGCTCTGGCGTTCAGGGTGTTGATCTCTTTCTCGACCAGATTGGACTCGAGTTTGTAGAGTGTGTCGTTGAACTGGGGTTCCAGCATGGCCTCGTCGAGCGGGGTGTCGGCCAGTTGGCCGGAGATCCTGGAGAGCACCGGGGCGTGGGGGGTGTCGCGGTAATGTTCGAGCAGCGCACCAACGCCGTGGGTGGGCAGGTCGCCGACGCTCATGGCGTCGGTCATGGCAATCAGGGCCAGGCCTTCCGGCGTGTCGTGGGGTAGCAGGTCGATGGGCAGGCGGGCTGCCCAGACGGGGTGCTGGATCACGAGCTTGAGCAGGGTTTCGACCGGATTGGAGGGTGCCTGCCGGGGCGTCAGGCGCGGGAGTTCCTTGCCGTAGCCACGGCGGCCGCCGCGGAAGCGTCCGCCACCGTCGCCGAAGTCGCGCGGAAAGCCGGATTCGAAGGGGCGGTCGGATTCAAAGCGCCGGGGGGCTGCCGCGGCGGACTTCAGGCCAAAAGCCTGCTCCACTTCCGCCTGGGTGAAACCGGCACTTTCGGCGAGCATCTTGATGACCTGCAAACGCAGTAGGGGTGCGGCGATGCGGGTGATCAGCGGCTTGGCCTCGTGGATCAGGCGGGCGCACCCTTCGGCGGTGCCCAGGTCGATGTCCTTGCGCAGCTCGGCCAGCAGGAACTCGGCCAGGGGCTGGGCGCGGGTCATGGCGGTGCGGAAGGCGTCGGGGCCTTCGGCGCGGACGAAGCTGTCCGGATCGTGTTCTTCGGGCAGGAAGAGGAAGCTGACAGTCTTGTTGTCGGCCAGATGTTCGAGGCTGACCTCCAGGGCGCGGCCGGCGGCGCGGCGGCCGGCGGCGTCACCGTCGAAGCAGAACACGACCCGGTCAGTGAGGCGCAGGAGCTTCTGGATGTGATGGGGCGTGGCTGCGGTGCCGAGGGTGGCGACGGCATTGCCCACGCCGAACTGGGCCAGGCCGACCACGTCCATGTAGCCTTCAACGACCAGCACGCATTCCTGATCGCGCACTGCCTGGCGTGCCTGGACCAGGCCGTAGAGTTCGCGGCCCTTCTCAAAGAGCGGTGTCTCGGGGGAGTTCAGGTATTTGGGTTCGCCCTTGCCGAGTACCCGGCCACCAAAGCCGATGACATTGCCGCGCTGGTCCTGGATGGGGAACATGATGCGGTCACGAAAGCGGTCGTAACGGCGGTTTTGTTCGTTCTCGAGGACAAGGCCGCATTCGAGCAGCTGGGCGGCGCTGTAGTCGGCAAAGGCGGCCTGCAGGGCCTGCCAGCCTTCCGGCGCGTAACCCAGGCCGTAGCGGGCGGCGATCTCGCCAGTCAGGCCGCGGCCCTTGAGGTAGTCGATGGCCACCGGGCTGCGCTTGAGCTGCTCCTTGTAGAAGCGCGCGGCCTGCGCCATGACTTCGGTCAGGGATTGCTCCTTGGCCCGGTCGCGATTGGGCGTGAAGTCGTCTTCCGGCACTTCCATGCCCACCGTACCGGCGAGCTCCTTCACGGCGTCGATGAAGCCGAGGCCGTTGTATTCCATCAGGAAGCTGATCGCGCTGCCGTGTACGCCACAGCCAAAGCAGTGATAGAACTGCTTGGTGGGGCTTACGGAGAACGACGCGGACTTCTCGCCGTGAAAGGGGCAGCAGGCAAAATAGTTTGCCCCGCCCTTCTTGAGCGGCAGGTAGCGTTCGATGACCTCGACGATATCGACGCGGGCGAGAAGATCCTGGATGAAGGATTGCGGAATCATGATGTCCGGACGGCGCGCCGGGGCGCCATCCCCATGAATCCTAGTTGCCGAGCCGCGATTTGACCAGTTTGGACACCTCGGTCATGTCGGCTTTGCCGGCGAGCTGCGGTTTGACCACAGCCATTAGTTTGCCCATGTCGGCAGGGGTGCTGGCGCCGGTGGCGACAACGGCTGCGTCGATGATTTCGGCGATCTGCTCCGGGCTCAGGCCGGCGGGCTTGTAGGCCGTCAGCACGTCGATCTCAAAGCGTTCCGCGCTGGCCAGGTCGAAGCGCTGGGCGGCCTCGTACTGGGCGACCGAATCCCGGCGCTGTTTGAGCATCTTGTCCACCACGGCGACAACCGCCGCATCGTCCAGCTCAATCCGTTCATCCACTTCACGCTGCTTGATGGCCGCCAGCAGCAGGCGCAGGGCAGACAGGCGTGCGCTGTCCTTGGCGCGCATGGCGGCCTTCATGTCGTCGGAAACTTGAACCTTGAGGGACATGTACGGATTTCCTTGGCGGGTGGGGTCGGCGCCGATTCTCGCGAGGCGAGCCGGGTGCGACGGAAAAGCACAAACGCCACGCGCTCGCGCAAAAGCGCGTATCGCGTGGCGGTCGGGAAGCGTGTACTCGGGTGTTGCTTAGTACATCTTCGGGGGCAGGGTCTGGCTGCGCAGGCGCTTGTGATGACGCTTCACCGCGGCGGCCAGCTTGCGCTTGCGCTCGGCGGTGGGCTTCTCATAGAACTCACGGGAGCGGAGCTCGGGCAGCAGGCCCACTTTTTCAATGGTGCGCTTGAAGCGGCGGATGGCAACTTCGAACGGCTCGTTTTCTTTGACGCGAATACCCGGCATTGCGTGCTTCCTCGAAAATTCTTTGGACGGAAAAACGACGAGTATAACCAAGTCGTTCGGGTCTACCAAGTCCACTTTTCGCTTTGTTGGCAGCGCCAAGGTAAAATGCTGATTTTTCTGCGGAAGTACCATGCGCGTTCTGGGTATTGAATCGTCCTGTGATGAGACTGGGGTCGCCATCTACGACGCGGAGCGGGGCCTGCTGGGGCACCGCCTGCATTCCCAGATTGACCTCCATGCGGCCTACGGTGGGGTGGTGCCCGAACTGGCCTCCCGTGACCACATCCGCCGCCTGCCGCTGCTGCTGCGAGAGCTGCTTGAGGCTACCGGGCTGGCCATGGGTGACATCGACGGTATTGCCTATACCGCGGGGCCTGGCCTGGCCGGGGCGCTGCTGGTTGGATCGAGCGTGGCCGAGGCGCTCGGCGTGGCCCTGGGCGTGCCGGCGCTGCCGGTGCACCACCTGGAGGGACACCTGCTGTCGCCGCTGCTGTCGGCTACCCCGCCGGAGTTTCCTTTTGTGGCCCTGCTGGTCTCTGGCGGACATACCCAGTTGATGCGCGTTGCCGGAGTGGGGGATTACACCCTGCTCGGAGAGACCGTGGATGACGCCGCCGGTGAGGCGTTCGACAAGACCGCCAAGCTGATCGGCCTGCCTTATCCCGGCGGCCCGGCCCTTGCCCGGCTGGCGCTGGAGGGCAAGCCGGGGCGCTTCAAGCTGCCGCGGCCGATGCTTCACAGCAAGGACTTCGATTTCAGCTTCAGCGGGCTCAAGACGGCGGTGCTGACGGCGGCCGGGGCGGAAGGCTTCGGTGAGGCGGACAAGGCTAATCTGGCGGCTGAGTTCCAGGCGGCCGCAGTGGAGGTTCTGGTGGCCAAATCCATGGCGGCCCTCCGGCATACGGGGCTCCGGCAGCTGGTGGTGGCAGGCGGGGTGGGGGCCAATCTGGCCCTGCGGGCCGCCCTCGATGAAGCAGCGGCGCGGCGTCGGGCGAAAGTCTTCTACCCGGAAATGGAGCTGTGCACCGACAACGGCGCCATGATTGCGTTTGCCGGCGCCTTGCGATTCATGGCGGGGGAGCGGGGCGGGGCTGATGATGGCCGCTTTGCCGTGCTGCCGCGCTGGAGTCTCATGGATATTGCGGCGCCCCGGCCCCCTGTTGCGGGCTGATTCGTCCGCAGTTTCAGGCTTCTTTTTTCTTGCTGCCGATCCGGCTTTCCTGACCGGCCAGCAGGCGCTTGATATTGTCTTTATGACGCCATATCAGTAGCAGCGACATCACGCTGGATGAGAGAACCCAATAGGCGTGCAGCCCCAGCAGGAAGGCCAGGCCCGGTGCGGCCACCGAGGCGCACAGGGCAGCCAGTGAGGAGTAGCGGGTGGTGAAGGCTACGCCCAACCACACACCGAGGGTGGCCAGCCCGAGCCATCCGCTGGCACCAAGAAGGACGCCCGCTGCGGTGGCAACGCCCTTGCCGCCGCGAAAGCCCAGAAAGATCGGGAACAGATGGCCGAGAAAGGCCGCCAGGGCAGCCGTAGGCGCCGCGATGCTGCCGAGGCCTGCCGTTGGGGCAATCTGCTCGGCGAGGAAGACGGCCAGCCAGCCCTTGAAGCCGTCTCCAAGCAGGGTGAGGATGGCGGCGAGTTTGTTGCCGCTGCGCAATACATTGGTGGCGCCGGGATTGCCCGAGCCATAACTGCGTGGGTCGGCCATGCCGAAAAGGCGACTGACCACGACGGCAAAGGGAATCGAGCCGATCAGGTAGGCGGCAGCGAGCAGGAGCGCGAGTTGCATGCTTTTGTTGTGACGCGAGCTAGAATGGGCGCGATTTTAGCCGGGACGGACGATGGATTTCATTTTTATCGAAGCACTGCGGGTCAAGGCCCGGGTGGGTATTTACCCGCGGGAGCGGGTGACCGAGCAGACCCTCGAGTTGAATCTTACCTTTGGTGTGCCCGATGCGGCTGCCGAACATGACGACATCGCGGACACCATTGACTACGCAAAGGTCATCGAGCGCATTAGGGAAGAGCTTGGCAATCACCAGTTCAATCTCATCGAGACCCTGGGTGAGTTTATTGTCAAATTGCTGTTCGAGGAATTCGGTGCGCCTTGGGTCAAGCTCGCCATTGCAAAAATTGGCGTCATGAAAGACGTGCGACGAGTAGGCGTATTCATTGAACGGGGGCGCGATGGCGCAGAACCACCCGAACATGCTCCCACCGCAGGACTGCCGCGCTGAATTGGCAGCCCTGCGGTCCAGGGGGCTCAGGCTGCAGTGGCAGCGTCAGTGCGCAATTCGTCGAGGGGCTTGCCCTGGGCCAGCCAGTCGATGACCCACTGGGGCTTGCGACCGTGGCCGGTCCAGCCGATGGCGGGGTTCTCCGGGTGGCGGAACTTGATGACCGATGCCGGCTTGGCAACCTTCTTGGCTGCGGGCTTGGCTGCAGCCTTGCGCGGGGCGGGGGCTGCCTTTTCGGCGCTTTCCTGACCGATCACTTCATTCAGGCTCATGCCGTGCTCGGCGGCGAGCTTCTGCATGCGCTTCAGCAGGTCTTTCTTGGCGGTGTCGGAGCGGCGCCGAATCTCCGTTTCGACTTTGCTCTGAAGGCGGCGCAATTCGGAGAGGGAGAGGGAAGAGAGTTCCATGGTGCTGTTTTCCTTGGGCATGTAGTGGCGGCACGGATAAGGGAGACAGTGCCGCAAGATCGACCGGATTGTTTCGGCCTTAATCGTGCTATTTATTTTGCCACTATAGACCGAAGATTTGGTAAGTGTTTTTTATTTCAATTCATTCCAGCGCCACGTTCACCACCCCGGGCTGGAGAAGCTGCAGGATGTCATGCGGGTGAACCCCGACAAGGAACCCCCTCTTTCCTCCATTGATATATATCAATGGCAGGTCGAGGATGGTCTTTTCCATGAATACCGGAAGTGTCTTGCGCGTACCGAAAGGCGAAGTTCCGCCGACCATGTAGCCGGTGTGACGCTGGGCGACGGCGGGGTCGCAGGGGCTGATGTGCTTTCGACCGATTTGTCGGGCGAGTTCCTTGGTGGATACTTTTCTGTCGCCGTGCATCAATACGATGAGGGGTTGGCGACCTTCGTCTTCCATCACCAGCGTCTTTACGACGGCGTGCTCAGCCACATTCAGCTCCCGGGCGGAAACCTTGGTGCCCCCGTGCTCTTCATAGGCATAAAGGTGGGTGGAGAAAGCCATGCGGTGCTGGCGGAGGAATCGGGTGGCCTGGGTTTCCGGGGCGTTTTGATCTGATCGGGACATGGCTGTCGTGAATGAGGAGGAATAGGCCGCGATGGCCGGTATTTCTTTCAGGAATGTGCGTTGCCGAAGAGGCCGGGAAGGAAGGCTTCTTCACCGCTGCGAGAGGCGTTCTCGTGACCTAATAGCCAGTGTTTGGCATTGAGAAGATAGCCGCCCCGGTCGTGGGCGAAACCGCCCGGACCGCTGGCTGCAACAACCCGATGGCACGGGATTGCGAGTGGAAAGGGATTGTCACCACAGGCCTGGCCGACTGCGCGCGCGGCGCTGTGGGCGTCCCGGGCCAGTTCGCCGTAGGTTCTAGTGTGACCCCGTGGAGTGCCGGTAATAGCGGCCCATATACGGCGACGAAAGTGAGAACCGCGCAGGGCTAGGGGCAGTGAGAAGGGGGCGTCCGGATCGTCGAGGTAGCGCTGTATCTGCCGTACGGCCTCTTCTCCAAGCGCATCGCGCGGGGCCATCGGCAGATGTGCAGGCGGTAGAAAGACGATTTCGTGGATGAATTCGCCGGCCACAAAAACACCCACGTTCCCGAATGGGACTGGCATGACAGCGGAAAGCCCGGTGGGCCGGGCTGCGGTATCTGGCAAAGGCATGCCTGAATTCTGCGCCCGCCGCCGGGCCTGTCGCAAGGGTGTCAGCGCTTTCCGAGGAGCGCGTTCTTCAGGTCTTCGTCGATGGGTTTGTCGCCGATCCAGATACGCAGCAGGGCACGATAGAAATCCTCGCCGGCAATATCCTTGCCGCGGACTTCATTGTTGATGATAAGGCGGGTGCCGTTCGCGGGTAGCCAGTCAATCCGCACCTGGGTGCCGCTGGGGGCGGTCCTGATGCCGAGCAGCACGCTGCGGAATTCCTCAACCCGGCTTTGCAGGCCGGCCAATTCGGTTTCGCTGTGGTTCTTCCGGATGCCGTCTATCAGCGCATTGGCGAAATCCTCGGCGCTGAGTTCGCGCAGGGTGACGATCTGGATGCGCCGGGGGCCGCCGCTGGTGGCCAGCGGGGCCTCGCCGCGTTTGGGCAGGTAGAGGCCGATGGTGTAGATCTTGAGCATGAAGCGGGTGCGCAGGCCGGCCCCATTGAGGGTCAGATCACTGCCGGCCACGCTGGCCTTGTCGTCGATATGGGTGCCGGCGACTTCGGCTGCGGAGGCCGGCAGGGCAAGGAAAAGGGGAAGAGAAAGGGCAAGAGAAAGGGCGGCGGCGGGCAGGGGGCTACGGAAGAATCGGTTCATGGCTGTCTCCTGGTGTGTGGATGTGCAAACGCCCGTCCGTCGCCTTTGCATGCGATTTCGAACGGGCGTTTGAATCTTAGCCGGGAACGTGCCCGGCAGGGAGACTTTGAAGGACTCAGGCGCGCACGTGCCCTTCGCCGAAGACGATCCACTTCTGGCTGGTCAGGCCTTCCAGGCCCACCGGGCCGCGGGCGTGGATCTTGTCGGTGGAAATGCCGATCTCGGCGCCCAGACCGTACTCGAAGCCGTCGGCGAAGCGGGTGGACGCATTGATCATCACCGAGGCTGAATCCACCTCGCGCAGGAAGCGCATCGCCCGGGTGTAGTTCTCGGTGACGATGGATTCGGTGTGCTGGGACGAGCAGGTGTTGATGTGCTCGATGGCTTCGTCGAGCCCGTCCACCACCTTGATGGCGATGATGGGGGCGAGGAACTCCTCGGTCCAGTCGGATTCGACTGCCACCTTCAGCCGGGTTTCGGCCACGCCAGCCTCCCGCAGGATGGCCAGGGCCGCCGGGCAGGCGCGCAGCTCGACGCCCTTGTCGGCCAGCATGGTGCCGAGGGCGGGCAACTGGGCTGCGGCGATGGCCGCATCCACCAGCAGGGATTCGGTGGTGTTGCAGGTGCCGTAGCGCTGGGTCTTGGAGTTTTCGACGATGGCGAGGGCCTTGGCCGGATCGGCGAATTCATCCACGTAAACGTGGCAATTGCCGTCCAGGTGCTTGATGACGGGCACCCGTGCCTCGCTGGAGATGCGCTCGATGAGGCCCTTGCCGCCGCGGGGAACGATCACGTCCACGAACTGGGGCATGGTGATGAGCTCGCCGACGGCGGCCCGGTCGGTGGTTTCCACCACCTGGATGGCGGCCTCCGGCAGGCCGGCGGCAGCCAGGCCGGCACGCACGCATTCGGCGATGGCCTGGTTGGAGTGCAGGGCCTCCTTGCCGCCGCGCAGGATGGCGGCGTTGCCGGACTTCAGGCACAGGGCTGCGGCGTCAGCGGTGACGTTGGGGCGGGCTTCATAGATGATGCCGATGACGCCCAGGGGTACGCGCATCTTGCCCACCGAGATGCCGGAGGGGCGACGTTTCATGTCGGTGACCTCGCCCACCGGATCGGGCAGCGCGGCAACCTGCTCGAGACCGACGGCCATGGCCTCTATGCCCTTCTCGGACAGGGTCAGGCGGTCGATCATGGCCGGCTCGAGGCCGTTCGCCCGGGCATCGAGCAGGTCGCGCTGGTTGGCGGCGGAGAGCTCGGCCTTGCGGGCGCGGATCTCGGCGGCCATGGCCAGCAGGGCGGTGTTCTTGGCGCCGGTGGTCGCAGCGGCGACCGCCCGGGAGGCGGTGCGGGCCTGGCGGCCAACGGTCTGCATGTAGGTCTTGATGTCCATCGTGTTTACTCTCGAATCGGTGGGCGGCGTTCAGCGCCGCGCCGGGGCCTGGGCTGCGCCGCGGCAGAGGCGCAGGCACAGTTGCAGGAACTCGTCCCACACATCGCCCGTTGTCAGACCCTTGATCATCCGGTCAATTCTGGCGGCGTGCAAGATTGCGGTGCGCAGGGCGCCACTGGACAGGCGCTGCAGGGCGCGCTGAACGGCTTGCTTGCGGCGTTCCTCGAAAACCCGCTCGGCCTTGAGCAGGCCCTGCAGGGCCTGGCCCTCGTCGACGCCCATGCGCAGGCGGGCCAGGGTGCGGATCTCGTTGGCCAGCGCCCACAGGACCAGGGGCGGCGCCTCGCCTTCGCCCTTGAGGCCCTCCAGCAGCCGGGCACAGCGGGCGGTATCGCCTTCCAGCATGGCGTTGCGCAGCTTGTCCACGTCGTAGCGGGCCACGTTGAGCACGGCGTCGCGTACGGCCTCCAGGGATAAATCCCCCGGAGGGTGGAGCAGGCCGAGCTTGAGGATCTCCTGGTGGGCGGCCAGCAGGTTGCCTTCGATGTGCTCGGCAATGAAGCCCAGGGCCTCTGGCGAGGCCTTCTGTTGCTGGGCGGCGAGGCGCCGGGCCAGCCATTCGGGCAGGCGCTCGCGCTCCGGAGCGTTCAGCTCGACGCACGCACCGGCTTCGCCCAGGGCCACGAACCAGGCTGCCTTGCGGGTGGCCCAGTCGACTTCCGGAAGGGTGATCAGGGTGACGACGCCGTCATCCAGGTGGCGGGCGTAGCGCTGCAGGGCGTCGCCCCCGTCGCGGCCGGGCTTGCCGTTGGGGATGCGCAGATCCACCAGCTTGCTGGCCCCGAACAGGGACAGGTTGCCGGCGGCTGACTGCAGATCTGTCCAGCGAAAACCCTGGCCGGCGACCAGAACCTCGCGCTCGGCGTAGCCCTGCTTGCGCGCAGCGGCGCGTATGGCGTCGCCCGCCTCTAGGACCAGCAGCGGTTCGTTGCCATGGAGGACGTAAAGTGGGGCGAGGGGCTTGTCGAGCTGGCTGGCGAGCTGCTCGGGGCGCAGGTTCACGGCTTGGGCGGCGCGTCCGGCATGCGCGCAGACGACAGGCGGCGCATCAACTGCTGTACCAGATCGCCCTGCATGTCTCGGTAAAGCAGGATCTCTTCCTGCTCCTTGGCCAGCACCTGGGAGTCATCGAAGGCCAGGTCGCGGCGCAGCAGGATTTCATTGGGGGCGATGATTTCCTGTCCGTCCTTGTCCACCAGCCGGAAGCTGAAACGCTGGCGCAACTGGTATTCACGTACCCGACCCTGGGTGTTGAGGGCCAGGATGGCTTTTTCCTTGGCGTCGGCCAGCACCTCCAGGCGGACTGCGGCGTCCTCCTGTCGAGCCACCACCCGGGTGGTGCTGCCGGCCTGGATCTGCCGGCGGATGGCGGAGGCCAGCTCGGAGTATTCGTACATGCCCAGGTAGATGGTGTCGAAGGGCAAGGGGCGCGGCCCGCGGAGCTGGAAGCCGCAGCCGGCGGCCAGCAGCGGCACGATGCCCACGGTGGCGAGTGCGGCGAGGGCACGACGGCGCCCGGGCAGGTGGGCGAGACTCATTTGGGCGATTCCTCCTTGAGGCGCTGACGTTCTTTTTCGTAAGCGTCGTAGCCCGGCGGCGGGGCGTCACGGCTGATGTCGCGGCCCGGCTCATGCTGGCGTCGGGCGTTTTCCTGCCGGATGCCCTCGTAGAAGTTGCGGTCCGGCGAGGCGCAGCCGGACAGGAGGGCGAGGGTGGCGAGAAGGGCAAGGCGCAGCATGAGTGGGTTCCTTTGAGGGATCAGCCGACGATATTGACCAGGCGGCCGGGCACCACGACAACCTTTTTCGCGGCACGGCCTTCGAGGAATTTGATGGTTGCCTCGTGGGCCAGGGCGGCGGCCTCGATGGCGTCCTTGGCGGCATCAGCGGGGACGCGCAGGGCGCCACGCAGCTTGCCGTTGACCTGCAGCATCAGCTCGACCTCGTCCTGCACCAGGGCGGCATCGAGGGGCTCGGGCCAGGCGGCCTTGAGGATGTCCTCACCGTAGCCCAGATCAAGCCACAGGGCGTGGCTGATGTGCGGGGTGAGGGGCGATAGCACGCGCAGCAGGATGCCGAAGCACTCTTCAATGGTTTCGGCGGCCAGGGCGCCCTGGCGCGGGGCCTTCTCGAGGGCGTTGAGCATCTTCATGGTGGCCGAGGCCACGGTGTTGAACTGCTGCTTGCCCAGGTCGTAGTTGGCCTGCTTGAGGAGAAGGTGGATCTCGCGACGGAAGGCCGCCAGATCTTCCGGCAGCTTGGCGCCGGCGAGCTGGCGCTGGGCGCCGATCTGGCCGCGGATCTCGCTGGCGAACAGGTGGCCGAAGCTCCACACCCGGCGCAGGAAGCGGTAGGCGCCTTCAACACCCGCGTCGGACCATTCGAGGGTCTGCTCGGGCGGCGCGGCGAACATCATGAAGAAGCGGGCCGTGTCGGCGCCGTATTGCTCGATCAAGGACTGCGGATCCACGCCGTTGTTCTTCGACTTGGACATGGTGGTGAGCTCGTGCTCCAGCACCGTGCCGTCCTTCTTCAGCTTGGCGCCGATGATCTGGCCCTTGGCGTCCTTCTGGATGTCGATCTCGCTTTCCCAGAAGTAGTTCTTGCCGCCGCCTTCGGGCTTGTGGAAGAAGGCATTGTTGAGAACCATGCCCTGGGTGAGCAGGTGGGCGAAGGGCTCGCGGTAGTTCACCAGGCCCACGTCACGCATCACCTTGGTCCAGAAGCGCGAGTACAGCAGATGCAGGATGGCGTGCTCAATGCCGCCGATGTACTGGTCGACCGTCATCCAGTAATTGGTCTCGTCATCCACCATCTTGTCCTTGCCGAAGGTGGTGGCGTAGCGGGCGTAGTACCAGGACGAATCCACGAAAGTGTCCATGGTGTCGGTCTCGCGGCGGGCCGGCTTGCCGCAGCAGGGGCAGGGGACGTTGAGGAAGTCCTCACGCTTGTGCAGGGGGTTGCCGGAGCCGTCCGGCACGCAGTCTTCGGGCAGCACCACCGGCAGCTGGTCGTCGGGTACCGGCACCGAGCCGCAGCTGTCGCAGTGGATGATGGGGATGGGGCAGCCCCAGTAGCGCTGGCGGGAGATGCCCCAGTCGCGCAGGCGCCACTGGACCTTCTTCTCGCCGATGCCCTGGGCGGCCAGATCGGCGGCGATGGCGTCCACGGCGTCGGTGTAGTTGAGGCCGTCGTATTTGCCGGAATTGACGCAGACGCCGTCCTTGCTGCCGTACCACTCTTGCCAGGCGTCCAGGCTGTAGGCCTTGTCGCCCAGTGCGACAACCTGCTCGATGGGCAGGTCGTACTTCTTGGCGAAGGCGAAATCGCGCTCGTCATGGGCCGGCACGCCCATCACGGCGCCATCACCGTAGCTCATCAGCACGTAGTTGCCGACCCACACCTCGACCTGCTTGCCGGTGAGGGGGTGGGTGACGAACAGGCCGGTGGGCAGGCCTTCCTTTTCCATGGTCGCCATGTCGGCTTCCATCACCGAGCCGTGCTTGCACTTCTCGATGAAGGCGGCGAGTTCGGGATTGGTCTTGGCAGCATGCAGGGCCAGGGGGTGCTCGGCGGCCACGGCGCAGAAGGTGACGCCCATGATGGTGTCGGCGCGGGTGGTGAACACCCACAGCTGACCGTCGCCGATCAGGCCGTTGTCGTCGGCGATGTCGTGCTTGAAGGCAAAGCGCACGCCGGTGCTCTTGCCGATCCAGTTGGCCTGCATCAGCTTGACGCGTTCGGGCCAGCCAGAGAGCTCGTCCAGGTCGCCCAGCAACTCGTCGGCGTAGTCGGTGATCTTGAGGTAGTAGCCGGGGATCTCGCGCTTCTCGACCACCGCGCCGGTCCGCCAGCCGCGGCCGTCGATGACCTGCTCATTGGCCAGCACGGTCTGGTCCACCGGGTCCCAGTTCACGACCTGGGTCTTGCGTTCGGCGACGCCCTTCTCGAGCATGCACAGGAACAGCCACTGGTTCCACTTATAGTATTCGGGGGTGCAGGTGGCCAGCTCGCGGCGCCAGTCGATGGCAAAACCCAGCGACTTGAGCTGCTGCTTCATGTAGGCGATGTTGTCGTAGGTCCACTTGGCCGGCGGCACCCGGTTCTTGATCGCGGCGTTCTCGGCGGGCAGGCCGAAGGCGTCCCAGCCCATGGGTTGCAGGACGTTGAAGCCCTTCATCTTGTGGAAGCGGGACAGCACATCGCCAATGGTGTAGTTGCGCACGTGCCCCATGTGCAGCTTTCCCGAGGGGTAGGGAAACATGGACAGGCAGTAGTACTTGGGCCTGCTAGCATCGGCGTGGACGCGGAAGGCTTCGGTACTGTCCCAGTGCTGCTGGGCGGCGCGCTCGATCTCGGCGGGTTTGTACTGTTGTTTGTCCTGCATGTCCGTGGCGGGTCGTGATTGGAACGAAACCGCGCATTATAAACGCCTCCTGCAAACCCCGCTGCGGCGTGCTCAAGATGTTGATGTGACATGATATTTCGTTTTCAAGGGCGGGGTGGCTGCATGCCACACCATTCTCCCTCTGCTACAATCCGCGTCCCGCGTTGCAACATTTTTCCATGTCCGAGCCCCTTGTCCGTCTCGAGAACGTGCGTTTCGCCTATGGCGAAAGGGCGATTCTGCGCGACATTTCCCTGTCGATTCCCCGCGGAAAGGTCGTTGCCATCATGGGTGGCAGCGGCTGCGGCAAGACGACCCTGCTGCGCCTGATTGGCGGGCAGGAGCGTGCCGTGGGCGGCCGCGTGACGGTGGACGGGCAGGATGTGGCGGGCCTGGGGCGCGAGGCGCTGTACACCCTGCGCCGGCGCATGGGCATGCTGTTCCAGTTCGGTGCGCTGTTCACCGACATGTCGGTGTTCGACAACGTGGCCTTCCCCCTGCGGGAGCACACCGACCTTCCTGCCGAACTGATCAACGATCTGGTGATGATGAAGCTCCACGCGGTGGGTCTGCGTGGCGCTGCCAGGCTGATGCCTGGAGAGCTGTCGGGCGGCATGGCGCGGCGCGTGGCCCTGGCGCGTACCATCGCCCTTGACCCCATGCTGCTGATGTACGACGAGCCCTTTACCGGCCTTGATCCCATCTCCCTCGGGGTGATCGGCCAGCTGATCCGGCGCCTCAACGATGCCCTCGGTGCCAGCTCCGTCATCGTCACCCACGATATCCAGGAGTCCCTGCAGATCGTGGACTACATCTATTTCATCTCCGAGGGCCGGGTGGTGGCCGAAGGCACGCCGGACGAGATCCGCAACTCTGCCGACCCCTTCGTCTCCCAGTTCGTCCATGCCCAGGCCGATGGCCCGGTGCCCTTCCATTATCCGGCTGGCGACTACGCCACGGCCCTGGTCGGAGGGGCGGGCTGATGGCAGACGTGCTCCGCAAGATGGGTTCGATGGCCATCAACGGTATCTGGCAATTGGGCTTCATCGCCCGTTTCTTCTGGCTGATCCTGGTCTATTCCGGGCAGTCCTTCACCCGTATCCATCTCACCCTGCGCGAGCTGTATTTCAGCGGGGTGATGTCCCTGCTGATCATCCTCGTGTCGGGCCTTTTTGTCGGGCTGGTGCTGGGCCTGCAGGGCTATGAAACCCTGCAGCGCTATGGGGCCAGCGACTCCCTGGGAACCCTGGTCGCCCTGTCCCTGGTGCGGGAGCTGGGGCCGGTGGTGGCGGGGCTGCTGTTTGCCAGCCGCGCCGGCTCTGCCGTCACGGCGGAGATCGGCCTGATGAAGGTCACCGAGCAGCTCAAGGCCATGGACATGATGGCGGTGAGCCCCATCGCCCGGGTTGTGGCGCCGCGTTTCTGGGGTGGGGTCATCTCCATGCCCCTGCTGGCGGCGCTGTTCTCGGCCATGGGGGTGTTCGGCGGCTGGTTGATCGGCGTAGTCGTCATCGGTGTCGATGACGGCGCCTTCTGGGCTCAGATGCAGGATGCAGTGGATTTCCGCTACGACGTGCTCAACGGGGTGATCAAGAGCTGTGTGTTCGGCGTGGCCGTGGCGCTGATTGCCGTCTTCGAAGGTTACGACTGCGTGCCCACCGCGGAAGGCGTGTCCCGGGCCATCACCCGGACCGTGGTGAGTTCGGCCCTGGCCATCCTGGCACTGGATTTTGTAATGACGTCTTTCATGTTCCGAGGTTAATGATGAGTCGCACCACGATGGATCTGTGGGTCGGGGTTTTCGTGGCGATGGGAATCGCCGCGCTGTTTTTCCTGGCGCTCAAGGTCGGCAGCATTTCGGGTTCCGACATCCAGTCGCCCTACACCCTCAGCGCCCGCTTCGATAACATCGGTGGTCTCAAGGTGCGCGCCCCGGTGAAGGTGGCGGGTGTGCTGGTAGGGCGGGTCTCCGAGATCCGCTACGACAATGAACGCTTCCAGGCTGAGGTGGTCTTCACCGTCGACGGGCGCTACAAGTTTCCGACCGACACCTTTGCCAATATCCTGACGTCCGGGCTGCTCGGCGAGCAGTACCTGGGCCTGGACCCCGGCGGCGAAGACAAGCTGCTGGCGGCCGGCGATGTCATCAAGAAGACCCAGTCCGCCGTTGTGCTCGAAAAGCTGATCAGTCAGTTCATGTTCAGCAAGGCGGCAGAGGGACAACCGGCGCCGGCCCAGTGATCGCCGGACGCGCGGAGTAAGCACAGAGAGCGAGTGACCATGAACAACAGCGAGCCTGCAACGAGGAGCATGCCGACGCGTCTTGCGACGCTCGGGATGGCGCTTGCCCTGACGGCCTGTGCCGGCGCGGGCGGCCACCCCCGCGACCCCCTGGAGCCCCTCAATCGCGCCACCTTTGCCTTCAACGAGACGGCCGACAAGTACGTGATGCGCCCGGTGGCGCAGGTCTATGACTACGTGCCCCTGCCGTTCAAGGTCGGAGTCGGCAACTTCTTCGGCAACCTCGGCGATATCTGGATCGGGGTAAACAACCTGCTGCAGGGCAAGTTTGTGGATGGCCTGTCGGATGGCGGGCGGGTGCTGGTGAACAGCACCGTCGGCATGTTCGGTCTCTTCGACATCGCCACCGAGCTGGGCCTCGAGAAGCACGACGAAGACCTGGGTCAGACCCTTGGCAGCTGGGGCGTCAGTGAAGGGCCCTACATCGTCCTGCCGCTGCTCGGGCCGAGCACCCTGCGCGACAGCGCCGGCTTGATCGGCGACCTGCAGGTGGATCCGGTGTGGCAGTTCAATGAGGTTGCAGTGCGCAACTCCCTCACCGGCCTGCGTTTTGTGCACCGTCGGGCTGCCCTGCTGGGGGCGGACACCACCGCCGACCAGGCTGCCCTGGACAAGTATGGCTACATGCGCAGCTTTTACCTGCAATACCGCCTCAATCAGGTCTATGACGGTCAGCCGCCCCGGGTGAAAGATCCGGACGACGAATGAGCTTCGCCGTGTCCCACGACAACAGAGAGAACCACAGATGAACAAGATTGCTTCCCTGCTTGCCGCGCTGGCCCTCAGCGTTGGCGTCCAGTTCAACGTCCTGGCCGCCGACTCCACCGCGCCGGACACCCTCGTCAAGAGCGTCACCGACGACGTGATCACCATCGTGCGGCAGGACAAGGCCATTCAGTCTGGCGATACCCGCAAGGCGGTCGAGCTGGTCGAGACCCGGGTGCTGCCCTACTTTGATTTTGCCCACATGACCCGTCTCGCCGTGGGCAAGGACTGGAAGCAGGCCAGCCCCGAGCAGAAGACCGTGCTGACCCAGGAGTTCAAGACCCTGCTGGTGCGCACCTACTCCAACGCCCTGACCCAGTACCGCAACCAGCAGATCGACTTCAAGCCGCTCAAGGCCAAGCCCGAGGACACCGATGTGGTGGTGCGCACCGAGGTACGTCAGCCCGGCGCCAAGGCGGTGCAGATCGACTACAACCTCGAGAAGCTTGCCGACGGCTGGAAGGTCTATGACGTGCTGGTGGCCGGGGTGAGCCTCGTCACCAACTACCGCGATGATTTCGGCAAGGAAGTGCGGACCGGTGGCATTGATGGCCTGATCAAGTCCCTCAAGGACAAGAACAAGCAGCTCGATACCACGGTTTCCGCCAAGAAATGATCCGCATCGACGGCCCGCGCCTCAGCCTGTCCGGGCCGCTCACCGTGGCCACGGCCGGCGATCTGGCCAGTGAGGGCCGTGAGCACGTGGTGGCGGCCGATATGGTGGTGGATCTGTCCGGGGTGACCCAGGTGGATTCCGCCGCCCTGGCCCTGCTGCTGAGCTGGATCCGGGCGTCCCGCAATGCCGGCCGCCGCCTCACCATCGACCAGCCCCCCCCGGCGCTGGTCAGTCTCGCGTCCCTCTACGACGTCGACACCATCCTTCCGCTGGCCCATTGAGCCGTTGGCCCTGCCCATGAATCCTGCGATCCGCATTGTCGGCGTCACCAAGCGTTTTCGTTCCCTGCAGGCCCTGGCCGGCGTCGATCTGGAAGTCGCCCAGGGTGAGTTCTTTGGTCTCCTCGGTCCCAACGGTGCCGGCAAGACCACCCTCATTTCGTCCCTGGCCGGCCTGGCACGGCCCGATTCCGGCACCCTGGAGGTGATGGGGCATGACGTGGTGCGTGATTACCGCGCCGCCCGCATGGCCCTGGGGGTGGTCCCCCAGGAGCTGGTCTTCGATCCCTTCTTCTCGGTGCGCGAAATGCTGCGCATCCAGTCGGGCTACTTCGGCATCCGCAACAACGACGACTGGATCGACGAGATCCTCCACAACCTGGATCTCACCGGCAAGGCGGGCGCCAACATGCGCATGCTGTCCGGGGGCATGAAGCGCCGGGCGCTGGTGGCGCAGGCGCTGGTGCATCGCCCGCCGGTCATCGTTCTCGACGAGCCCACCGCCGGAGTGGACGTGGAACTGCGCCACGGGTTGTGGCAGTTCATCCGCAAGCTCAACCAGGACGGTCACACCATCGTGCTGACCACCCACTACCTTGAAGAGGCCGAGTCCCTGTGCGGGCGCATCGCCATGCTCAAGGCCGGGCGGGTGGTGGCGCTTGATACCACTGCCAACCTGCTGCAGCGCTTCGCCACCCACACCCTGAAGCTGCGGCTCGCTGCCCCGGTGAACCTGCCATCGCCGTTCTCCGCCCGCATCGTCAGCCAGGCGGGCACCGAGCTGGTGCTGGGCTTCGATCACTACGACGATGTCGGGCACCTGCTTGCCGCCTTGCGTGCGGCGGGGGGCGAGATCACCGACATGGCCCTCGGAAGGCCCGACATGGAGCAGGTCTTCGTCGGCATCATGAATCAGAACTGAGGCGTCCATGGAAGGTTTCAAGACCCTGCTGTACAAGGAATGTCTGCGCTTCTGGAAGGTGGGCTTCCAGACCGTGCTGTCGCCGGTGCTCACTGCGGTGCTGTACCTGCTGATCTTCGGCCATGTGCTGGAAGATCACGTGCAGCCCTATCCGGGGGTGAGCTACACGGCCTTCCTGGTGCCCGGGCTGGTCATGATGACGGTGCTGCAAAACGCCTTCGCCAACAGCTCGTCCTCACTGATCCAGAGCAAGATCACCGGCAACATCGTCTTCGTGCTGTTGCCGCCGATCTCCTATCGCGAGTTCTACGCCGCCTATGTGATTGCCGCCGTGTTGCGTGGCGCGGCCTGTGGCGCGGGCGTGCTGCTGGTGTCGCTGCCCTTTGCCTCGCCGGGGGTGGCCGAGCCCGGCTGGATCATCGCCTTCACCCTGATGGGTGGGGCCTTCCTCGGCAGCCTGGGGGTGATCGCCGGCATCTGGGCCGACAAGTTCGATCAGCTGGCGGCCTTTCAGAATTTCCTGATCATGCCCCTGACCATGCTGTCGGGCGTCTTCTATTCGATTCACTCGCTGCCGGCCTTCTGGCAGGGGGTGTCGCATTTCAACCCGTTTTTCTTCATGATTGACGGGTTCCGTTACGGATTTTTCGGGGTCTCCGATGTCTCGCCCTGGACGAGCATCGGAGTGGTGGCAGTCTGTTTTGTCGTGCTCGCGGTGATTACCCTGCAAATGCTTGCCAGGGGCTACAAACTGCGGGCCTGAGGATTTGAATCATGTTTCAAGCAAGTGAAATCGAACGTCTGATCGCAGTGGGTCTGGAATGCGAGTTCCTGCAGATCGAGGGCGATGACGGTACCCATTTTTCCGGCATCGTGGTCAGCCCGGCCTTCGAGGGTAAGCCGCGGGTGCGTCAGCACCAGGCCGTGTACGCCACGCTGGGCAAGCTGATGGGCAACGAGATCCACGCCCTCCAGCTCAACACGTATACGCCCGCCCAGTGGGCCGAACTTCTGAAGGAACTGGGCTGAACGCCCTTTGATGCATGGATAAACTGTTGATTGAAGGCGGTGCCCGCCTGACGGGTGAGGTCGCCATTTCCGGCGCGAAAAACGCCGCCCTGCCCATCCTCTGTTCGGCGCTGCTGACTACCGAGCCGGTCACGTTTACCAACGTGCCGCGCCTCAACGACATTGGCACCCTGCTGCGCCTGCTCGAGCAGATGGGCGTCAAGGTCAGCCGTGATGGCGACACCGTGACCCTCGACGCCTCTGGCGTGGACAATCCGGTGGCCTCCTACGAGATGGTCAAGACCATGCGGGCCTCCATCCTGGTGCTTGGCCCCCTGGTGGCGCGCTTCGGCGAGGCCCGGGTGAGCCTGCCCGGCGGCTGTGCCATCGGCGCGCGCCCGGTGGACCAGCACATCAAGGGTCTGCAGGCCATGGGCGCCGACGTGAAGGTGGAGCACGGTTACGTGCACGCCAAGGTGCCCAAGCTCAAGGGCGCCCGCATCTTCACCGACATGGTGACGGTGACCGGCACCGAGAACCTGATGATGGCCGCCTGTCTGGCTGACGGCGAGACCGTCATCGAAAACGCTGCCCGTGAGCCCGAGGTGGTGGACCTGGCCAACTGTCTGGTGGCCATGGGCGCGCGCATCTCCGGCGCGGGTGGCGACGTGATCCGCATCCAGGGTGTTGCCGCCCTGCATGGCGCGACCCACCGGGTCATGCCCGACCGCATCGAGACTGGCACCTACCTGTGCGCGGCGGCTGCCACGGGGGGGGACGTACGCCTCACCGGCACCTCGGCCAGCTACCTGGATGCGGTCATCGACAAGCTGATGGACGCCGGCTGCGAGGTCATCGCCGAACGTGACGCGGTGCGTCTCAAGGCACCGGCCCGGCTCAATGCCGTCAGCCTGCGCACGGCACCGTACCCCGCCTTCCCCACCGACATGCAGGCCCAGTTCATGGCCATCAATGCGGTGGCCGAAGGCACGGCGGTGATCCGCGAGACCATCTTCGAGAACCGCTTCATGCACGCGGTGGAGCTGCAGCGCCTTGGGGCCGACATCAAGATCGACGGCAACACGGCCTTCGTGAAGGGTGTGGCCAGCCTGCAGGGCGCCACCGTGATGGCCACCGACCTGCGGGCCTCGGCGAGCCTGATCATTGCCGGCCTGGTGGCTGAAGGTCAGACCACCATCGAGCGCATCTACCACCTGGATCGGGGTTACGAGAAGCTCGAAGAGAAGCTCGCGGCCCTGGGTGCGCGGGTCAGCCGCATCCGCTGAAAGTCATAGGGCGGCGGGCGCCGCCCTTACGGATTTCCGCCGGGGATCAGGTCGCGGGCAGGACTTCCAGCACACTGAGCTGGATGGCGTGGCCCTCGGGCGTCTGCCAGTCGATCATCTGGCCGGCGGCCAGTCCGAGCAGGGCGCTGCCAGCGGGGGAG
This sequence comes from Zoogloea sp., assembly GCF_044344315.1. Taxonomy (GTDB): domain Bacteria; phylum Pseudomonadota; class Gammaproteobacteria; order Burkholderiales; family Rhodocyclaceae; genus Zoogloea. The sequence goes on along the minus strand of NZ_JBIJDC010000059.1, from coordinate 3,952 downwards.
AAGATGGAGACGCGGCCCTGGGCAGCGTCGGCCTCATGGGGCCAGGCGAGGGTCAGTTCGTATTCGCGGCCCGAGTGCAGTTCGCGGAAGCGGGCGCGGCGGTTGATGGCGATCACATTGGCCGGCAGCTCATCGGCTTCGACGATGCGGGCGCGTTCCAGCTCGGCGCGCAGGCCGTCCAGATCGCTGCGGTTGCGGGTGGGGGGCTTGGAGAGCAGGCCTTCCAGGCGCTCCAGGTCGTTATTGGAAACGATGATTTCGGGTTTCATCACAGACTCCTCGGAATTGAACAAAAGAAAATGGCCGAGACCGCGTCTTGCGGTTCAGCCATGGAGCACAGGCTATCAGAAGCGGCAGGGCAGGACAAACCTCCCGCCGCTGCCCCCGGGGCGGATCGTCTCCCGATCGGCTAGAATCGCTTTTTACGCAGACAGATCATCATCTTGAACGGCATTACGCTTGCCCTTTCGAAGGGCCGAATTTTCGAAGAGACCCTGCCGCTGCTTGCCGCCGCCGGGATCACCCCGACCGACAACCCGGAGACCTCACGCAAGCTCATCATCGGTACCAACCGTGACGACGTGCGCCTGGTCATCGTGCGCGCCACCGACACGCCCACCTACGTGCAGTACGGTGCGGCCGACCTGGGCATCGCCGGCAAGGACACCTTGATCGAGCACGGCGGCGCCGGGCTCTACCAGCCCCTCGACCTGAACATCGCCAAGTGCCGTCTGTGCGTGGCCGTGCGCAAGGATTTCGACTACGCCGCTGCCGTCAAGCGTGGCGCGCGCATCCGCGTGGCCACCAAGTACGTGACCGCGGCCAAGGCCCACTTTGCCGCCAAGGGCATGCACGTGGACCTGATCAAGCTCTATGGCTCCATGGAGCTGGCGCCCCTGGTCGGTCTGGCCGATGCCATCGTCGACCTGGTCTCCACCGGCGGCACCCTCAAGGCCAACAATCTGATTGAGGTGGAGGACATCATGCCCATCAGCTCCCGCCTCGTCGTCAATCAGGCCTCCCTCAAGCTCAAGCGCGAGCTGATCCAGCCGGTGCTGGAGGCCTTTGCCGGAGCCGTCAAGCCATGAGCGCACAGATCCGTCGCCTGTCGTCCGCCGATGCGGGCTTCACTGCCACCCTCGACGCCCTGCTGGCCTTCGAGGGCAGCACCGACGCGGCCATCGAACAGGCCGTGGCCGACATCCTGCAGGCCGTGCGCCGGGATGGCGACCAGGCTGTTGTTGAATTCACCCGCCGCTTCGACCACCTGGACGTGGCCGACATGGCAGCCCTGGAGCTGCCCCGCGCCGAACTCGAGGCCGCCCTGGCCGGGCTCGGTGCCGAGCAGCGTCAGGCCCTCGAGGCCGCCGCCGAGCGGGTGCGCAGCTACCACGCCCGCCAGGTGCAGGAATCCTGGCAGTACGAGGATGAGGCGCCGGGCATGGCCGGTACCCGCCTGGGCCAGAAGGTCACGCCCCTTGATCGCGTCGGCCTGTACGTGCCCGGCGGTCGGGCGTCCTACCCGAGCTCGGTGCTCATGAACGCCATCCCCGCCAAGGTGGCCGGCGTGGGCGAGCTGATCATGGTGGTGCCCACCCCCCGCGGCGAGAAGAACCCCCTGGTGCTGGCCGCCGCGGCCATCACCGGTGTTGACCGGGTGTTCACCATCGGCGGCGCCCAGGCCGTGGCCGCGCTGGCCTATGGCACGGCGACCATTCCCCAGGTGGACAAGATCGTCGGCCCCGGCAACGCCTACGTGGCCAGCGCCAAACGCCGGGTCTTCGGCACGGTCGGCATCGACATGGTGGCCGGCCCCTCCGAGGTGCTGATCATCTCCGATGGCTCCGGCAACCCCGACTGGGTGGCCATGGACCTCTTCGCCCAGGCCGAGCACGACGATCTGGCCCAGTCCATCCTGCTGTGCACCGACGCGGCCTTCATTGCCCGCGTCGAAGAGAGCATCGCCCGGCTGATGCCCGAGATGCCCCGCCGGGAGACCATCGCCACGTCCTTGAAGAACCGGGGTGCGCTGATCCTGGTGCAGGATCTGGCCGAGGCCTGCGACATCGCCAACCGCATCGCGCCGGAGCACCTGGAGCTGTCCCTGGCCGAGCCGGGCCCGTGGGTGGACCGCATCCGCCACGCTGGCGCCATCTTCATCGGTCACCACTCGGTGGAGGCCCTGGGGGACTACTGTGCCGGCCCCAACCACGTGCTGCCCACCATGCGTAGCGCGCGCTTCTCCAGCCCCCTGGGGGTCTACGACTTCCAGAAGCGCACCAGCCTGATCGACGTATCCGAAGCCGGTGCCCAGACCCTGGGCCGCATTGCTTCGGTGCTGGCCCACGGCGAAGGCCTGCAGGCCCATGCCCGCTCGGCGGAGATGCGGTTGAAGCCCTGATACGGCGGCTTTCCGTGGGTTCGAGGTCATTCGGCCTCGAACCGGTGAACCCTTACGGACGGCTTTCCGGTGTTTAGCGTGACATTGGCCGGGTCTCGCCCCGGCGGGCGACCTTCTTTCTTGTTGCACGACAAGAAAGAAGGCAAAGAAGCGTGCCCCGCTGTCGCGCCCCCTTCGGGGGTTCCCTCCTTCCGGGCCCGTCAGGCGGGGTCTGCGCAAACTCGCCCTGCGGGCTCAAACATGCGCAGCCCTTTTTCCGCCTGCCGAACCCTCCAGTCGGCGCGCCAGAGGGGAGAGGAAATGCAGGTGATCAACGGCCAGTTACCCAGCCCTGTATCAGTAAAGGCTCGGTGTGCGTGAAAGCCCGTCTGAACCGCCGAGCAGCGCAGCAACGGGCGGGGAAGTCCGGCGCGGCTGTCTGAGCCCGAAGGGCGAGTTCCGCGCCGGCCGCCCGTTGTGAGCAGCGCAGGGGAGTCGGCCGAAGGCCGACCGGTGAAGCCGGGTCGCCTTCTTTGCCTACTTTCTTGGCGAAGCAAGAAAGTAGGTCGCCCGCCGGGGCGAAATCCCGGCCAACATCACGCCACGCAACGGAACGCCCGCAAGCAAGAGCTCAAGCCCTACCTGTCGGAGCGAAAAGGCTTCCCACACTTAACGCGAACATAACCAATTCATTCGACCTCCTCGCGCCGATGAGCGGCAAGCCGATGCTTAAAGTCCGCGGTCGAATGAATTCGACCCCACAGGCCAAAAAAATGGCCCCGGACATCCGGGGCCATTTTTCATGGAAAAGTGCGCTCAGGCATCAGCCGGCATCGACCACCCGGGCAATCAGGGCCTTGATGGCCTGGGCATCCACATCCATCACCTCGACGCGCTGGGGCAGCGCCTCGATGTTCTCCAGGCCGGCCGGGCGTGCCGGCTTGCGGCCCAGGGCCTCGACGATGGTTTCCTCGAACTTGGCCGGCTGGGCGGTTTCCAGCACCAGGGTGGCCACGGCCGGATCACGCTGCTCCAGGGCCACCTTGAGACCGTCGGCGGTGTGGGTGTCGACAACCGTTGCGTAGTCCTTGTCGGCCCGACGGATAGTGGCCAGACGGTCGGCGTGGTTGCTGCTGCCGGACGTAAAGCCATACTGGCCGATGCCTGCGAATTCGGCAGAGCCGGACAGATCGAAGGCGCCGCCCGCGTCCACCTTGCTCCACAGCTCGCGCACCTTGGCGCCGTCACGGCCCACCAGGTCGAACACGAAGCGCTCGAAGTTGGAGGCTTTGGAGATGTCCATGGACGGGCTGGAGGTGGCGTGGGTCTCGACGGTGTTGCGGGGGCGATACACACCGGTGCGGAAGAACTCGTCGAGCACGTCGTTCTCGTTGGTGGCGAGGATCAGGCGCCCCACCGGCAGGCCCATCTGGCGGGCGATGTGGCCGGCGCAGATGTTGCCGAAGTTGCCCGACGGCACCACGAAATCCAGCTTCTCGTCGTTGCTGCCGGTGCCGGCGAAGTAGCCCTTGAAGTAGTACACCACTTGGGCAGCCACGCGGCCCCAGTTGA
>NZ_JBIJDC010000053.1:0-28567 GCF_044344315.1 Zoogloea sp. | reverse complement strand
GCGGCCACCCGCCGGGTGCTGGCGCAGGCCGGGCTGAGTCTGGCGGACATCGACCTGTACGAAGTGAACGAAGCCTTCGCCCCGGTGCCGCTGATGTGGCAGCAGGAGCTGGGGGCGGATCTGGAGAAGCTCAACGTGAATGGCGGGGCGATAGCGCTGGGTCATCCGCTGGGGGCCAGCGGGGCCCGGATCATGACGTCCCTGCTGTACGAGCTGGAGCGTCGGGGTGGCCGTTACGGGCTGCAGGCGATCTGCTGTGCGGGTGGGATGGGCACGGCAACGATCATCGAGCGCTTGTGAAACAAGCGGGCTGAAGTACCAACAGAGAAGGCGGGGACAGCATGAATATCGATCTGAGCAACAAGCGCGTCATCGTCACCGGGGCGTCCCGGGGGATCGGTCGTGCAATTGCCCGGGCTTTTGCGGCTGAAGGTGCCCGGGTTGCCATCTGCGCCCGCACGGCCGAGGCCGTGGAAGCAACCGGCACCGAGCTGGCAAAGACCGCCAGCGCGGTAATCGCCCGCGCCGTGGATGTCACCGACACCGCAGGTGTGCGCAAATTCGTCGACGACGTCGCCGCCGCGTGGGGCGGCGTGGATGTACTGGTGAACAACGCCGGGCAGGGCAAGGGCGGCAATCTGGACACGCTGACCCCGGAAGCCATCCTTGAGCACGCCAACATTCTGCAGATGGGCCACTTCCGCTTCATCCAGGCAGTAGTGCCGCACATGCGCAAGCAGCGCTGGGGCCGCATCATCGAAATCAACGCGCTGGCCGGCACCATCCCCACGCCGGACGGCATTCCGTCGGTGATCAACCGGGCGTCGTGCATTGCCCTGGCCAAGTCCCTGGGCATGTCGCTGGCGAAGGACAACATCCTGGTCAATACGCTGAACATGGGCTGGATCGATACCGGCCAGTGGGACCGCCATTACAAGGAAATGGGGCCGGGCGTAAGCCGTGAGGAGTTTGACGCGATGGTGGTGAAGGTGGTGCCGGTGGGCCGCTACGGCAAGCCCGAGGACGTGGCCGGCATGGCCTTGTTCCTGGCCAGCGACTACGCCAGCTTCATTAGTGCTGCGTCCATCGACATCGCCGGGGGAATGGGCGGGCAGATTGCATACTACCCCACGCTGAAGCGCGATTTCGAAGCCTCGGTCCGGGCGCGTGCTGCCGCGACCGGCGGGGCAGTCTGAGCGTCCGGGAGGAGGGCATCGCGTGGCGACGGACATCTGTCGGCTGCCCTGTGGCCCCGCCATCGTGAACGACGGCATTTCCTCTACCCGCTATCGCCTGCTGGTGATTCTGACCGTGGTGCTGGCGACCGGCTCGATGGTGGTTGAGGCGACCATCATCAATGTGGCCATCCCCGCCATCATGCGGCAGTTTTCCATCAGCACCGAGGATGCCCAGTGGTTGTCGACGGGCTTTCTCGGGGCGATGGTCACCACCATGCTGCTGGCTGCATGGTTCGAGCGGCGCTTCGGTCCGCGGCTCACCTATGCCGGTGCGCTTGTGCTGTTCAGCCTGGCCTCGCTGGCGGGTGGTCTGGCTGACAGCATGCCGCTGTTGATTGCCGCACGTATTGCCCAGGGGGCGATATCGGGTCTGATCCAGCCGCTCGGCCTGGTGGTGATCTTCCGTGTTTTTGCGCCCTCCAAGCGGGGGCGAGCCATGTCGGCCTTTGGGTTGGGTGTCGTGCTGGCACCCGCCATCGGGCCGGCGCTGGGGGGCTATCTGGTCGATCTGGTGAGCTGGCGGGCGATCTTCTTCGTCACCCTGCCCCTGTGCGTGGTTGGCACCTTCCTGAGTTTGCGCTTCCTCCCCGAGCGAGATACCCGCACCCCGCAGCAAAGCTTCGATGTGCCCGGCCTGGTGCTGATGGCGCTGTTTATCTTCTGTCTGCTAACCGGCTTTGCAGTCGGGCATTCCGACGGCTGGACGGCGCCGGCCTTTCTGATACGTCTCGGCGTCGGGCTGGCCTTTACGGTGGCGCTGGTCATCTGGGAGATGCGGATTCCCCATCCGCTGCTGCAGTTGCGACTGTTTTACAACCGACGCTTTGCCGCCTCGGCGATGGTGGCCTTTGCCTATGGATTGGGCCTTTACGGCTCCACCTACCTGCTGCCGCTCTATGTGCAGACCGTTCTGCACTACGACGCCGGTCTGTCGGGGCTCCTGCTGCTGCCCGGAGGACTGGCGATGGCGCTCAGCATTACCGCGGCCGGCCGTCTGCTCGACCGCTTTGCTGCGCACAGCTTGATCGTCGTTGGTCTGCTGTGTTTTGCGGTTTCCTTCCTGCTCATCGGGTCGGGCGTAGTGGTGCGTTCATTTGCCGTGCTGGCCGTCCTGATTGCCCTGGGACGCATCGGCTTGGGGATGACGATTCCGTCCCTCAACCTTGGTGCTTTGCAGTTGGTCGAATCGCTTCAACTTGCCCAAGCCTCCGGGACGCTGAATTTCATTCGCCAACTGGGTGGGGCGATCGGCGTGAACGTGCTGACGATTTCTTTCAGCTGGCTGGATGCGAGAGGGCGGCAGGAGGGGCTCGATCCGACAACGGCCATGGAGAAGGCATTCAGCGTGTGCTTCATGGTTGTCGGCTTGGTCTTCCTGCTGGCTGTTGTGCCTGCTCTGCGCATGCGGGTCGGGCCGGCTGAGCAAGCTTTGGGGAGGCACGATGGAGGCTAGTCTGATTCTGTATGTAGAATTTTAATCGGACTATAGAATTATAAAGAAATGCTCAGTACAATGCAGTGAGCGTCGATAGGACAGAAAAGTCCTACAGCGCTTCGAAGGATGAGGAGTCGATGGTGTTTCGGAATTCCGCAAGGTAGGGAGTCGGAGCATCGGGATCATGGGTGGCCATGATCGTCATCGTCGTATCTGAGGAGACACAATAAATGATCAGAAACAATGGATTGGGTCGTGCGCGCTTCCCGTTGCACGGTGTGGCAGCAGCCCTTGCAATTGGCTGGGCTGGCAGTGCCATGGCGATCGAGCTGGATACGGGTAACCCCGATCTGCGAATGCGCTGGGACAACACCGTGCGCTACAACCTCGGGATGCGTATGGAAGGGCAGGATCGCCGACTACTGAACAACCCCAACTATGACGAGTCGGACAGCAAGTTCGGCAAGGGGAGCGTTGTCACCAACCGGGTCGACTGGCTGAGCGAACTCGATCTGAGCTACCGCGGCCAGTTCGGTGCCCGGGTGACCGGTGCTGCGTGGTACGACAATGCCTACGATGATCACTCGGTGCACACCACCGCCCCCGGCGGCGCGCTCACCAGCTATCGCAACAGCGAGTACAGCTCGACCGTAAAACGCTACGTCAATGGTCCGTCCGGCGAGCTGCTCGACGCCTTCGTTTGGGCCAACATGGACATCGGTGCCGTGCCGCTGAACGTCAAGGTCGGCCGCCACACCAACATCTGGGGTGAAGGCCTGTTGATCGGCGGTCACGCCATTTCGTATTCGCAGTCGCCCGTCGATGGCGTGAAGGCCGTTACCAGCCCGGGCATCGAGACCAAGGAAGTCTTTCTCCCTGTCGGCCAGGTGTCCGGCAAGGCCCAGGTCACCGATCGGCTGTCCATTGCCGGCCAGTATTTCTACGAATGGGAACCTACCCGGGTTCCCCATGCCGGTACCTATCTGATGGGTGCCGATACGGCACCGACGGTGGACCGCCTGCCGAACAACTGGGCCCGTGCCCAGTCGAAAAAGCCCGGCGGTGACGGCAACTGGGGCGTTGCGGCCAAGCTGAACGTCGAGGAAATCGAATCGACCTTCGGCGCCTATTACCGGGAGTTCAACGACTACGCGCCGGAAACCGGCGTGCAGTACCTCGGTGCAGCCGGTCCCTTCCGCTTCGTCTATCCCGAAGGTGTACGACTGCTGGGCTTGAGCTTTGCACGGGTGATCGGTCCGGTGAGCTTCGGTTCCGAGCTGTCGATGCGCAAGAACGGTCATCTGAACTCGACCGGCGTCAGCGCCGCAAACAACACCGGGGCGCGTGGCGATACTTGGCACGCCATCGTCAACGGCGTCTACATGTTGCCCAAGACCTCGTTCTGGGATACCGGCACCCTGATTGCCGAACTGGCCTACAGCCGACTCGATCAGGTCACCAAGAATCCGAACCTTTACAAGGCCGTCGGCTATAACTGCGCCAAGGTTGGCGGTGCGGCGGGCAACAAGTTGGGCAACAAGATGGATGGTTGTTCGACCGATGACTTTGCCCAGATCGCGATCAACTTCACACCCCAGTACCTGAACATCTTCCCGTCTTGGGACATGGATGTTCCTCTGACCGTGAATTACGGCCTGAGCGGCAACGCGCCCAGCGGCGGTGGCGGTTTTGAACGCCTGATGAGCTGGTCGATGGGGGTCAAGATGACCTACGCTTCACGCTACGAGTTCACCCTGCGGTACGCAGACTTGGCGGCCGCGACGATCTACAACGCGGCCGGCACCACGGCACTCGGCGGCAACGGACTGAGCAGCGCCGTTGGTGCAACGGACCGTGGCTGGCTTACCTTCACATTCAAGACGGCCTTCTGAAGGCCGCAACCAGGAGACGAGGAACATGAAAAAGCACGCAATCGCACTTTTGGCCTTGGCAAGCCTTTCGGCCCACGGTCTGGCTGCCGTCAGCGCAGACGAAGCCAAGGAACTCGGCAAGTCACTGACCAAGTACGGCGCGATCAAGGCCGGCAACAAGGAAGGCACCATCCCCGAATACACCGGTGGCCTGACCAAGGCCCCGGCCGACTTTAGGCCGAAGAGCGGCTTCTGGGCCGATCCCTTCAAGGATGAAAAGGCCGTTCTGCGCATTGACGGCAAGAACGTCGACCAGTACGCGGACAAGCTCAGCGAGGGCCAGAAGACCCTGCTGAAGAAGTATCCGACCTACTACATGGACGTCTACCCCAGCCACCGCACGGCGGCCATTCCAGCCAAGGTGCTGGACGCCACGGTGCGCAATGCCACCACCTGCAAGACGCTCAAGAACGGCCTGGCCGTGGAGGCCGACTGTCGCGGTGGCCTGCCTTTCCCGATCCCCAAGACGGGCTACGAGGTGATGTGGAACCTGCAGCTGCGCTACAAAGCTGACACCACCACCAAGTCGTCCCGTTCGTGGGTGGTGGATTCGTCCGGCAAGGCCGTGATGACCGCCCAGCAGCAGACCCTGGAAGAAACACCGTACTACCACGCCGACCTGGATGGCCGTGACCCGCTGATGTACTGGCGCACTCACTCCATCACCCAGTCGCCGGTGCGCAAGGCGGGTGAAGCCACGGGCATCGTGGATTATCTCGATCCGACCGAAAAGCCCCGGCGTGCCTGGAGCTACACCCCTGGCCAGCGCCGCGTGAAACTGGCGCCGGAGTTCTCCTACGACACCCCGGTGTCGAGCATGGGCGGGGTGACACTGTTCGACGAGCTGTTCGTGTTCTCCGGAATGATGGACCGCTTCGACTTCAAGCTCGTCGGCAAGAAGGAAATGTACATTCCCTACAACGCCTACAAGCTGTACTTCGGCTGCAAGACCGAGGAGCAGTTCATGCCGTCCCACGCCAACCCGCAATGCTGGCGCTGGGAGCTGCACCGGGTGTGGGTGGTGGAAGCGACGCTCAAGCCGGGTAACCGTCACGTCTATGCCAAGCGCACTTACTACCTGGACGAAGATACCTACGGCGCCGGCCTCTTTGACGCCTACGACCAGAGCGGCAAGCTTTACCGTTCCCTGTTCAACTCCATGGTCCAGTTCTACGACGTGACCGCGCCCTACACCGTCAAGAACGTCATCTATGACTTCAACAAGGGCATGTATGCCCTGGTCAATGACGGCCTCGAAGGCGGCTACGGCGTGCTCGACAAGCCGATGGCCAACCGGGATTTGAACCCCGAGGCAGTCGTGGCGCGGGAAACGGCTCGCTGACCTTCGGGTGAGCTGGCGGTCCAGCCGGGCCGGTGCGCTCTGCGATGAGCGTGCCGGCAGCGGCCACGATCCATGGTGACTGGGGACTTTACTGTGAAAAAACGATCCATTCTGGCCGGTCTGGTGCGTGTCGCCACGCTGCCTGTGGTCCTGGCGCTTGCCTCTGCGTCTGCTGCCGGGGTGTCAACCGACCCCCTCGCCAGCGGTGCGCCGATTACCGCGCTGGCCCTGCGCAGCCCGATGGTCAGCATTGCCAGCCAGGGCGCGCGTGTTGTTGCCGTCGGGCCGCGGGGCTACATCCTGTTCTCGTCCAACGGGGGCAAGGACTGGCGCCAGGCCACGGGGCCGGTGCGTGCCGACCTGACCGCGGTGCACCTACGGGATGCGCGCAACGGCTGGGCCGTCGGGCATGACGGGGTGGTTCTGCGCACCGATAACGGTGGCGAAAGCTGGACGCGCGTCCTCGATGGACGTTCGGTGCTCGAAATCCTCAATCGCAGCTATGAAGCACGGGCAGCGGCTGGCGACACCGTGGCGGCCCGCGTGAAGGGCGAGATCGAGCGCCTGATGGCCCAGTCGGCCAGCCCCGATGTGATGCCCAACCCCTTCCTCGACGTGCTCTTCAGTGACGCCAGTGAGGGCTTCGTGATCGGTGCCTTCGGCCTTGTTCTGCGTACCCGGGATGGTGGCAAGAGCTGGGAGCCGTGGATCGAGCGGGCCGAAAACGACCGCCGCCTGCATTTCTACGCAGCGGCAACCGACGGCGCAACGCTCTATTTTGCCGGGGAGCAGGGGCTGCTGCGGCGCCTCGACAAGGGCGACGATCACTTCACGACCATCGAGACGCCTTACAACGGCACCTTCTTCGGCGTGCATGCGGCACCCGGCCTGCTACTCGCCTACGGCCTGCGCGGCAACGCTTGGGCCAGCGAGGATGGCGGCGCCAGCTGGCGCAAGATCGAAACCGGCGTAGAGGCCGGCATCATAGCCGTGCTACCTGCCGGTGGCACGCGCCTGATTCTGGTTTCGCAGGCCGGGCATGTCTTTTCGACCACGGACGGCGGCCGCACTTTGGCGGCGCTGCAAGTGCCACGTCAGGGCGAAGTGCTCGCCGCTGCGCTGGTGGGCGCCAATGCTCTGGCGCTGACACGGCATGGCGGGGTCAACCTGGTCACGCTGCCTGCCGTCCGCTGACAGCGCCACGCATAACAACGACAAGAGAGAACCATGGCCGGCCATAAAGAGAACAGTGCGATGCCCGTGGTCCGGGACGCGGCCGATTTCGATCGGCGGTCCGGGAACATCCTCGAGCGTTTCATCTTCAACAACCGGGTGATCTTCCTCGCGGCCTGCCTGATCGCCACGGTTTTTCTCGGTTTTGCGGCGACGCGCATCCACGTCAATGCCAACTTCGAGCGGATGATTCCCCTCGGCAGCCCCTACATCCAGAACTACCTGGAAAACAAGCAGGAGCTGCCGGGTCTGGGCAACACCATCCGCATCGTCGTCGAGAACAAGAAGGGCGACATCTACGACCCCGAGTACCTCGAAGTGCTGCGCAAGGTCAATGACACCCTTTACCTGATTCCTGGCGTCGATCGTTCGTGGATGAAGTCCCTTTGGATGCCCATCGTGCGCTGGCGCGAGGTGACCGAGGATGGCATCACCGGCGGCGCCGTGATGCCCGCCAACTACAACGGCAGCCCGGTAACCGTGGAGGCCCTGCGGGCCAACGTGGCTAAGGCCGGCATCGTCGGCAAGCTGGTGTCCAAGGATTTGCGCTCCAGCATGATCGTCACGCCGATGCTCGACGTGAATCCCCAGACCGGCGAGCCGCTGAACTATGGCGCCTTTGCCGACGATCTTGAACAGAAGATCCGTGTGCTCGAGAACGACCGGATCGGTATCCACATCGTCGGCTTCGCCAAGGTTGTCGGCGACCTGATTGCCGGTCTGCGTGAAGTCATGATGTTCTTCGCCGTGTCGGTGGCCGTGGCAGCTGTCTTTGTCTACCTCTACACCCGCTGCCTGCGCAGCACCGTGCTGCTGGTGACGGTGGCGGTCATCGGTGTGGTCTGGCTGCTCGGCCTCATGCAGTTGCTGGGCTACGAACTCGACCCGTATTCAATCCTGGTGCCTTTCCTGATCTTTGCCATCGGCCTGTCCCACGGGGCCCAGAAGATGAACGGCATCATCCAGGACATCGGACGTGGAACCCATAAATACGTGGCGGCGCGCTACACTTTCCGGCGCCTGTTCATGGCAGGGCTGACTGCGCTGTTGGCCAATATCGTCGGCTTTGCGGTACTGGTCATCATCGACATTCCGGTGATTCGTGATCTGGCGATCACCACCTGCGTCGGCGTATCGGTGCTGGTGTTTACCAAGCTGGTGCTGATTCCCGTGACCCTGTCCTACATCGGTGTCAGCGAATCGGCCGCTCGTCGGGCCATCGAGGAGGAGTCGGGCACGGTGGCGCCGCGCACCGTGATTGGTCGCTTGTGGGCAAGACTTGATGTGCTGACAGAGCGCAATTGGGCTATCGGCATGATCTCCGTGGCCGTACTGATCACTGCGGTCAGCACCGTGGTGATGAAAGACTTGCGCATCGGTGATCTGGATTCAGGCGCCCCAGAACTGCGTCCTGAGTCCCGCTACAACCAGGACAACGCCTACATCACCGCCAACTATGGCCTTTCCAGTGACCAGTTTGTGGTCATCATGAAAACGGGGGCAGAGGGCTGTCGACTTTACGACTCCCTGCGTCAGATGGACGATCTGGCCTGGGCCCTGCGCCAGGACCCGGGCGTTCAGACAACCACTTCACTGGCCGAATCCGTCCGCTCGGTGTCGTCGGCGATGTTCGAAGGCAGCCCCAAGTGGCTTGCCCTGAGCCGCAACCAGGCCATCGTCGACGCATCGGTGTCGGCAGCGATGATTGCGACGCCGGACATCACAAACCAGGGTTGCTCCGTGTCGCCGCTGGTGGCCTACCTGGCCGACCACAAGGCGGATACGCTGAGCCGGGTGCTGAAGATCGCCGAGGACTTCAACCTGCAACAGACCGCCTCGGGCAGCACAGAGCAGCCCGTCGAGTTCCTGCTCGCAGCGGGTAGCGCCGGCATCGAGGCGGCCACCAATATCGAGGTTCAAAAGAGCATCATTACCATGTACCTCGCAGTGTACGGGGCCACAGCGCTGTTGTGCCTGATTACCTTCAAAAGCATCCGCGCCACCATCGTCGCGCTGATTCCGTTGGTGATGACCACCATCATCTGCAAGGCGCTGATGGTGTGGCTGGGCATCGGCCTGAAGGTGGCCACCCTGCCGGTGATCGCTGTCGGCGTGGGGGTGGGGGTCGATTACGCCCTCTACCTGCTGTCGGTGCAGATCGCCGTACAGCGCCGCGGTGACACCCTGCGCATGGCCTACCGACGCTCGCTGGACTTTACCGGCAAGGTCGTCGCCCTGGTGGGCATGACGATGGCCGCGGGGGTGATCACCTGGGCGTGGTCGCCCATCAAGTTCCAGGCCGACATGGGCATCCTGCTGACCTTCATGTTCCTGTGGAACATGCTCGGCGCCCTGGTGCTGATCCCGGCCCTGTCGCATTTCCTGCTCAACCCGAAGCCCCGGGTCGCCCTGGCCACCGCCTGAGACGCGCCCCAACCCTCACAACCCGATTACCGATAAGCACGCCGACCGGCCGGATTCGTTCCGGCCAGGGACCGGTGCGCGCAATTAGAAGGAGACAAAAGCAATGTTCGACCTGTTGATGAGCGCCGACATGATGGTTCCGGATCCCGATGCGATGGCGGATCTACTGGTCAAAAAGCTGGGCATCCATTCTCACCCGAACTGGCGCCAGGCCTTTGACAACCATCCCTACATCGCCCACTTCCTGCGGGTGCATAAGTCCCTGGCGGTATCACCGACACGGGTCGAGCCTCAGTGGCATCTTGACCGTCCGAACCCCGGCGACCCGCTGTTCCACGACTTCCTTGAAAGCCTGATGGCTTACCAGGGCCGGCATCGCCCGATGCTGACGCACTCTATCGTGCTGGCCTGCCAGGGCCCCAAATTCGACGCCCTGGTGGACAAACTGATGCGCCGCCGCCTGCCGTTCCGCATGGCCCAGCGCACCCCCGAGATGCCCTTTGATCGCCTGTGGCTTGGCGTGACGCCTGAAGATCCGCGCTATCGCCCTGTGGTGGACGGTGGCCTGTGCATTGAGGTGATGCCGATGGAGCCGCTGCAAATGCCTGCTGACACCTTCGCCATACCGGCCCCACAGCCCCGCGACCCGAAGCCGGGCGACATGGTCCGCGTGACGGCCCGCGGTTTCCTGGTGCGCGATCTGGACCACACCCTGCGCTGCTGCTCCAGCAATCTGGACTGGGAGCCCGTCGGCGAGGTGGAGGCCCTGCACCGGGAAGGTTACCGCCGCGCCACCATGGGCCTGACCCTGCAGAACAGCGCGTCCCTCGATGTGATCGAAGCGACCCGCTGGGATAGCGAGGCCGGTCTCTATCTGAACAGCTGGGGCCCTGGCCCGTACTACATCCGGATTGCGGTGAACGGCCTCGCCGCCAAGGCGGAAGACCTGCGCGCGCGCGGCGTGAAATTCACCTGGGTGCAGGAATCGGAAGCGGTTGGCGGCGGTTCCCTGATCAAGATCGATCCTGCCGAACTGAACGGCCAGGTCTTCGAATTCGAGGAGTGCTGAAATGGGCGAAGCGACTGCAGTAGGCGCCGCAGTGACGGAGGTGATCAACCCCGCGGTCACGCTGGTGCGGGAAGGCGGCATCGGCTGGGTGGTGCTCAACCGGCCGGGGCAGATCAACGCCATCAACGACGACATCCGCAGTGGCGTGCCGACAGCCCTGGCGGCTCTCGACGCCGATCCCCAGATCCGCGTGATCGTCTTTCGCGGTGAAGGCCTGCGGGGCTTTTGCGCCGGGGCCGACATCAAGGAGTCGCGGGGCCCCGAATCGTCGATTGAAGTACGCCGGCGCATGGAGCGCGCGCGCTGGATCGAGGCCCTCGACAGGATCGAGAAGCCCGTCATCGCGGCCCTCCACGGCTACTGCATGGGCGGCGGCATGGAGCTGGCGCTGGCTTGCGACATTCGCTTTGCCGCGCCGGAAGCCATTTTCGCCCTGCCGGAAACCGGGCTTGGCCTGATTCCCGGCGGCGGCGGTACCCAGCGCCTGGCCCGGGTTATCGGGCCAGGGAGGGCGATGGACGCATTGCTCACCGGCGAGCGCTATACCGCCGAACAGGCGAGGGATATCGGCCTGGTGACGCGCATTGCCAGCAGTGCCGAAACCCTGCTGCAGGAGGTCGCCGAGTTCGCCACGCGCATCGCCGTGAAACCACCGCTGGCCACGCTTTACGTGAAGCGGGCGGCCCGGGCGGCGCTGGACCTGGACCTGAAGAAGGGTCTTGACCTGGAGCTGGACCTGTTTGCGATGCTGGCCCCCACATCGGACGTCAAGGAGGCAGCCCAGGCCTTCCGCGAAAAACGCGAACCCCGTTTCTCCGGCCGCTAAGGCCCGAGCATATTCATCACAACAGGATTGGACGGAGAACAGACATGGCAGGAAAACTTGAAGGGCGCGTGGCGATCATTACCGGTGCAGGCGGTGGCCTCGGCGCAGAGTGTGCGCGCGTGCTGGCTTCCCAAGGGGCTGGCGTGGTGGTGGTGGATATCAACAGCGCGGCTGCCGAAGCCGTGGCCGAGAGCATCCGCGCCAGCGGCGGAAAGGCCATTGGCGTGAGCACCGATGTGTCGCAGGAGGCCGACGTCAAGGCGATGGTCGAGACCGTGGTGTCCCACTTCGGGCGCATCGACGTGCTGCACAATAATGCGGCCATCCTCAACATGGAGCAGCGCCAGAAGGACCGGGACGTCATCAACATGGACGTGGACGCTTGGGACCGGGCAATGGCGGTGAATCTGCGTGGCGCCATGCTGTGCTGCAAGCACGCCATTCCCGAGATGCTCAAGCTCGGCCGTGGATCGGTGATTTTCGCCACCTCCGGCCTCGGTGCCCAGGGCGATGTGACCCTGTCGGCCTACGCCGCTTCCAAGGCCGGACTGATGATGCTGGCCAAGTCCGTCGCAGCCCAGTACGGCAAGCAGGGCGTGCGTTCCAACGCGCTGCAGATTGGTCTCGCGCCGGCAGAAAACGCCCACGAGACAATGCCCGCCGCGCTGCTCACCATCATCCGCGAGAACCACCTGACACCGGAACTCGGCACCCCGCGGCAGATCGCCGATGTGGTGGCCTTCCTGGCTTCGGACGAGTCGTCCTTCATCACCGGCACGACCATCGTCGCCGATGGAGGTTTCGGGAGCCATACACCGTCGATGGTGGGCATGAAAGCGCTGTTCGCCCAGTCCGGCAGCAACAAGATGTAAAGGACGAGCCATGCGCGCAGCTGTGATTACCGAACGGGGCGCGGCCCCGGTCATCCGCGATTTTCCGGCGCCCCAGACGCGGGAGGCTTGCATCCTGATCGATGTGTACACCGCCGGCCTGGGTGGCTGGGACGTGCTCGGGGCCTATCGTCTGGGGGTGGAATACCCCTGCGTAATTCGCGGCGAGGGTGTCGGCCGGGCGCCGGACGGACGCCGGGTGTATTTCGGCGAGCGCTCGGTGCTGCCCTACGGCGCCTGGGCCGAGCAGACCCTGGTGCCGGCCGAGGAGGTGTGGGACGTGCCCGACGGCGTGGACGACCGGACAGCGATTGCGATGGGTATCGCCGCCACCGGTGCACTGGTGCCGCTGGAGCAGGCCAACATCAAGGCGGGCGAGAACGTGCTGATCCTCGGGGCCACCGGCACCCTCGGCCAGATCGCCCTGCAACTGGCCCGCTACCTGGGCGCTGGTCGGGTGGTCGCCGCTGCCCGCAACGGCACTGCGTTGGCCCGGCTGAGCGAGCGCGGCATTGCCGATGCGACGGTGCAACTCGGTGGCGATGACGACGTGGCGGCCCTCAAGGCGGTCTCCGGCGACGGCTTCGACGTGGTGCTCGATCTGGTGTGCGGACAGCCCATGCTCAACGCCCTCAAGGCTACCCGCTGGGGGGCTCGCATCCTGACCATAGGCACCGGAGCAGGCCGCCAGCTGAACCTGGATATTGCTGATCTGTTGTTCCGTAGCCTGTCCTGCGTGGGCACCGGCCAGCGTCCGCCGGCCGATCGCCGGGCCATCTGGGAGCGTCTGCTAGTCATCGCCCGCGAACAGAACATCGTCGTCGATTACGTGGACTACAGCCTCGACCAGGCCGCCGATGCGTGGGCCGCCCAGGTGGATGGCCCGCACGCCAAGATCACGGCCCGAATCCACGGCTGATGCCACGCATTTCCTACGTGATCCAGCCCCGGGGCAATGCCGTGTTGCGCCCGCAAGACGAGCGCTACTTCGACGCCGCCGACCCGAGTGCCGATATTTCGGCTGTGCTCGGCATGGATGGCTGAGCTTCTGCCGCAGCGGCATCCTTCCCGGGCGGGCTACCTCGGTACCACGGTGATTCTGGCCGGACTGGCCATGGTCGGGCCGTTTTCGATCAACACCTACCTGCCGTCCTTCGGCGAGATGGCGGTGGTGCTGGGCACCGACCGGACCGCCCTCCAGCAGACGGTGTCGATCTATTTTGCCTCCTTCGCCTTCATGGCTCTGTGGCACGGGTCGATTTCCGATTCGCTGGGGCGCCGTCGGGTGGTACTGGTCGGCCTTGCCGTGTATGCACTGGCCTCTCTTGGCTGTGCGCTGGCCACCCGTGTCGAGCAGTTGTGGGTGCTGCGCGCCTTTCAGGGCTTTTCGGCGGGGGCCGGCATTGTCATCGGCCGCGCTGTGGTGCGTGACTTGCACGAGGGGCCGCTGGCCCAGCGCATGATGTCCCACGTGGTGATGATGTTCGGGTTGGCGCCGGCCATCGCGCCGTTGGTGGGGGGCTGGCTGCAGGCAGCTTTTGGCTGGCGTTCCGTGTTCATCTTTCTGTGCCTGCTGGCCCTTAGCCTCTTTGTGGCCGTGGCCGTGAGACTGCCGGAAACCTTACCGCCGGAAAAACGCCAGCCTTTCAATTTTTCTGCGCTGGCGCGGGGCTATGCGGGGGTCTTCGGCAGTCTGCCTTTCATGACCTGGGCAATGGCCTACGCGTGCATGTTTGGCGGCTTCTTTGTGTATGTGCTGTCGGCGCCGGTGTTCCTGATGCAGCACCTGGGCCTCGGAGAGACGGATTTCCTGTGGCTGTTCGGCCCGGCTACCGGCGGCCTGATGCTGGGTTCCGCGCTGGCCGGGCGGGTTGCCCAGCGCTGGTCGCTGCCCACCACCCTCAAGTGCGCCTTTCTGATCATGGGGTGTGCGATGTGCTACGACATCGTCGTGTGCTTCATCGCACCTGCCGGCGTCACCTGGTACGTGATCCACATCTTCGTCTTCAACCTCGGCATGTCGCTGGCCATCCCGACCCTGACCGTACGCGGGCTCGATTGCGTGCCGGAGCGCCGGGGCATGGCGTCGTCGGTGCAGTTGTTCGTCCAGACAGCCTTCAATGCGCTTATCGCCGCCGTGCTGGCGCCATTGTTGTGGGGTTCGCTGCTGAGCCTTGCTCTGGGTGCCGCCGGTCTGTGCCTGTGTGCCGGGCTTGGTGTGCTGCTGGCGGCACGACTCTCGAAGTGAGGGGTCGTGCCGCCAGCAGCGCAGGATGAATCAGGCCTTGGCCACCTTGGCCGCCGCCGACTTTTTCGCCTGCCAATAGCCTTTGAACAGAATCAGCGGCATGTGCAGCAGCGTTCGCCAGCCGAGCAGCTTGACGGCCTGCCAGCAGTCCTCCGGCTTGATGAGGATCACGGTGGACATTGAGCCCATGACCTTGCCCTTCATGACGAGATTGTCGCCATCCTGCTGAATCGATTTGACTTCCATCATCTCGATCCCTTCCTTGCTGAACATCTTCATGGTCTGGCAGCTCCCTGCTGGTCAGGCGTCGACCAGCTTGTCGAAATCCATGTTGAACTCCTCCATCAGCACTCGCGCCACGTTGCGACCCGATGATGCGGTGACGCCGCCGCCCGGGTGAGTGCTGGCGCCGGCCATGTAGAGGCCATCGACCGGTGACTTGTACTGGCCGTAGCCGGGCGCCGGGCGGTTGCCGCCGATCTGCCAGTTGTAGGAGCCGAAGTGCAGGATGTCGGCGCCGATCATGGCGTTGTTGTGGCGCTCGATGTCCAGCGGTGTCATCCACGAGAAGCCGATGATGTTGTCGTCACTCATGTTGGTGGTGAGCTTGCGCAGGTCATCCAGGAAGCCGTGGGCGACTTCCTTGCCGATTTCATCCCATTTCTGCGGGCCGCCCTTAACGTTGTAGGGGGCGAAGGCGTACATGTTGAGCACACGCTTGCCGTCCGGCGCGCGGGTCTTGTCGTAGACGTCCTGCATGACGTAGGCGATGAAGTCGCGGCGCGGGATGCCGAACTCGAGGTCGGAGAAGGCGCGGGCAAAGTCCTCCCAGTTGGAATGGGAGCGCTCGACCCAGAAGAAGTCGTCCACCGCCGGGCCAACCTTGTACTGGGGCGCTTCATGCAAGGCCAGGTGCAGGTTGAAGGGCTGGAAACTGTTGTGCTTGAGGCCGCGGATACGTGGCTCGAAGCCTTCCGGCAGGCTGGCACCGGGCACCATGTCGGGGAAGACCTGCTTGACGTGCATGGTCGAGATCACCGCGCGGGTGGCAACGATTTCCTCGCCGGACTCCAGCACCACGCCGGTCACCTTGCTGCCCTGCATGCGCATCTGCTTCACGGGTGCCGAGGTTCGGACCACGCCGCCGTGGGATTCGAGGCAGGTGCGCAGCGCGTCGGCGAAGGCGCCCGAGCCACCGACCGGAATGCCCACGCCGTAGCGGTGCATGAAGGGCAGGATGATGTAGAAGCCGAAACCGGTTCCGTTGTTGAACGGGTTCATCATGGCTTCGGAGGCGTAGCGGGCGAGGGCAATTTTGACCTTGTCGTTCTCGAACCATTCGCAGATGACATCCCAGGCACTCATGGCCTGGGTGCGCATCAGGTCCTGGCCGACGGCGCTCTGTTCCATCATCACCGCCTGGGTGCTGGCGCTGGGGGGCGAATGGAACATGCCCATGACCATCATGTCGAGGTTCTGGAAGACCTGATGGTTGAAGCGCCGGTAGGCTTCGGCGTCCTTGGCCGAGAACTTGGCGATGGCCTGGCAGGTGCGTTCGAGGTCGGTGTAGAACTCGAGGGTCGTGCCGTCGTCGTAAAAGATGGCGGTCATCTTGTCCGGGTTGATGTACTTCAGCCCGAACTTCGATTTGAGTTCCAGTTCGTCGTTGCGCAGCAGCGGATTGGCCTGCAGCAGGGTGTGGGCTACTGAACAGACGTCGTGCTTGAAGCCCGGCACGGTCAGCTCGCGGGTCATGACGCCGCCGCCGACCTTGTCGTTCTTCTCTACAACACACACCTTGAGACCGGCCTTTTGCAGGTAGCAGGCGGCAACCAGCCCGTTATGGCCGCCACCGGCCACGACGATATCGAATGTTTCGCTCATGATTGGGAATCTCCCGGGTCAATTCGTGGGCGCAAGCTGGCCCCTGCCACGGCGGGACACCGATGGCATGAAAGGGGCTGCGGCTTGCGAAGGTGGGGCTTAGAGTGCCGTCTCGGCGTCGGCCTGCTTGAACATGGCGTTAATGTCGCCCGACGTGACCGGCTTGCCGGCCTCGCGCTTCGGTGCGGCACCGCCCATGCCGAGGGCTGGCGCGGTGTTCACACCCTTGGCTTTGGCCTGGGCGCGCAGGGCGCCGACGGTGCAGTTCTCTCGACCGAGGAGGGCGAAGGGATCGTAGTTGTATTCGCGCATCACGTTCAGGTGGGTGACCTTGTTGATGGTCTCGTCCGCCAGGTGCTTGAAACTTTCCCATACGACCTCCGGCGAGTTCGGCCAGGTGCAGTCGGAGTGGGGGTAGTCGCATTCCCAGCCGACCATGTCCTCGCCGATGTGCTTGAGGTTCTGCAGGCCGAAATCGTCCTCAATGAAGCAGGTGATGATGTGCTTCTTGAAGACTTCGCTGGGCTTCTGGCCGCCGAAGTCGGCATTGGTCCATGCCTTGTGGTGGCGATGGGTGAAGTCGGCGCGTTCGAGCAGGTAGGGAATCCAGCCGATGCCGCCTTCCGACAGGGCCATCTTCAGGTTCGGGTACTTCTTCCACATGGGAGCCCAGATCCAGTCGGCCGCCGAATTGGCGATGGAGATCGGCATCGAGGTGATCCAGGCGTCGATCGGTGACAGATCGGAGGCGTGGTCGGCCTTGGCGCCGGTGCCGATGTGGCAGTTGATCACCACGCTGTTGTCGGCGCAGGCCTTCCACATCGGGTCCCAGTAAGGGTCGTGGATGGACGGAAAACCGTGCAGGGCCGGGTTGTCGGAGAAGGTGATGGCATGCACGCCGAGCTTGGCCATGCGGTTGATTTCTGCCGCGGCGGCGACCGGATCCCACCAGGGCACGATGGCCAGCGGAATGAAGCGGCCCGGCGCTGCGTTGCACCAGTCGTGCAGGTGCCAGTCGTTGTAGGCCTGGATCGCGGCGAGGGAGACGGCGCGATCGGGGTAGGTCTGGAAGCGCTGGCCGGCAAAGCCGGGGAAGGTCGGAAAGCAGATCGAGCCGAGCACGCCGTTGGCGTTCATGTCGTCCACGCGGGCCTGGATGTCCCAGGTGCCGCGGCGCATGTGCTCGTAGCCGAGGGGCTCCATGCCGTACTCTTCCTTGGGGCGGCCGACCACCGAATTGAGGCCCATGTAACCGGTGGCGCGCTCTTCAAACACCCACACGTCTCGTCCGCCACGGGATTCGATGTGCGGCTCGCGGCCCTTGAATTTCGCCGGCATGTGGCGGGCGAAGGCGTTGGGCGGCTCAATGGCGTGGTCGTCGATGCTGACGAGGATGAGGTCTTCGAGTTTCATGTCTTGTCTCCTGACCGTCGCCCCCCAATGCCGGGAGGGACGGCGTGTGCGGTTTTCCGGTCTATGCCGTGATCAGAGAATGATGCCCAGATTGGGCGTGCCGATGACCACCTGGTCCAGCAGGATTTCCCGGCGGGCCAGCTTCAGGCTGCCCTCGATCCGGCGCAGGATGTCGTAGCGCACGCAGGGAATCAGGTCGAAGTAGTCGAAGTCGAAGCGGCTGCGGGTGACCAGCAGGTAGCTTTCCACCTTGTATTCGTCGGCTTTGTCGGTCTTGTAGACGCGAACGTTGCTGACCATGCGCTTGACCCGTGACGGGGGGTCTTCGCCCCAGGCACTCTTGGTGTCGGTGATGCGCTTGATCCGCATCAGCATCGAGCCGTAGCTCTCGTGAAGGTGCTGGACGGTGCGGATGTAGGTCTGATCGAACTGGGCGGTGGACCGGGTGTGACGCAGCGGGGCGTTGTATTCCAGGTCCTGGGTCAGCAGCTCGCCCCATTCCGCAAGACGCAGGTTGTCGAGCATCTCGGCCTCGTCGTAGAGGAAGTCGAGAATCTCGTTGTATTCCGGGCTGCCGATGGCGAGTCGGTTGGCGCGCACGGACGGGGGCAGCGGGGTGGGTTCAAGAAGGTTCTGCAGCATGGATGTCTCCCGAATGTGGTCTGGTTGGATTGGCGCGTCGATCAGCTTTCGGCTGTCATGAGTTCGTGCCAGTACTGCCACCAGCGCCACTGGGTGTCGTCCTTGGTGAAGCCGTCGCCTACATCGCCGGGGCCGGGCCAGCCTTCGGGCTTGCCGGTCTCGTACATGGCTTGGTACTTGAGGGTAATGTGCTTGCTGACCGCACCCTTGGCGGCAAGGGTCTGGTGCGGCCAGGTGTCCGAGTCGTCCTGCTCAACCATCCCGGATGTGCCCAGCAGCTGCACACCGAGGCGCAGCATGGTGGCCTTGAGTTCCGGCGGGGTGTCCTTCTCGGCGAGAATCCAGTTAACGAATTCCAGCTTGTCCGGGCCCTTGGGCACGTAGGCATGCAGCGCCATCACGCCGATCACGCCATCGGGGGTCGGGATGTAAACAAACTCGAACAGGCCGTTGGGGAAAAAGTTGCCGACCTGCGG
The DNA here is from genome assembly GCF_044344315.1 of Zoogloea sp. GTDB lineage: Bacteria > Pseudomonadota > Gammaproteobacteria > Burkholderiales > Rhodocyclaceae > Zoogloea. Next base: position 9,516 of record NZ_JBIJDC010000053.1, on the reverse strand, counting down.
CGGACGCCAGGTGATGACCTTCAACTGATCTTCACTCAGGTTGCGCAGCAGTTCCGGAATCATTTCCTGGGTGACACCCGGCGGCGGCAGGGCTTCGAGCTTTTCCTTGACCGACAGCTCGGACGGGTCCTTGCCGGTGAGGCGGCGGATCTTCCTGTCCAGTTCGATGCAGCGCATGGTGTGGGCGTGGGCGGTGTACACCTCGGAGCCGTACATCTCCGGGGTCAGGTCGCCGCCGCCGCCTTCGCTACCCGGCTTGCGGTAGGGGCCGACTTCAGACAGCCAGCGGTGCAGGGTGAGCACATGAAAGCCATCCGAGGCCGACTGCTCGCAGGCGGTTTTCCAGTTGGCGCGGATGGTGAAGCGCTGCGGGGGGCCGAGTACTTCCATGCCCTTGTCGGTGCGGCACCACAGCGTGTCGAAGTACCACTTGGCATCACCCAGGAACTCGTCGAAGCTCGGGCCGTCGATGTTCCAGGTGGCAAAGATCAGGCCGCCATAGATGGTTACGCGAGCCTTCTTGAGGCCGAGTTGCTCCTTGGTCAGCAGCTTGCCGTGCATGGATTCCTTCTCGACGGGCGCGCCGATGAAGTCGCCGTTCGGCTTGAAGGCCCAGCCGTGGTAGATACACACGTGGGCCTGGGTGTTGCCGCAGTCGAGGGTCGAAATTTTCATGCCTCGGTGCGGACAGACGTTCAGCGAAACGTTGATGCCGTCTTTGTCCCGCGTCACCAGCACGGAATCCGAACCCAGGTCGCGCACCATGAAATCGCCAGACTTGGGTATCTCGGTCTCGTGACCCAGGAAGACCCAGGTCTTGGCGAAGATCCGCTCCATTTCCAGTTCATACAGCTCCGGGTCCGACAGGGTCCGCATGGCGACCTCTCGGGTTTCCAGATTGATCAGATCTGAAATACGGGTCCCGTCGGCCAGCGTGCGCTGTGAATTCTTCTGCATTGCCTTTTCCTCCTTTGGGATTACACTGCTTAAAAGTAAACACTTTTAAGAAAAATGTTTAACTTAAATAAAGTGTCCCATTCGGCCAGGATGGTTGATTTGACCTAGGTCAACTGGCTATGAATTTACGAAGAGAGAGAAAAAGCGGTATAAATTCTTCTTTAGCACGTAAAAAAAGAACACTTATCAGATAAGTGTTCTTTTTTGTGGTGGTTCTTGAGGGCTCCCGGTCTTCACGTCATAAGGAGCAGCTCACAGAGCATGTCTACGTGGGCGTCCCTGGCTTGCCGAAGCTCCTTGGGCGGCAGTGTGCCGAAGGCCAGCTGCTGGATAAGCGTATGGGCGACCGGCGAGAGGATCAGCCATGGATGCCTGACCACCGTACTGTCTTTGCACAAGCCCTGGGCGACACAGCGGCGCAGCAGCACACCGAGCTGAAAGTGCATGGCATCGAGGGTGTTTTGGCGCCACAGCGCTACCACATCGGGAAGACGATGGCCTTCGGAGAACAGCAGGCGCGCGGTGGACCGCACCGCGGGATCGGCCAGTTGCGCATGAAGGAGATCGACGAGGTGTTCGATGAGGGTACGCATGCCGGCCGAGTGGTCGAGGAGCGACTCGATCTCCAGCACCGGGGCCACCAGCGAGCGTTTGAGCAGGGCCTCGAAAACCTTGTCCTTGCCGGAAAAGTGCGCGTAGAGCCCTCCCTTGGACAGGCCGGCCCGCGCCGCGATGTCGTCGATGCGGGTGGCGTTGTAACCACGCGCCGAAAATTCGACCAGCGCCGCGTCGAGAATCAGCGGGATGCGGGTGTCCGGCGACAGGCGTTGGCGTGGAGGGCGTGTTTCTGTTTCGTCAGCCGGTTTGTCGGATTTAGGCATGGGATGGCGCCCGATGGGGGCTTGAGGGGTGCGTAAGATAACCGAAGCGAGATCTTCACGCCGGAGTCTGGCATGAGAATATACTAACGACCGGTTGGTCGGTAATGGTCCGCAGTCCCCGCCCTGAAAGCGGATTGACCCTGATTTTGTTTCGGCAGTCGTGGGCGGCGGCTTCCGTGCGTTTTGCTGAAAATGCCAAGTACAGCGATGTTTCCCCGGTTACGGCGGGCTTTACCGCTGGCGGTCTCCGTTTTGCTGGCCGGCTGTGCAAGCCTGGCACCACCCCACGAGCGGCCGCCGCTGCCGGTGCCTGCAACCTATCCCGATGCAGGTGCCGCGATCAGTATGACAACAGCAGCGGAGATCTGCTGGCGCGTTTACTTCACCGATTCCCGCCTGCTAACCCTGGTCGACCAGGCCCTGGTCAACAACCGGGACTTGCGCGGTGCGCTGCTTCGCGTCGAAGAGGCGCGCGCGGCTTATGGTATCCAGCGCGCGGAACGTTTTCCGGCCGTGTCCATGGGCCTGGATGCGGCGCGTGCGCGGGTTCCCGCCGACCTGAGCGCCAGTGGAGAGCGGGTTATCGGCAGCCAGTTCCAGTTGGGCGTCGGTTTCAACAGCTGGGAGGCAGATTTCTGGGGTCGTGTCCGTAGCCTGGAGACTGCCGCCCTCGAAAGTTATCTGGCCACCGACGCCGCGCACGCGGCAAGCACCCTGAGCCTCATCGCCCAAGTGAGTAACGCTTACCTGGGCTTGAGCGAACTCGACGAGCGCCTTGCCCTGACCCGCCGCACGGTTGCCAGCCGCGCCGAATCGCTGCGCATTTTTCGGCGCAGGGTGGCGCTCGGCGCAACCTCGAAGCTGGAGCTGACGCAGGTGGAAGTCTTGTGGCAGCAAGCCGCCACGCTGCTGGCCCAGCTTGAACAGGCGCGGGCCGCACAGGCTAACTCCCTGGCCCTGGTGACTGGCATGGATGCCGGTCAGCTGCGGACGGCCGAGCATCTCGATGAGAACGCCACCTTTCGTGCACTGGCGCCGGGTCTTCCATCCGATCTGCTCACTGCTCGACCCGACATCGTGGCTGCCGAACACAGCCTGAAAGCCGCGAGCGCCAATATTGGTGCTGCGCGGGCGGCGTTCTTTCCGCGTATTGCATTGACGGGGTCTTTCGGCACCGCCAGCGCCGAACTGGACGGACTTTTCCGCAATGGCAGTGCCGCGTGGACCTTCGCGCCGAGTGTCTCCTTGCCGATTTTCGATGGCGGACGTCGCGAGGCGGCCCTCGATCTGGCCCGGGTGCGGCGCGAACAAGCTGTGGTGCGTTATCAGCAGGTCATCCAGGCGGCTTTCCGCGATGTGGCCGATGCCCTGGCGGCGCGCCACTGGCTCGGCGAGCAGGTACATATGCTGAGCTCCAGCCTTGCGGTGCAGACCGAGCGGGCGCGGCTGGCCAAGCTGCGTTACGACAGTGGCGCAGCGCGCTACCTGGAAGTGCTCGATGCCGAGCGCGAGTTGCTGGCCGTCGAGCAGCAGGTGGTGCAGACGCGACGGGCGTTGCTGAGTGCGCAAGTGGTGCTGTATTCGGCGCTCGGCGGTGGCGCGCCCGGCGTCTGTACCGATTTAACGAACGAGACGCAGGCAAGACCATGAACCCCACTGTCAGGAAATTTATTCCCGCCCTTGCTCTGGTAGCTGCCGTAGCGCTGGGCTACTACGCCTGGAGCGCACTGCGCAACCACGGGCCGAATGAGGGACTGGCCAGCGGCAATGGCCGCATCGAGGCGACCGAGGTCGATGTAGCCACCAGGCTGGCCGGTCGGGTCGAGGACATCCTGGTGCGTGAAGGCGACTTCGTTAGCGCCGGTCAGCCGCTTGCCCGCATGCAGATCGACAGCTTGCAGGCCCAGCGAGACGAGGCAGTAGCCCGCTACCAGCAGGCCTTGCAGGCGGTGGCCGGGGCCGAGGCGCAGGTGGCCTTGCGCGATAGCGATCATCAGGCGGCTCAGGCGCTGGTGGTGCAGCGTGAAAGCGAGCTTGATGCGGCGCAGCGTCGCCTGGTGCGTTCCGAAACACTGGCCCAAGAGGGGGCGTCGTCGGGGCAAGAGCTGGACGATGACCGCGCCAAGGCCCGCAGTGCCCAGGCCGCGGTGGTGGCCACCAAGGCCCAGGTGGCGGCCGCGCGGGCGGCCATCACTGCCGCGCGTACCCAGGTTACCGGTGCCCAATCCAGCGTGGCGGCGGCCAAGGCGAGCGTTGCACGCGTCGATGCCGACCTCGCCGACAGTTTGCTCAAGGCGCCGCGCGCCGGCCGGGTGCAATACCGGGTCGCCCAGCCGGGCGAAGTGCTGGGCGCCGGCGGCAAGCTTCTCAACCTGGTGGATCTCACCGAGGTTTACATGAGCTTCTTTCTGCCCGAAACCGTGGTTGGCAAAGTAGCGCTGGGCAGCGAGGTGCGCATCGTGCTTGATGCCGCACCACAGTTCGTGATTCCGGCCAGGGTTTCGTTTGTCTCCAGCACCGCCCAGTTCACCCCAAAGACGGTGGAAACGGTCAGCGAGCGCCAGAAACTGATGTTCCGCGTCAAGGCGCAGATTGATCGCGAGCTGCTGATGAAACACCTGCAGCAGGTCAAGACGGGCTTGCCGGGTGTGGCCTGGGTGAAGATCGATCCGCAGGCGGCGTGGCCGCTGCCGCTGGAGAAGAAGGTCACGCCATGACCTCCGCTGTGCCGGTGGTCCGTCTGGCAGGCGTGCACCTGCGCTATGGCAGGACGGCCGCCCTCGATGGGGTGACAGTGGACGTACCGGCCGGCTGCATGGTCGGCCTGATCGGTCCTGATGGTGTCGGCAAGTCGAGCCTGCTGGCCCTGGTCGCCGGCGCCCGGGCCGTGCAGCAGGGCCAAGTTGAGGCGCTGGGTGGGGACATGGGCAGCAAGCGTCACCGGGATCTCGTCTGCCCGCGCATCGCCTACATGCCCCAGGGACTGGGCAAGAACCTTTACCCGACCTTGTCGGTGGAAGAAAACCTGCAGTTCTTTGCCCGCCTGTTTGGCCACGGCACGGCCGAGCGGCGCCGGCGCATCGATACGCTGACCCGCAGCACCGGGCTGTTCCCGTTTCTCGATCGCCCATCGGGTAAGCTCTCGGGGGGCATGAAGCAGAAGCTGGGTTTGTGCTGTGCGCTGATCCACGACCCGGATTTGCTGATTCTCGACGAGCCGACCACCGGTGTCGATCCGCTGGCCCGCGTCCAGTTCTGGGATTTGATTGCACGCATTCGCCGGAGCCGCCCGGGCATGAGCGTGATCGTTGCGACCGCCTACATGGACGAGGCCCAGCGTTTTGACTGGCTGGTGGCCATGGACGACGGCCGGGTGCTGGCGACCGGCACGCCGCAGGAACTCATGGCCCGTGCCGGCGCCGCGACGCTCGAGGCGGCCTTCATTGCGCTCTTGCCGGAGGAAAAGCGGCGTGGCCATGCGGCGGTTGAAATTCCGCCGCTGGAGGATTCCGGCGAGGCCGATATCGCCATCGAAGCGCGGGGTTTGACGATGCGCTTCGGTGATTTTGTGGCGGTGGATCACGTGGATTTCCGCATCCGGCGGGGCGAGATCTTCGGCTTCCTGGGCTCCAATGGCTGCGGCAAATCCACCACAATGAAGATGCTCACCGGCCTGCTCGCCGCTACCGAGGGCGACGCGTGGCTGTTCGGCAGGCCCGTTGACCCCAAGGACATGGCGACGCGGCGGCGCGTGGGCTATATGTCGCAGGCCTTCTCGCTGTATGGCGAGCTGAGCGTGCGCCAGAACCTGGTGCTGCACGCACGCCTCTTCCATGTGCCGGCCCCCGAAGTGCCGGCGCGGGTGGATGAGATGGTCAGGCGTTTTGGCCTGGCCGATGTGCTCGACACTTTGCCCGAGAGCTTGCCGCTGGGGATGCGCCAGCGCCTGTCACTGGCAGTGGCGATGGTGCACAAGCCCGAGCTGCTGATCCTCGATGAACCGACTTCCGGCGTCGACCCTATCGCCCGGGACAATTTCTGGCGCCTGATGATCGAGTTGGCGCGGCGCGACAAGGTGACCATCTTCATCTCGACGCACTTCATGAACGAGGCCGCGCGTTGTGACCGCATGTCGATGATGCATGCCGGCCGGGTGCTCGACAGTGACACGCCGGCTGCATTGATCGCCCGACGTGGCAAGGCCACGCTGGAAGACGCCTTCATCGACTACCTGATCGAAGCGGACCGCGCGGTTGGGGGCGCTGCAGAAGAGCGCACAGCGCCGGCAGAAAACCGCGTTACACCGCACACCAAGCCGGCTCGAGGGCGCCGATTTCATCAGAGTCTGGGCCGCATCTACAGTTATGTGTGGCGTGAAAGCCTGGAGCTGCAGCGCGACCCGGTGCGTGCCACCATGGCACTGGTCGGCTCGCTGCTGCTGATGTTCGTGATGGGCTTCGGGATCAGCATGGACGTGGAAGACCTACGCTTTGCTGTGCTCGACCGTGACCAGACCGCACTGAGCCGTAATTATGCTCTCACCCTGGCTGGCTCCCGCTATTTCAGCGAGCGCCCACCGCTTGCCGACTACGCCGATCTCGACCGGCGCATGCGCAGTGGCGAGCTGTCGCTGGCGCTCGAAATCCCGCCCGGTTTCGCGCGGGATGTGGCGCGCGGAGGGGCCGTGCAGATTGGCGCGTGGATCGACGGCGCGATGCCGCAGCGCGCCGAAACGGTGAGCGGCTACGTGCAGGGCATGCATCAGTTGTGGTTGCTCGAACAGGTGCACGAGCGGGGAGGGCAGATGAGCCCGGGCGCGGCAAGTATCGAGACACGCTACCGCTACAATCCTGACGTGAAGAGTCTGCCGGCCATGGTGCCTGCGGTGATCCCACTGCTGCTGCTGATGTTGCCCGCCATGCTGACCGCGCTGGCCGTCGTGCGCGAGAAGGAACTGGGGTCGATCATCAATCTGTATGTCACGCCGATCACCCGCATCGAGTTTCTGCTTGGCAAGCAGGCGCCCTATCTGGTGCTGGCGATGCTCAACTTTCTGCTGATGTGCCTGCTGGCTGTGACTGTATTTGACGTGCCGGTGACCGGGAGCTTTCCGACCTTGCTGGCCGGCGCTTTCCTGTTCAGCCTGAGTGCGACCGGAATGGGCCTGCTGGCCTCGACCGTCACGCGCAGCCAGATTGCCGCGATGTTCCTGGCCATGCTCGGCACCATGCTTCCGGCAATACAGTTTGCCGGCCTGATCAATCCGGTGTCGTCGTTGGAAGGCGGTGGCCGCCTGCTCGGCGACATCTATCCAGCCAGCCACATGTTCATGATCAGCCGCGGCGTGTTCAGCAAGGCGCTGGGCTTTGCGGATCTGCACAGTGCGTTCTGGCCGCTGCTGATCGCCGTGCCGGTGATCCTCGGGGTATCGGTGGTGCTGCTGAAGAAACAGGAGGCCTGACGTGCGTCATCACTTGATGAACATCTATCGCCTGGGCGTCAAAGAGCTGTGGAGCTTGCGCCGCGATCCGATGATGATCTTCCTGATCGCCTGGACCTTCACCGTAGCCATCTACATGGCCGCCACCACGATGCCGGAGACGCTGCACAACGCGCCGATCGCCATCGTCGACGAGGACGCTTCGGCCCTGTCGGCACGGATAGCGTCGGCCTTCTACCCACCGCGCTTTACGCAGCCGGCACACCTCAACCTGAACGAGGTGGACCCGGGGCTCGATGCCGGCCGCTATACCTTCGTGCTGGATATTCCGCCGAATTTCCAGCGCGACGTGCTGGCCGGTCGCTCGCCCAGGATCCAGCTCAACGTGGACGCCACCCGCATGAGTCAGGCTTTCAGCGGCAATGCCTATGTGCAGCAGATTGTGATGGGAGAGGTGAATGAGTTCGTCCAGCGTTACCGGGGCAGCACTGTTCCGCCGGTGGATCTGGCCCTGCGCGCGCGCTTCAATCCGGCGCTGGAGCAGTCCTGGTTCGGCGGGCTGATGGAGGTGGTGAACAACGTGACGATGCTGTCGATCATTCTCACTGGCGCAGCGTTGATCCGAGAGCGGGAGCATGGCACCGTCGAGCACCTGCTGGTGATGCCGATAACGCCGACCGAGATCATGTTCGCCAAGGTCTGGGCCTGCGGGCTGGTGGTGCTCGTAGCGGCGGCCCTGTCGCTGAACCTGGTGATCCGCGGTGCGCTGCATGTCCCGATTGAAGGTTCCGTAATGCTGTTTCTGGTCGGAACCGCCTTGCACCTGTTCGCCACAACCTCGATGGGTATCTTCATGGCAACGCTGGCGCGCAGCATGCCTCAGTTCGGCTTGCTGCTCATGCTGACACTGATGCCGCTGCAGATCCTCTCCGGCAGCCTCACCCCGCGGGAGAGCATGCCGGAACTGGTGCAGAGCCTGATGCTGCTCGCGCCCACCACACACTTTATTGAATTGAGCCAGGCCATCCTTTACCGCGGAGCAGGGCTCGATCTGGTATGGAAGCCGTTCGCCTACCTGCTGGTGATTGGTGCGGTGCTCTTCACGCTATCCCTCGCGCGCTTTCGCAAGGCCATTGGGCAGATGGCCTGAGTGCTGACCTCTATGGGAGTTTCGATGTTTGCCATTTTTCCCCGAGTGCGCCCACACGGCATCGTGGGCGTGCTGGAGTCTGTTGTGGTCATCGGGGAGCGAGCCCCGCAGGCGAATGCCGACGTGCTGTTTGAGTGCGCCCGGCAAGGCGGAACCCATCGAACAAGTCCCCACCAGACCAACCCGTACCGAGTTCCATGCCAAGGTCAGCAGCAAGGATGCTGACCAGTTGAAGGCTTGCTGGTCTAAAGTGATACCTTAGGTGCTGGACAATCCCCGAAAAAGGGTGGCGGGACTGCTGAGATGCGTAAGGCCGCGAGCAGTGATACAAACTCAAGTGGGTACTTGGAGAAAAGACAGATCGACAGCAGCCTCAAGAGCATTTTCACGCCGTGACCCGGGGCATGGCGAGAATCTGTGCGTCATGGTTTAGCCGCGTGAGAAGTGTCAGCTCTGCCCCGCCCGGTACCCGTTGCCCTGAATCACGGGGATATCAGATGTTACCGACGCTATCGCGCAGGTCTTGCATCCAATGCAGGCTGGGGCCAAACGAGGGAAGGATGCCTGGCTCAGCAACAAGCATGTGAGGAACAGCTTGTAGGCATGGCGTAAGTGTCGTAAGCGTCCAGCCAAGTCATCTTCTCAGTCGCTCGTAATCCCCTGACGATCATGTCCTCCAACACCATCTTCTGGAGGACACATGGACGCTTCAACAATCAATCTTCCCACCGCCGGTCGGCGTCGTGGTCGGTACAGCGACACCTTTAAGGCAGAGATCGTGGCCGCGTGCAAGGCACCCGGCGTTTCAACAACGGCTGTGGTTGCGCTGGCCAACGGCCTCAATGCCAACCTCGTTCGGCGCTGGGTACTCGAGAGCGATCCGGCTCATAAGAGCGCAACTCGGGCTGCATCCTTGCCCGCCATGAGTGCGCCATCGCCCCAGGCGCAGGGGGCCTCAGTGTCTCCAGGTTTTGTTCCTCTGGCACTGAACGCGCCGAGCGCCGACATCCGCATCGAACTACGCCAGGGCGATCAGCTCATCACCGTGTACTGGCCAATGGCGGCTGCGGCGCAGTGCCTGAGCGCGC
>NZ_JBIJDC010000052.1:0-28593 GCF_044344315.1 Zoogloea sp. | reverse complement strand
TGGATGACCTCGATCCCTGCGCCGCGCAGGCCCTCGAAGCCGTGGCCGAGGCTGTCCCAGCTGCGCAGGCCGGCCAGGTAGAGGTTCGAGAAGGGGCAGGTATGAAAGCGCGGGGCGGGCTCGATCAACGTGACCTGCAGCTGCGGCGCATGCCGTTTCAGGTAGCGGGCCGCCGTGGCCCCGCCAAAGCCACCGCCGACGATCACCACCCGGGCCGACCCGGCCCCCGCCCGCACGATGGCGGGCAGCGCAAGGCTCGCCCCACCCGCAGCCAGGCCACCCAGCATCTGCCGGCGCGACACCCCCGTCATTGCGTTTCGCCCTGCGCAAACCACTTCGCCAGGGCCTTGATCTGCTCGGCGTCGTAGCCTTTCATCAGGCGCGTCATGACGCTGCCCGGGGCATCGCGGCCGTCACGGAAGGCTGTCAGGCGGGTGCGGAGGTGTTCCTCATCCAGTCCGCGGATGCTCGGGATGGCGCCGGGGGAACGACCATCCGGGCCGTGGCAGTTCACACAACCTCCGGCCAGGATGGCCACCGTTGCGGCGGGCAGCTCTGCCGCCTGGGCGGGCACGGCAGGCGCCAGGCCGAAGCCGGCGATTGCAATGAGGGCAGGGGCAATGAGGGTGGGAGCAAAAACGTAATGAAACGGCACTGAAAGCCTTTGAAGAATGCGCAAATTCGCCTTTCCGGGGGGATTGGCCGGCGCCCAACGAAGCGTGCACGGTGCAGTGGAAGGCTTGCTACCGGCATGGAGGCCGGTGGGAGGGGCGACGCGGGGGCGGATTGTACCAATGAAGCCGGCCCGTCCGCCTCCCCGAGTCAGGGCGCCAGGCGTTGCCGCGTCCAGCTGCCGTCGTCGGCGAGCCGGTAGGTGATGCGGTCGTGCAGCCGTGAGCTGCGCCCCTGCCAGAACTCCCAGTAGTCGGGGACCAGCCGGTAGCCGCCCCAGTGGGGGGGCCTGGGCGGGTTGAGGCCGAAGCGCAGGCCGTACTCGGCCGCGCGGGCGACGATGGTGCCGCGGCCGGGGATGGCCTGGCTCTGTTCGGAGGCCCAGGCGCCGATGCGGTGGGTGAGGGGGCGACTGGCGAAATAGGTGTCGGATTCCTCGGCCGAGACCTTCTCCACCCGGCCTTCGATGCGCACCACCCGCTCCAGCTCGACCCAGTGGAACTGCAGTGCGGCGAAGGGGTGGGCGTCGAGTTCGTGGCCCTTGCGGCTGGCGTAGTTGGTGTACCAGACGATGCCGCGGGCGTCGTAGCCCTTGATCAGCACGACCCGCGTGGACGGGCGGCCATCGGGGCCGACGGTGGCGACAGTCATGGCATTGGGTTCGGGGAGCTGCTGGGCCAGGGCTTCGCTAAGCCAGGCGCCGAACTGGCTCAGCGGGTCGGTGGCCACGTCGTCCACGTCGAGGCTGCCGCGCTCGTAGGATTTGCGCAGGTCGGCGAGGTTGGGGGTGTCGCTCATGAAAGGCTTTCCGGGAGGCTGTGATGCTCGCTCGGACCGCTGTCCGGGCGCAGGGTTTCAAATTCGCTTGCCGGCACTGCCCGGGAGAACAGGAAACCCTGGGCGTAGTCGCAGCTGATCTGGCGCAGCAGGTCGCGCTGCAGTTCGGTCTCGACCCCTTCGGCCACTACCTTCAGGCCGAGCTTGTGGGCCATCACGACGATGGCTTCGCACAGGGCGAAGTCGGCGCCTTCTGGGGCCAGGTTGCGGGTGAAGGACTGGTCGATCTTGAGGATGTCGATATCGAACTTCTTGAGGTAGGAGAGGGACGAGTAGCCGGTGCCGAAATCGTCGATGGCCACGCCGATGCCGGCGTCGCGGAAGCGCAGCAGGGCATCGCGGATGCCCGGGTCGGTGCCCATCAGCAGGCCTTCGGTGATCTCGATGACCAGGTTGCTGCCGGGCAGTCCGGCGGCCTGCAGACTGTCGATCCAGCGCCGGAAGGTCTGCTCGCCGGAATTGAACTGCACCGGCGAGATGTTGATGCTGACCTGAAAGTCGGGGCCGAGGGTGCTGCGCCAGCGCAGGGTCTGGGCGAGCACCTGCTCGAACACCCACTCACCCAGCTCGTGGATGATGCCGGTGTCTTCGGCGATGGGGATGAAGGTGGCCGGGCTGACGAAGCCCTGGGTGGCGTGCTTCCAGCGGAGCAGGGCTTCGGCCTTGATGATGCGGCCGCTGTCGAGGGCCACGATGGGCTGGTAGTACACCTCCATCTGCCCGGCCTCCAGGGCCCGCCGCAGTTCACCGGCCAGGCGCACGCGCTGCTCGGCGCTCTCCTGCAGGGCCCGGGTGAAGAAGCGGAAGCAGGCGCGGCCGGCGTCCTTGGCCAGGTACATGGCCTGGTCGGCGTGCTTGATGAGCTCGCTGATGCCGGTGCCGTCGGCGGGGTAGAGGGCGATGCCGATGCTGGCCGAGACGAAGTGTTCGTTGCCGTTGAGGGCGAAGGGGGCGGAGAGGCGTTCGATGACGTCCTGGGCGATGCGCCCGATGTCGGTGCCGCCCTGCAGCTCCGACAGGATCACCATGAACTCGTCGCCGCCCAGGCGCGCTACTGTGTCGTAGTCGCGCACGCTCTGGCGAATGCGGCTGGCGGCTTCGACGAGGAGCAGGTCGCCGGTTTCGTGGCCCTGGGTTTCGTTCACCTCCTTGAAACGGTCCAGGTCGATGAAGAGCAGGCCGATCACGGTTTCGTCGCGCTGGGCCTTCTTGATCTCCCGCTCCAGGCGGTCGTTGAAGAGGCGCCGGTTGGGCAGCTGGGTGAGGTGGTCGTAGTTGGCCTGGGTCCAGATCAGGTTGTCGGCACGCTTCTTCTCGGTGATGTCAGAGAACAGGATGACGCGCCGGTGCACCGCGCCGTCGTCGCGGAACACGGTGCTGATGGTGATCCAGGCGATGAAGTCGCTGCCGTCGGCCCGCCGGCTGCACACCTCGCCCTGCCAGCGGCCGCTGGCTTCCACGGACGCCCACATGTTGCGGTAGGTGTCGTCGTCGAGGGGATTGCACTGGAGCAGGTGCGGACCCTGGCCGGCCATGTCGTCGTGCACATAGCCGGTGATCTCGCTGAAGGCCGGGTTGATGGTCAGCACGCGGTTGTCGGCGTCAGTGATCATCACCGCTTCCGAGGTGTTGGCGAAGACGGTGGCGGCCAGGTGGAGCTGCTCCTCGGCCATCACCCGTTCGGTGACGTCCCGGTTGGTGCCACGGGTGCCCAGGAAGCGCCCGCGCACGTCGATCACCGGCTGGCATACGTGCTCGATCCAGCGCTCCGAGCCGTCCCGGGCGCGGATGCGGAAGGGGGTGAGGCGATGGCCGCCAGGGGTGACCACCTTTTCGTCGTGGTCGAGCCAGATGGGGAGGTCATCCGGGTGGATGATCTTGCGCATCAGGTCCGGATCGCCGATGAAGTCCACCGGGCCGTAGCCCGACACTTCCAGGCATGCCGGGGAGATGTAGAGGTAGAAACCGTGGGGGTCGACCCAGTATTCCCAGTTGGGGGAGTATTCGGCAAGGATGCGGTACTTCTCCTTGCTTTCGGCGAGGGCTTCGTTGGCTTCCTGCACCGAGGCCATGCGCTGGTCCACCAGGTCTTCGAGGGAGCGCTGCAGGCGGCTGAGGTCCAGGTGGGTGCGCACCCGGGCACGCACCTCGTCGATGTCAAAGGGCTTGGTGATGTAGTCGGCGGCGCCGATGGAGAAGCCCTGCACCTTGTCCACCACGCTGTCTACCACGGTGACGAAGATGACCGGGATGCGGCTGCCTTCCGGGCTGGCCTTGATGCGCCGGCACACTTCGTAGCCGTCCATCTCCGGCATGATGATGTCCAGCAGCACCAGGTCGGGGGGGTGGGCGCCGGTCACCAGCTCCAGGGCCTTGGGGCCGTTGGCGGCCACCATGATGCGGTAGTCGTCCTGCAGGGCGGTGGCCAGGCCATGGAGGTTCTCGGGGATGTCATCCACCAGCAGCAGGGCCGGCTTGTCCTGGCGCAGCAGAGCTTCGGCACCCTGCCCGACGGCGCTACGCCGGCGGTGGCGGCGTAGTTCGAGCTGGTTGCTGACGCGCAGCAGCAGCAGCTCGGGGTTGATGGGCTTGGTCACGTAGTCGGCGGCACCCAGGCGCAGGCCGACGGCCTCGTCGGCGGTCTCGGCCAGGGCGGTGACGAAGATCACCGGGATGTCGGCGGTGGCCGGGTCGGACTTGAGCCGGTGCAGCACCTCGTAGCCGTCCATGCCGGGCATGCGGATGTCGAGCAGGATCAGGTCGGGGGCCGGCTGTCGGCTGGCCAGCTCCAGGGCCTTGGGCCCATTGGTGGCGACAATCACCGCGAAGTCGTTGCGCAGGATGCCGACCAGGATGTGCAGGTTCTCGCTGACGTCGTCGACGACGAGGATCCGTGGCTTGGCCTTGTCCGGTGTAGGGGTGTCGCTCATGTTCGTCCGACCAGTTGCGTGTTCAGGTCATTCAGCAGGGCCAGGGCTTCGTCGATCTCGAACAGATCGATTTTCTCGGCCACGTCCCGGATCAGGGTTTGCAGCAGGCTGTCGGTGACGCCGCTGCGCAGCTCGGCCAGGGTGGCCTGGGCGGCGCCCAGGTCGGTCTCCAGCAGCGCCTGCAGGCGGCTCACCCGCGCGGCGATCTCGCTGTCGCTGAGCAGCGCGGTGCTGCCCGGCGCCATGCCCTGGGGGGGCGCCAGGCTGTCGATGTCGTCCATCACCTGCTTCAGCAGGGCACCCATGCGGGCCAGGCTGTCGGCGTCGGGCGGGCTGCTCTGCTTGAGCTGGGTATCGATGTCGGTGATGCAGGCAAACAGCGCATCGGCACCGATATTGCCACACACGCCCTTGAGGGCGTGGCAGTACTCCTCGGCCCGCTGCAGGGCGCCTTCGGCAATCATGGCGGTGAGCCGGGCCGGAGCGTCTTCGTAGCGCGTCCGGAAGCGCCGCAGTTGCTTGCGGTAGGCCTCGCTGTCGCCACCGATGCGGCGCACGCCCTGGGTACTGTCCAGGCTCTCCAGGCGGCGCAGGTCGTCTGGCAGGGCGGCCTCCAGGCGGCCCGGGGCGGCGGGGTCGAGGGGCATGTGCAGCCAGCGGGCCAGGGCGGCCTGCAGACGCTCGGGCGAGACCGGCTTGGTGATGTGGTCGTTCATGCCGGCGGCCAGGCTCTGCTGCTCGTCCCGGGCCATGGCCAGGGCGGTCATGGCGATGATGGGCAGCACGCGGAAGCGTTCGCCACCGGCCCGCTCGCCAAGGGCGCGGATGCGCCGGCTGGCCTCCAGGCCGTCCATCACCGGCATGTGGATGTCCATCAGCACCGCGTCGTAGTTGCGTGCCTGGACCAGGGCCAGGGCCTCCTGACCGTTCTCGGCGCAGTCCACCTGGGTGTTCATGCGGCGCAGGAGTTCGGTGGCGAATTCACGGTTGATCTCGTTGTCCTCCACCAGCAGCAGGCGGGCGCCGTGGAAGTCGCAGATGCCATCGCGCGGCGCGTCGCCGGACTGTTCCTCGAAGAGGCGGCCGCGCCCCAGGCTGGTGAGCAGGGTGTCGAGGAGGATGGAGGGGGACACGGGCTTCACCAGGAAGCCCGCCACGCCGGCCTGCTCGGCGGCACGGATCACGTCCTCGCGGCCGTAGGCGGTGACCATGACGACCTTCGGTTTGGGCTGGATGGCCGGGTTGGCGTGGATGCGCCGGGTCACCTCGTCGCCGTTCATGGGGGGCATGCGCCAGTCCATCAGGACGATGTCGAAGGGGCGCTTGCCGGTCTCCTGGAGCATGCCCATGGCGCTGGCGCCGTTGGAGGCGACGGCCACGTCCAGGTGGAAGAAGCGCAGCATCTCGGCGAGGATTTCCCGGGATACCTCGTTGTCGTCCACCACCAGCACGCGGATGTCGCGCAGCAGGGGGCTGGCCTGTTCAACCAGTTGGTGCCCGTCGGGGCGGGCGTCCCGGGCGATCTGCAGGCGGACGGTGCAGCATACGGTGGTGCCCCGTCCGGGGTAGGACTCCTCGATCCACAGGCGGCCGCCCATCAGCTCGGCCAGGTGCTTGCTGATGGCCAGTCCCAGCCCGGTGCCACCGAAGCGGCGGGTGGTGGTCTGGTCGGCCTGGGTGAATTTCTGGAACAGGCGCTGGACCAGCTCCGGGGCCATACCGATGCCGGTGTCGCGCACCGAGAAATGCAGCATAAGTTCGTCGTCGGTGCTGGACAGGCTGTGGAAGGCCAGCTCCACCTCACCCTTCTCGGTGAACTTGGTGGCGTTGCTGCACAAGTTGAGCATGATCTGGCCCAAGCGCAGGGGGTCGCCCACCAGCACCGGGGGAATGGTCACGTCGTAGCGGATCAGGAACTCGATGCCCTTCTGCTCGGCCTGCAGGCTGATGGAGTCCTTGAGCTGCTCAAGCACGCTGTCCAGGCCGAACTCGATGGACTCCACCTCGAGTTTGCCGGCCTCGATCTTCGAGAAGTCGAGGATGTCGTTGATGATGCCGAGCAGGGAGTGGGCGGCGCCCTGGGCCTTGGACAGGTAGTTGTGCAGGCTGGGGCTGAGTTCGGCGTTGAGGGCCAGGTAGAGCATGCCGATGATGGCGTTCATCGGCGTGCGGATCTCGTGGCTCATGGTGGCCAGGAAGTCCGACTTCATGCGCGAGGCTTCCTCGGCCAGGGTCTTGGCGCGGATCATCTCCTCCAGCGCGTCGCGCTCGGCGGTGATGTCCTCGATCACCCCGACCATGCCGCGGGACGGGTCGGCCGGGTCCACCACCCGCCGCGACAGGCGCACCCAGAAGTGCCGGCCGTCCCGGGCGCGCACGGGGATGTCGTGGCGCAGGGTTTCGCCGTGGGCCAGGCGCTCGGCGCTGTCGCCGGTGCTGGCCAGCCGTTCGTCGGCGGGGTCCACCAGCCAGATGCGCGCCGGTTGCCCCAGCTGTTCGCCCGGGGCGTAGCCGAAGAGCTCGTCCAGGCGCCGGTTGCTGCGCACGATCAGGCCATCCCGCAGCAGCACGATGCCGACGCTGGCCGAATCAAACAGGGCCTGCAGTTCGGCGGTGCGCTCGGCCACACGCTGCTCCAGGCCTTCGTTGATGGCCTTGAGTTCGCTTTCGTTGTCGGACAGGCGCTGGTTGGTGGTGAGCAGGGCGTGGTTGCGTTCCTCAATGGTCTCCAGCATGCCGTTGAAGACGGCTACCAGAGTGCCGATCTCGTCCCGGTTCTCGGCACCGGCGCGGACGCTGTAGTCCTTGCTGGTGGAGATCGTCTGCATGGTCTGGGTCAGGCGTTCGATGGGGCCGGAGACGATGCGCTGCCAGCGGGTGGCCACGAGAAGGGTCAGGGCCGCGGTGGCCGCCGCGATCAGGCCGGCGAAGAGCAGGTAGTTGCGCCACAGCAGGTCCAGCTCGCGCAGGCTGGCGCGGATAAATACGGTGCCGATGGGCACGCCGCCTTCCATCACGGGCTCGCTCAGGCTCAGGTAGCCGTCCTCGATGTCGGCCCGGCTTTCGATGCTGCGCAGGGGCGGGAAGGCGAAGGGGCGTTCCTCGCCGCTGTCGTAGCGGGCAAACACCTTGCCTTCGGCGTCGTAGAGGCAGGCGGCGGTGACCGGCCGCTTCACCTTGAGGGCGCCCAGGGTTTCGATGGCGACCTTGTCGTCGTTGAAGATCAGGGCGGCGGTGCTGCGGTCGGCAACGATGCGGGCGAGGGAGGAGAGGTCACGCACTAGTTCGTCCTTGACCCGCATCCGCTCATAGACGATGAAGCCGGCGGCCTGGATCAGCAGGGCCGCGAGGCTGGTGATGACGATGATCATCACCAGCTTGGTCTTGATTTGCAGGCCGTCGAACAGTGCGCGCATGGGAGTCGGGTTTCGCGGTCAGGGCACGGTCCGCGCCAGCTCGAGGAGCTTGGCGCTGATCCGCAGATTGGCACTGCGGGCCGCATCGGGGTTGATCTCGAGCTTGATCTTGCCGCCCTCCGGGTAGAGCCCGACGATGCCGCCGCCGCGGGCAAAGCCGTCCTGGTCGCTGACCGTCAGCACGGCCTGGCCGCGCAGGCGGGCCTGCAGCTCGGGCCAGCGGCGATCAGGGCGGCCCACGTAGAGCACCTGGCACTGGGCCGGGTCGAAGCTGCCGTCACTGTCGATCTTCAGGGAGCGGTCCTTGACCTGCTTGCCGGCCAGGTCGGCCAGCAGCAGGGTGACACTGTCGTTGCCGGCCACGCACAGGTGCAGGGCGTCGGTGGGCAGGCTGGGCCAGTCGACAAACTTCATGATGTGGAAGACGTAGGCGGCCTTGATCTTGGCCTCGAGCTCGCCAGGGGCGGCGTGGGCCGGCACCAGGCTGGCCGCTGCCAGCACGGCGAGTGCGCAGCGGACCAGGAGGCGGGGGCGCGGGCGCGGCGCGCGGCGCTTCATCGGTGCAGGTGCATGGCGCCGCTCAGTAGCGGAGATCCACGCCGACGAAGGCGTTGAAGCCCGGATCGCGAAAATCGAAGGGCATGCGGTATTGCCGGTCGGTGAGGTTGTTCAGGTCCAGGGTCAGGCGGACTTCATGCCGCGCATTGTGGATCAGATCCTTGTACAGGCGGGCGTTGACCAGACCGAAGTGGCCGAAACCCTGGCGGCTGCCGCGGGAGGTGCTGTCGTAGTAGCGCCCGACCCAGTGGTAGTAGGCCACCGCGTGGATGTCGCCGGGCAGGCGCAGGGACACGCCGGCATTGGCCAGCTCGGCCGGGGCGAAGGGGATCTCGGTGCCGTTGTGGTCGGCATTGCTCGGGTCCTTGACCCGGGTGTGGGTGCGGGTCAGGTTGGCGAACAGGCTCAGAGCGGCCGACGGGCTGTAGCGGGCATCCAGCTCGAAGCCCAGGGCGCGGGCGCTGCCGGCGTTCTCTGAACGGACCTGGGAGGGGGTGGCGCTGACGATGTTGGTTACGATGGCATCGCCGAGGGTATTCAGAAAGCCGCGCAGGTCGATGGCCAGCTCCCGGCTGGGTTGCCAGGCCATGCCCAGGTCGCGGCCGATGCCGCTCTCGGGCTTGAGGCCCGGGTTGGGCAGCTCGCCGCTGGTGCTCGGCGAGGAGACGGTGCCGCCGATCTGCTTGGCCGCCGGGGCCATGAAGCTGGAGCCCGCATTGGCGTAGAAGGCCAGCCCGGGCGCCATGTTGTAGCGGGTGCCCAGGCTCCACAGGTTCTTGCTCCAGCTGGCGGAGCGGGTGGTCGGCGTGTTGCCGCCGAGGCGAGCGTAGTCGTGTTCGAGGGTGTTGCGCCGGAGGCCGCCGCGCAGGATCCACTGGTCGAGCTGGATCTTTTCCTGGATGAAGTAGCCGGTGGAGCGGGCCTGGGCGCGGTTTTCGGCCGAGACGCTGCCCGCCGGGCCGCGCACGTCGGTCTCGTAATCGACCCACTGGGCGTCCACCCCGAGGGTCAGCAGGGCGCCCTGGCCGTGACGGTGGCTGAGGGTCAGGTCGGCGGGGCGGATGGTCTGGCGGGTGTTCTCGTTATTCACCAGGGCCAGGCTGCCGGGGTAGGCGTCATTGGCGAAGTTGCGGTCGTAGCGTCGTTCGCCGTACTTGAACTGGAGGTGCCAGTCGGTGGCGAAGGCGTTGTTGTAGGCGAAGTTGAGGGTGTCGTAGTGGTGCTCGAAATCCCGGTTCGGGCGGCCCATGTTGCCCTGGTGGGCGGTGCGCTGGTAGAACACGGACAGGGTGTGGTCCGGGCGGTCGAGGGCGTAGTTGAGCTTGAGGAAGAACTTGTCCTTCTCGTAGCGCGGCGACTGGGTGGTCTGCAGCCAGGAGCCGGACATGCCGTAGGGCGTGTAGTCGGCACGTTCGTGGCCGGCGCTGAGGATGTAGCCGAGCTGGCCGGCGTTGCCCTGGGTATAGGCGCTGCCGCGGTAGCTGCCCCAGGCCCCGGCGCCGGCGCTGACGCGGGTCAGCGGCGCGTCGATGCGGTTCTTGAGGACGAAATTGGTGGTGCCGGCCAGGGGTGTCTGGTTGCCCACGAAGTCCATGGACAGGTAGTTGGAATACAGCACCGAGGCCGGCCCCTTGTGCACCTCAACGCGCTCGATGGCGGCGCTGTCCAGGCTCATGGCGTCCACGAAGGCGTCGATGGGCAGACCGTCGAGCAGGTAGCTGTTGTACTTGGGGCCCAGCCCGGCGTAGGAGCCCCAGTTGGCATCGTTGCGCGACAGCACGTTAACGAACTGCCCCGAGGTGTGGCGCATCAGCTCGGCCAGGTTGCGGTTTGGGCTGGGGAGATGCTCGATTTCCTCGCTGCGCAGGACGACAATGCGCTGGGTTACGGTATCGGCTGACTGTTCCAGCTTGGTATCCGTCACCACTAGGTTGCCCAGCTGCTCGAGGCTGGTGACCTCCACAAAGCCGGCCAGGGGTAGGTTTTCAAGGGGTGCGCCGTCCCGGGGCGGGGTATCCGCCGCCGCCGCGAGGGCCGGAATCAGGAGCAGGACAGGTGCAAAACGAGGGGATTTCATCCTTGCGATCACGGCCTGAGAGAGGCGTTCGGGAGGGGCGGAAAGGGTGGGAAACAAAATATGACAATCCGCCCCAGATCTTATCCGGGTATGAAATGAAGATCAAACGGACGTTTCGGCGTTTCCTGGCTGGCGTTCTTGCGCTGGGTGCACTGGCTGGCGCCTCGGCCACCAATGGGAGTGAGCCCTTGCCCGCCTGCCTCGGCGAGGTCCAGCCCCTGGTGGTCTCAAGCCAGATGCCCTATGCCCTGGTGACGGTTGCCGGGCGGCAGGGCTACTTTGTGCTGGATTTCGGCGCCACCTTCAGCACCATCGTGCCGGATGCGTTTTTCGGGCCACTCAAGCCGCGCCCGCAGCCCGGGCTGGCCGATACCTACGATGATTTCACCTTCTTCGGCAGCTGGGGGCGGGTGCGTCTGCCAGCTGGCGGGGCGACCGGCCTGCTGGGCAGCGTGCCCCAGGCGGGCATCATCGGTACGGATTTCCTGGCGTCCCACATCTACACCCTGGATTACCCGGAGGGGCGCCTCCACCGGGCCCAGCGGGGCCGCTTCTGCACGGATGAGGCGCTGACCGCAGCTGGTTTTTCGGCTCTCAGCACCCGTGACTATTACGCCGATGGGGCGGGCCGCCTGAGTTGCCCGCGGGCGGGCAGCCCGACCTGCCCCAACGTGCCGGCGGTGCCGATCCGCATCGGTCCGGTGGAGGCGGTGGCCCAGCTCGATACCGGCTATGACGACGGCAGTCAGCCCCTGTCGGTAAATATCAACGTGGCCCTCTTTGACGCCCTGCGCCTGGCCGGTGTCCGGCTTCAGCCGCGGCCGGAAATCGCCCTGCAGCTCACCACCTGCCAGCCTGGCGTGAGCGAGCCGGTGGATGCCTGGCGCCTGCCCCCGGGCACGGCCCTGGGCTTCGTCGGGCCGTCGGGCCGGGTGGTGCGCAGCGAGGCCGGGGTGACTCTTTTCGTCAAACGCACGCCGCCTGCGGCACGGGTCTGTGGTGGCATCGGCACCTGGCCGCAGCCGGCGGCCCAGCTGGGGGCGTCCTTCTTTGCCGGCGGCGCGCTCATCGTCGATCCCTTCTCGGCGCGCGTGTGGTTCCGCGATCCGGCCGCCTCTCCTTTACTCTCGCGTGAGCGCCCATGAGCTTCAAACAGATCAAGACCTGGCAGTGGATCCTGGTGGCCGTGGCCCTGGTGTTCGTGGCCGACTGGGCCATCAAGCGGCCCGATTCCCGGGCACGGGCGCTCAATGCTGTCCTCGAAACCACCGCCAGCCCCGCACTGAAAGCCTATCCCTACCCCTTCCGGGTGCTGCGTGTGCAGGAAGACGGCATGGCCGTGATGGGCACGCCACGCAACTTCGACGTGCCGGCGCGGCGGGTGATCGCTGTCCTCTACCCCGACATTGACGTGAGCAACGCCAACAACCCGGCCTTCGTGGACGCCCAGCAGACCCTCGCCGCGCGCCAGTCCGAGGCGCGCGCCATCGTCGAAGCCCAGCCCGGCATCAAGGGCGTCAAGTGGGAACTGGACCGGGCCTGGCTGGGGGCTCGGGGCATCGATCTGCCGCCGCCCTAGCCGGCGGGGATCGGCCGTCACCGGCGGATGACGGAGTGGTATCGTGGGCGCCTCCGCCGCCTGCCCAGGAAACTCTGATGGCCGATATCCCCCGTCTCCGTGTGATGTTCTCCAGCCGCGCCGCCACCCGTGTGTTCGGCGATACCACCCTGACCGAGCTGCGCCTGGCCCTCAAGGCTCAGGTGGAGGGGATCCGCATTGGCGGGCATCAGCCCTTCGAAGTGTGGATCCATGAAGACGACCCGGCCCCGGCCGGGCGCACCATCCTCGAAGGCTCCCTTGACGAGATCAGCCGGGCCGACGTGGTGTTGGTGCTGTACACCGGGGAAGCGGGCAGTGCCGAGGCCGACAGCAGCATCGGGATCTGCCACGCCGAATTGCAGGAGGCCCTGGCCCGGCGCCGTGACGTGGTATCGGTGATTGCCCTGGAGCCCCTGATTGAACCCTCAGCCGATCGGGACGAGGTTTTCCAGGCCTATGTCACCCGGCGGCGCCTGATCCATGCCCGGGTGCAGGACCGGGACGGCTTGTTCGCTGTGGCGCTGCGCCTGCTGATGCAGCGCTTCGTCGAGCTGGCCAAACGCGGTGCGCGCCCCACCGGCCGCCGTGTAGACCAGGGCGCAGCCCTCGACTGGGCGCGGCTCGATCTGCCCGGCCGCGCTGCAGCCATGCGCTCAGCCCTCGTGGATGCCCTTGATGGCGTACCCACGGAGCAGGGCGTGCTGTACACCCTGGCGCCCCCGGGGCTGGCACCGGCCCGCCTGTTGCTGCGGGTGGACGCCATCCCCGCAGCCCTCGGCGTGGCGGCCGCGCGGGAGCGGGTCGGGCAGCCCTTCTATACCGACCATCTGTGCGCCGGGCTGCTCGAGGCCGAGGACGCCATCGGCCCTATCCACCTGCTTGCCTGCCACCGGGGCGTGACCGAATCCCAGGCCCTGCGCCTGCTCGGCACCAGCAATGCGGTGGCGGTGGCCTCGGAGTTCGGCGTGTTCGCGGCCGAGGACGTGATGCAGACCCAGGTCGTACTGCTGGCCCAGTGTGTCGATGCCGGCGGGGTGATGCTGGCCCTTCGCCGCTTCCTGGAATGGCTGGGCCGGGAGGGCGAGGTGAGCAACCTGCTGCGGCGTGCCCGGGCCCGCCGCGCCATTGTTGCGGCGATTGCGTCCGGCCGTGACGCAGTGGGCTGGCCGGAGGCCTGAGGGCGCGGGGTGTCAGCCCATGGCCATATGGCTGGCGCACAGGCCGGCCAGGGTCGCCAGGCCCCGGTCGATGTCGGCTTCGTCGGCATGGCTGAAGTTGAGGCGCAGGGTGCCGGTGGCGGCCGCATCGTCGGGGTAAAAGGCTTCACCGGGCATGAAGGCCACGCCCGCTTCGATGGCCAGCGGCAGCAGGGCCCGGGTGTCGATGGGCTGGTGCAGCCGGATCCAGAAGAACAGGCCGCCGGCCGGCGTCTCCCAGCTCGCCAGGCCACCAAAATGGCGCGTCAGCGCGGCGGCGAAGAGATCACGCTTGTGGCGGTAGAAGTCCACCAGTCGGGCCATCCGCGCCGGGCGCCCGGGGGCGGCCAGCTGCTGCAGCACCAGCCACTGGCTGAGGCGGTTGCTGTGCAGGTCGGCGGCCTGCTTGAGGCGCACCAGGTAGGTGAAGAACTCCGGCGAGGCAGCCAGGAAGCCCAGGCGCAGGCCCGGCGCCAGGCTCTTCGAGAAGGAGCCCTGGTAGATCCACGGGCTGCCCTGCAGGTGGGTAACCACCGGGCGGTGCTCGCAGGCGTCGTACACCAGGTCACGGTAGGGGTCGTCCTCGAACAGGGGCACCCCGGCCTCATCGCAGGTCCTCGCCAGGGCTTCCCGCTCGGCACCGGTGTAGCAGCGGCCGGTGGGGTTCTGGAAGGTGGGGATGGCATAGGCGAAGGCCGGCCGGGTGGGCCCAAAGCCCGTCGCGTCGAGTGTTTCCGGCGTGAAGGGGGCAAAGCGCGCGCCGAAGAAGCGGAACACCTGCAGGGCCGCCAGGTAGGTGGGCGACTCCACCGCCACCGGCGTGCCCGGGTCGATGAAGAGCTTGCCCACCAGGTCGATGCCCTGCTGGGAGCCCGACAACACCAGCACCCGCTCCGGGCCGCAGTCCAGGCCGAGGGCGGTGAGCTCGTCGGCGATGCGCTCGCGCAGGCGGGGATCGCCCTCGGTGGGGCCATACTGCAGGGCCGAGTCGGGGGCGGCCAGGCCGAAGTCGGGAAAGGTCTCGGCGGCCGGCAGCCCGCCGGCAAAGGAGATCATGCCGGGCCGGTCGACCACCGCCAGGATCTCCCTGATCGGCGACGGGTGCAGGTCGTGCACCCGGGCGGAAAGGGAGAGGGGAAGGCTGGCGGTGGATCGGTTCGACATGGGGGTTCTCCTGATTGTGTGAGGGAAACAAAGTCAATAATATTGACCTATATAAATCGTGCATCCATCCAACAATAAAGTCAACATGATTGACCTAAATCGCCAGGCCCGGCTGCGTGAGGCCATCGAACTGTTCTTCCACGCTTATCGCGCCTTTACCGCCCCACCCGACCGCATCCTCGAAGCCCGCGGCCTGGGGCGAGTGCATCACCGCATCCTGTATTTCGTCGCCCGCAGCCCGGGCACCACGGTCACGGCCCTGCTGGGTGTGCTGGGCGTCAGCAAGCAGGCCCTCAACGGGCCCCTGCGCCAGCTGGTGGAGGCCGGCCTGGTGGGCACCGCTGCCGGCACCCATGACAAGCGCAGCAAGCTTCTGAGCCTGACCGAGGCCGGTGCCGCCCTGGAAGCCGAGCTGTCCGGTACCCAGATGGCCTTGCTGGAAGATGTCTTCACCGCTGCCGGCCCGGATGCCGAGCAGGCCTGGCGGGTGCTCATGGGGAAGCTCTGCAAGCCCGGCTGAGGCAAGGGTTCGTGAGTCTCTTGTGAGATCGAATTCATCCTGTTTTCCTCGGTTGTCCTCCCCGAGCCAGACGCAAACCCAATGCTGACGCGGGTTTGCCCTCCACTGGCGGTATCACCCGATGGGTGAAGCTGAAGGGGTTTATGGGACGTACTGAGGGCGGCTGGAGGGACTGTGGGGGCGACTTCAGTCGCCCGCGGACGTCGATCAAGGGCATGCCTGTGATCGACGCGTGGGTGGGCGACTGAAGTCGCCCCTACAGGAGAGACCGTATCGACCGTCAGACGACGCGTCAAACGGAGGAAATTAGGTTCATTCGACCTCCGTGCGCCGGGTCATCGGCCTGCCTTTGATCGGCGTCCGCGGTCGAATGAATTGGCTATGTTCGCGTTAAATAATATGGAAAGCGCTTTCGCTTCGACAGGTAAGGCTTGAGCTCTTGCTTGCGGGCTTTTCGGATGCACCGAGCCCCTGCGGAACTTGAGTCGGGCACTGGCCGCTGAGCACCTGCATTTCCGGTCCCCTCTGGCGCGCCGACTGGAGGTGATGACGGGCGGAAAGAGGGCTTCGCATGTCTGAGCCCGCAGGGCGAGTTTGCGAAGACCCCGCCCGGCATCGCCGGAGGGAGGGAACCCCCGAAGGGGGCGCGACAGCGGGGTACGTTTCTTTGCCTTCTTTCTTGTCGTACAACAAGAAAGAAGGTCGCCCGCCGGGGGCGAGTCCCCGGCCAATGTGACGTAAGAGAACGGAAAGCCGTCCGTAAGGGCTCACCGGTTGCGCGGGATCGGTAGTGCGCTTGCCGGCCAGGCCTTCTTGATGCCCATCAATGCCCCCCGGAGTACGACGCCCTACTGTGGCGCCGTCTTCCGAAGGAGCCTGCGATGGACCGATCCCTGCTGATTCACGTCACCGTCCTGCTTGGTCTGACGGCCCTGGCGGTGACGTCTGCGCCCGCCGCCGAGCCCGACTCCGCCCGCCAGAAAGACCTGATCCACCTGGTCCGCCAGGACTGCGGCTCCTGCCACGGCATGCGCCTGGCCGGTGGCCTGGGGCCGTCCCTGCTGCCGGAGAAGCTGGCCGACTGGCCGGATGACGCCCTCGTCGCCACCATCCTCCATGGCCGCCCCGGCACTGCCATGCCCGGCTGGCAGCGCTTCATGGACGAAGCCGAGGCCGGCTGGATCGTCGCCCGCCTGAAGCAGGGCTTTCCGGCCCTTCCCTGATCATGCGCGCCCTCCTGATTGCCGCCTCCCTCGCCCTCGGCCTGTCCGCCTGCGCCGCTACGCCGGCCCTGCGCGGCACCGGCGACCTGGGCGTGGTCATCGAACGCGCCGCCGGCCGCGTGCAGGTGGTGGAACACAGCCAGCGCACGGCCCTCGGCACCGTCGAAGGCCTGGGCGATCTGTCCCACGCCCACGTCACCTTCTCCCGCGACGGGCGTTACGCCTACGTCTTCGGCCGTGACGGCGGGCTCACCAAGGTGGATCTGCTGACCCGCCGCATCGACCGGCGCATCATCCAGGCCGGCAATTCCATCGGCGG
Source organism: Zoogloea sp. (assembly GCF_044344315.1). Lineage (GTDB taxonomy): Bacteria > Pseudomonadota > Gammaproteobacteria > Burkholderiales > Rhodocyclaceae > Zoogloea. The sequence goes on along the minus strand of NZ_JBIJDC010000052.1, from coordinate 12,081 downwards.
CTCCATCTCCCAGGACGGCCGCCTGATCGTGGCCCAGAACTACGAGCCCGGCGGCATCAAGGCCTTCGATGCCGACACCCTCGAACTGCTCGCCGACGTGCCCGCCGAGTACGCCCCGGGCAAGTTCTCCCGGGTGGTCGGGCTGGCCGACATCCCCGGCCAGCGCTTTGTTTACGCCCTCTTCGACGCCAACGAGATCCGCGTCACCGACTTCACCGACCCGCGCAAACCCGTCACCACCCGCTATCCGGCCGGCAAGCAGCCCTACGACGGCCTAGTGACGCCGGATGGGCGCTGGTTCCTGGCCGGCCTGTTCGGCGAGGACGGCATCTCCCTGCTCGACCTGTGGCAGCCCGAGGCCGGTAGCCGCAAGGTGCTCGCCGGCTACGGCCGTGGCGAGGAGAAGCTGCCGGTCTTCAAGATGCCCCACCTGCGCGGCTGGTCCATGGCCGCCGGCCAGGCCTGGCTGCCGGCCATCGGGCGCCACGAGGTGCTGGTGGCCGACGCCCGCAGCTGGCAGGAGGTGGCCCGGGTGCCGGTGAAGGGTCAGCCGGTTTTCGTGATGGCCCGCCCGGACGGGCGCCAGGTGTGGGTCAACTTCGCCTTCCCCGACAATGAATGGGTGCAGGTGATCGACACCGTGGACAAGCGCGTGGTGCACACCTTCAGCCCCGGCAAGGCGGTGCTGCACATGGAATTCACCCCGCGGGGTGAGGAAGTGTGGCTTTCCGCCCGGGACAGCAACCGGGTCACGGTGGTGGATACCGCCACTTTTGCCGTGCGCCGCGAGCTCCCGGTGGACGCGCCTTCCGGCATCTTCTTCAGCGCGCGCGGCCAGCGCATCGGGTTCTGACATGCAGATCATGGATCAGGCTTCGCGGACGAATGAACTCGCCCGCACGGGGAGCGCGGTGCTGGCGGCCGATGCGCTCGACTTCCGTCTGCTCAACGACTTCCAGCGGGGCTTCCCGCTGGCGACCCACCCTTGGAGCGTTCTCGCCGAGCGGCTCGACTGCTCCGCCACCGAAGTCATGACTCGCCTGGCCTGCCTGCAGGACGCAGGCAAGATCAGCCGCGTCGGGCCGGTGTTCGCGCCCAACCGCATCGGTGCCAGCACTCTGGCAGCCATGGCCGTGCCTGAACCCGAGCTGCCCCGGGTGGCGGCCCAGGTGAGCGCCTTTCCAGGTGTGAATCACAACTACCGGCGGGAGCACCGCTACAACCTGTGGTTTGTGGCCAGTGCCCCCGACGAGGCCGCCCTGGCACGCCTGCTGGACTATGTGGGGGCCGCCACCGGCTGTCCGGCCATCGCCCTGCCCCTGGTCGAGGAATACCACATCGACCTGGGCTTCGACCTGGCCAGCGGTCGGCGCACCCGGCATGCTGTCAGCCCGGTGCAGCGTCAGTCCCTGACCCGCAGCGAATGGCAACTGATCGACCTGCTCCACGACGGCCTGCCCTGGGTGGAGCGGCCCTTCCAGGCCATGGGCGACGCGGCCGGGCTGGGGGAGGGCCGGGTGCTGACGACCCTGTCGCGCTGGTTGGCCGACGGCACGCTGCGTCGTTTCGGCGTGGTGGTACGCCATCGGGAGCTGGGCTGGCGGGCCAACGCCATGTGCGTGTGGCAGGTGCCCGAGGCCCAGGTCAGCGCCTTCGGCCACACCCTTGCCGCCGAGGACGGAGTGAGCCTGTGCTACCGCCGCCGTACCACCTCCGACTGGCCCTACAACCTGTTCTGCATGATCCACGGCCAGGGCCGTGAAGCCGTCGAGGCCCGTCGTGCCACCCTGGCGGCCCAGGTGGGCCTCGCCGCCTTCCCCGCCGCGGTCCTGTTCTCCACCGACTGCTACAAGCAATGCGGCGCCCGCTACCAGGCCCCGCTGGAGCGGGCGGCATGAGCGCCGTCGCGCCCGTGATGGACGCCCTCGACCGGCGCATCATCAACGCCCTGCAGGGCGGCTTTCCCCTCTCCGATACACCCTATCAGGACGTGGCCGAGGGCCTGGGCATTGACGAGGCCACGCTGCTGGCCCGCCTGCAGCGCCTGCTCGACACCGGGGTGCTGACCCGCTTCGGGCCCATGTTCCAGATCGAGCGCCTGGGCGGGCGCTTCGTGCTGGCCGCCCAGGCCGTGCCCGAGGACCGCTTCGAGGCAGTCACGGCCCTGGTCAATGCCTTCCCCGAGGTGGCCCACAACTACCGCCGCACCCACCGCCTCAACATGTGGTTCGTGCTCGCCACCGAGACCCCCGAGGGCATCGATGACGTGATCCGGCGCATTGAGACGGCCACCGGCCTGCCGGTGTTTGCCTTTCCCAAGCGCCGGGAGTTCTTTGTGGACATGAGGCTTCAGGCATGACGACCCGCCCCCCCGACGACCTCGACCGCCGCCTGGTGCTGGCCACCCAGGCCGGCCTGCCCCTGGTGTCGCGGCCCTACGACGTGCTGGCTGAACAGCTCGGCATCAGCCCCGGCGAAGTCCGCGCCCGCCTCGCCGACATGCTCGACAACGGCCGCATCCGCCGCATCGGCGCGGTACCCAACCACTACGCCTTGGGCTACACCGCCAACGGCATGTCGGTGTGGGACGTGCCGGACGAGCGCATTGTCGAACTGGGCGAAGCCGTCGGCCGCCTGCCCGGCGTGACCCACTGCTACGAACGCCCCCGCGCGCTGCCCGACTGGCCCTACAACCTCTTCGCCATGGTCCATGGCAAGGACCGGGCGAGCGTGCTCGCCCAGGTCGAAGAAATCGCCACCCTGCTCGGCAGCGCCTGCCGGGCGCGGGACGTGTTGTTCTCGACGGCGATTCTGAAGAAGACGGGGCTGCGGATCGGCTAGGAAGCCGCACCCGCCATGCATCCCCTGGGGGGGCCGAAGCCATGAGGCGCAGCGCCTCGTGGCCAGGGCGTTTGCTCTCTACTCTCAACCCCCCGCGGCTTCGATCTCCTCCGACAGCAGCAGCCACTGCTCCTCGTGGGTGTTGAGGCTGGCGTCCACCTGGGCCAGTTCGCGTCCCAGTTCGGCGATCTTGTCGGCGGCGGGGTGGCCGGAGAGCTGGGCTTCAAGGGCGTGCTTGCGGGTCTGCACGTCGAGGATGGTCTGCTCCAGCTTGCCCAGGTCGCGCTTGAGGCCCTTGAGCTTGTCGGGGCTGATGCGCGGGGCTGCAGGCGCGGGGGCCGGTGCCGGGGTGGCGGCCGGCTTGGGGCTCTTGAGGGCGGCCTTGAGGTCCTCCCGGGCGCGGCGGGCTTCTTCCAGCAGGTAGCGCTGGTAGTCGTCCAGGTCGCCGTCGAAGGGCTCGACGCCGCCGCGGGACACCAGCCAGAACTCGTCACACACCGAACGCAGCAGGGCGCGGTCGTGGGAGACCAGCATCACCGTGCCCTCGAACTCGTTGAGGGCCATGGCCAGCGCTTCGCGGGTGGCCAGATCCAGGTGGTTGGTCGGCTCATCCATCAGTAGCAGGTTGGGGCGTTGCCACACCAGCATGCACAGCACCAGCCTGGCCTTTTCGCCGCCGCTCATGGTGCCGACGGCCTGCTTGACCATGTCGCCGCTGAAGTTGAAGGTGCCGAGGAAGGTGCGCAGATCCTGCTCGCGGCCGCTCTGGCCGGGGGGCAGGCCTTCGCGGGCCATGCGCACCATGTGTTCGAGCGGGTTGTCCTGGGGGCGCAGTACATCCAGCTCCTGCTGGGCGAAGTAGCCGATGCGCAGGCCCTTGCCTTCGGTGACGATGCCGGCAGTGGGGGCCAGGTCGCGGGCCACTGTCTTGACCAGCGTGGACTTGCCCTGGCCGTTGGCGCCGAGGATGCCGATGCGCTGGCCGGCCATCACCGATTTGTTCACCCCGCGCACGATCACCGTGGGCGGGGTGCCGGCCGGAGCGTCCTCTGCTGGCGGGTAGCCGAAGCAGGCGTCTTCCATGGCCAGCATGGGGTTGGGCAGGTTGAGGGGTTCCTTGAACTCGAAGGTGAAGTCGGCGCTGGCCAGCACCGGGGCCAGACGGTCCATGCGGTCCAGGGCCTTGACCCGGCTCTGGGCCTGCTTGGCCTTGCTGGCCTTGGCCTTGAAGCGGGCGATGAACTTCTGCAGGTGGGCGATCTTGTCCTGCTGCTTGGCGTAGGCGTTCTGCTGCAGCTCCATCTGCATTGCCCGGGTGTCTTCGAAGGTGGAGTAGTTGCCGCCGTAGCGGATCAACTTGCCGGCGTCGATGTGCAGGGTGACGTTGGTGATGGCGTCGAGGAACTCCCGGTCGTGGCTGATCACCACCAGGGTGCCGGTGTAGCGCTTGAGCCAGGCTTCGAGCCAGACGAGGGCGTCGAGGTCCAGGTGGTTGGTGGGCTCGTCGAGGAGCAGCAGGTCGGACGGGCACATCAGCGCCCGGGCCAGTTGCAGGCGCATGCGCCAGCCGCCGGAGAAGCTGTTCACCGGGTTGCACAGTTCGGTGGTCTTGAAGCCGAGGCCGAGGATCAGGGCCTGGGAGCGGGCCTGGGCGTCGTGGGCGCCGGCGTCGTGCAGGGCCATGTAGGCGTAGGCCATGCGCTCGCCGTCGCCGCTGGCTTCGGCATCGTGCACTTCCTGCTGGGCGGCGACGAGGGCGCTGTCGCCCTCGATGACGAAGTCGGTGGCCGACTGCTCGGTCTCCGGCATGTCCTGGGCCACCTGGGCCATGCGCCAGGCCGCGGGGATGTGGAAGTCACCTGCGTCTTCATGCAGTGTGCCGTTGAGCAGGGCGAAGAGGGTGGATTTGCCGGCGCCGTTGCGCCCCACCAGGCCGACCTTCTCGCCGGGGTTGAGGGTGACGGAGGCGTTGTCGAGCAGCACCTTGGCGCTGCGGCGCAGGGTGACGCTCTTGAGGGTGATCATGGGGTGAAACTCCGTAAGGGGTGCTGCAGCGTGCGGCGGGCGGATAGGGGAAAGGACGCGCGCGCGAAAGCGCGCGGCGGAACTCGACCGAATCGGGATGGGCGCAAGGATACGGCCTTTGGGCGCCGTCCGCTGGGCATTTGCCGGGGCCGGGGGCTGTTGTGGGGGCGACTTCAGTCGCCTGCGGACTTCAATTAACGGCATGCCGATGAATCGGCCCTTGATGGGCGACTGAAGTCGCCCCTACACGTCGCCCCTACGGAAGAGGCCGCATTGACCTTCAGACGACGGGTCGCATCGAGGAAATCAGGATGGATTCGACCCCACAGGAGGGGCAGGGGGCCGGTGCTCAGCCCGGGGTGCCGGGGCCGTCGAGCAGGCTCTCGCATTCGGCCATCAGGGAGCGGGCCAGGTCGGAGTCGTAGTTGGGATCGAGGGCTTCCATCATTTCGTGGACGGCGTACAGCCCGGCCTCCCGGGACAGGGTGCCGGCAATGCGCCGGGCCAGCTGGTCGCTCAGGTCGGAGAGGTGGCGGCGGTCAGTCAGGGGCAGGCTGCGCTTGCTGCGGCCGAGCCAGTCGGCGACCAGGGTGGCGCCCTGGGCTTCGGTGGGCCACTGATTGTGCTCGTACCAGATGGACAGGCGTTCGGCAGTCAGGGCGAAGATCAGGGCGGCGCGGGTGCCGCGGCCGTCGGCGGGGGGTGGGGGTGGTGAACTCATCGGTGGCTTCCAGTCAGGGGGCGGCAACCCTAACACGGACAGCGCCGGGATTTCCCCCTGCCTCTGGAAGGGTTATCCTTGCGCCCCTCAGCCGGCCCATCGGCCTCCAACACAGCAAGGAAACCCCATGAGCAGCCTGCCCCCGTGCCCCCAGTGCAAATCGGAATTCACCTACGAGGACGGCGACAACTTCGTGTGCCCCGAGTGTGCCCACGAGTGGCCCCGGGTGGCCGCCGCCGAGGAGCAGAAAGTGGTGCGTGACGCCAACGGCAACGTGCTGCAGGACGGCGACAGCGTGACCGTGATCAAGGATCTGAAGGTCAAGGGCTCGTCGTCGGTGGTCAAGGTGGGCACCAAGGTCAAGAACATCCGTCTGGTGGACGGTGACCACGACATCGATTGCAAGATCGATGGCTTTGGCGCCATGCAGCTCAAGTCGGAGTTCGTCAAGAAGGCTTGAGCGGGGCGGGTCTGCGGGCCCTGCCCTAAAGCTTTTGTGTACCGTGCCGAAAACCCCGGGAACTTAGTTCGAACCGGGAGAGAGACATGACAGCAGCAGACGAACGTCGCGGTACCAGTGCCCATACGCCGGACCTGGACTGGAGCCAGGTACGCGAGACCGTGCTGATGCTCGAACTCGCCGTGGGCCAGATCGAAGCCGCCATGAAGGAAGGCAGCAGCTCGGTGGAGGTGCTCACCGACTCCTTCACCTCCATGGCGGGCTACATGCGCATGATGGGCTCGGCACTTGAGCAGTTGCCCGATACGCCGGCCACCGCCCAGCTCAAGGAGTCCCTGATCGGCCATGCCGGCGAGGTGGCCGGGCGGGTGCAGAAATCCATCATCGCCTTCCAGTTCTACGACAAGCTCAGCCAGCGTCTGGCCCACGTCTCCCACAGCCTGGAAGCCCTCACCAACCTGGTGACCGACCAGCGCAAACTCTACAACCCCTTCGAGTGGGTGGCCCTGCAGGAGAAGATCCGCGCCAAGTACTCGACTCGCGAAGAGCTGGAGATGTTCAACGCGGTGATGCAGGGCATGCCGGTGAAGGATGCCCTGAGCAACTACAAGGCCGAGATGAAGGACAAGGGCGACGACGTCGAACTGTTCTGACCGGCCCGGGCAGGTGTTGCGGCTGAAGTAAACTCCGGGCCTGATCATTCAGCCCGGTGTCTTCCATGTCTGCCCTCATCCATTTTTCCGATCCTGCCCCTGCCCCCGTTGAAGACCGTCCGGCCCCCGAGCGGTCCATCGGCACGCCACCCCGGCGGCTGAGCGCCGAACGCTATTCTGCCGATGACGGCGCCCTCTCCATGGGGGACTGGGCCTGCGAGCCCGGTGCCTGGCGCATCGCCTTCCATCCGGCTCGCCACGAGTTCTTCCAGGTCATCAGCGGCCGCCTGCGCATTGTCGACGCCGTCGGCCTGGCCCGGGAATTCGGGCCCGGCGACGCCGGCATCATCCCCGCTGGCTTCGTCGGCACCTTTGAAGTACTGGAGGCGGTTACCAAGCGCTATGTGATGCTCGACCGGCAGGGCCAGTAGGAGGCGCCTGCGGCGGGTATGTCTTCCTGCCCTATGCCTTCGGCAGGGTCTCCAGCCAGTCTGCCAGTGCCGCGGCGGCCTCCTGCCACTGGGGGTCGAGCATCAGCATGTGGCCTGCTCGCGGAATGACCACCTGGCGGGCCTTCCAGGGCAGGGCGGTGAAGAACAGCATCGAAGCCGGAAACACCGCATCCTCGCCGCCGCCCATCACCAGGGCCGGGATGTCCGGGCGGCGTTTGACCGCCATGAAGGGCAGGGCGACCATCTCGGCCACCGCATGCTCGGATTCCGCCTGAATCATCGGCATGAACTGCAGCACGTCGTGGTGGGAGATATCCGGCGAGAAATACACCTCAGCCATCACCCGCAGGGTGTGCTCGTTGGGGTGCCCGGCGATCACCTTGGGCAGCTCGCTGAAGAAATCCGGCTGCAGCAGGGCCAGCCGGCTGGCCGAGCCGCCGGTGCCGGTGGGCGGCACCGGGGCCAGCAGGGCCACGCCGGCAGCACTGGCCCTGGCCAGGTAAAGCTGGACCACCAGCGCCCCCATGGAGTGGCCGACGAGTACCGGCTCGGCTGGCAGGGTGGCGACCGCCTGGGCCACGTCGTCGGCGTAGTCGGCCAGCCGGAAGCTGTCGAGCACATCCCGCCCTTCGCTCTCCCCGTGGCCGGAAAGGTCGAGGGCGAAGCAATCATGGCCCCGGGCATTGAGATACGGAATGAAGTTGAGCTGCCAGCCCAGGGCGTTGGTGTAAGCGCCATGGACGAACAGCACGGGTGGCCGGCCGGCCGGCTTGGAAGCAGGATGGGCGTGGATCTTGAGTTTGCGAGGGGGCATGAGGGATCTGGGTGCGAGCAGAGAGTGTTTTCGAGCGGAGTGTCGGCCCGGTGGTTCCGGAGCGGCTGATGGCAGATTCTGGCACGCCATGATGACACTGTGGCCGGGAGGCTGACGCAGGCTCCCCCGGCGCGGCCGACAGGCGTATATTCGGCCCTCCGCCGGCCCTGAGCGCCCGCCCCGCACTGAACATTCACCGTACCACCTCATGTCCCTGCCCCGTATCGACCCCGCCGACTACTCCAGCCAGCTTGCCGCCAAGGTGGACAAGTTCAGGCAGGACTTCGCCGCCTTCGCCGTGCCCGAACCGGTCGTCCATCAATCCGCGCCCCTGCACTACCGCCTGCGCGCCGAATTTCGCATGTGGCACGAGGGCGACCGGGTGGACTACGCCATGTTCGACAGCGCCGACCCCAAGACGCCGGTGGTCATCGAGGATTTTCCGGCCGTTGCCGAGCCCATCTCCCGGGCCATGCCGGTGCTGCGTGAACGCCTGATGGCCAGCCCGTCACTCAAGCGCAAACTCTTTCAGGTGGATTTTCTGGCCACCCTGAGCGGTCGGCTGATGATCACCCTGGTCTATCACCGCCCCCTCGATGAGGACTGGGAAGTGGCGGCCCGCGAACTGGCTGCTGTCATGGACGTTCAGCTCATCGGGCGCAGCCGCAAGCAGAAGGTGGTCATCGGCCAGGACTGGCTGCTTGAGGAGTTTGAGCTCAATGGCCGCCCGCTGCGCTACCAGCAGATCGAGGGCAGCTTCACCCAGCCCAATGGCGGCGTGAATCGCCAGATGCTCGGCTGGGCCTGTGCTCAGGTGGCCGGCGTGGGCGGCGACCTGCTGGAGCTGTATTGCGGCAACGGCAACTTCACCATCGCCCTGGCCCCCCAGTTCGGGCGGGTGCTGGCCACCGAGGTCAGCAAGTCGTCGGTGCAGGCGGCCGACTACAACCTGGAAGCCAACGGCGTCAGCAACGTGACCATGGTGCGCATGTCCAGCGACGAGATCAGTGACGCCCTCTCCGGCGGCCGGGAATACCGGCGCATGCAGGGCGTGGACCTGGCCAGCTACACCTTCTCGACCCTCTTCGTGGATCCGCCGCGGATGGGCCTGGACGATGCCACCGTCGACATGGCCCGGCGCTTCCCGCACATCCTGTACATCTCCTGCAACCCGACCACCCTGCGGGACAACGTGGCCGCGCTGCAGGCCACCCACGAGATCCGCGCCGCCGCCGTGTTCGACCAGTTTCCCTACACGTCCCACCTGGAGTGCGGCCTGCTGCTGAGCCGCCGTCAGGCTGCATGATGTCTGCAGAAAGCCTCGACGACGACAGCGGCCCGGTGGTCGTGAAGGAAGACCGGCTGTGGAGCGACAATGGCTGGACCGCCCGGGTGATCAAGAACCAGGACGACGATGGCTGGGCGGTGGAAATGCTCAAGGACGGCGAATCCGAACCGGCCCTGGTCGGGCCCTGGACCATGGGACGGGACAAAAAGAACCCCAAGCCTCTCGATGCCGGCGCCTTTCAGACCCTGGTGAAGACAGCGTCCGAAGTCCTGCGCCGGCATGAGCAGCACCTCCACGCCCTGCTGCATAAGCACATCACCGTCAGCACCGACGGGGGGGCGGTGAACGTCCTGCTCGACATCGTTCCCGACGACTACGAGCCCTACGCCGTGCTCTCGGCCCGCGATGCCTTCGACGAAGTGCTCGCCGAGATGCGTGTTTCCGCGGGTTTCAAACTCGACCGGCGCAGTGCCGCGGCCTGGGTGGAAAGCGGTTTTGGCAAGCCGGAGTAGACCGCAGATCACCCGGACAGGATAAGGTTGACGTCATGCCGCCCCGTTTCGGGAGGCTGCAGGAGACGCCCCTACCCATGTTCGAGCCCGATTCCGCCGTAGTGCGCCCCAGGGAACCCTGGCTTGTGCGCATGCACTACCGCATGCGCACCGTGGCTTTTGCCATGATGTTCGGCGTCATTGCGCTGCACGTTGGTGGGGATACCAAGAGCCCAGGCTTCTGGGGCCTCATGATTCTGCTCTTCCTCGTCTATCCCCACGCCCAGTACCTGCGCACCCGTCGCCTGGACGACCCAACGGCGGGGGAGCTGCGCAATCTGCGCACCGACTCGGTGTTCCTCGGCATGGGAGTGGCTACCGTTGGCTTTCCGGTCTGGATCACGTTTGCCGGTTTGCTCGGCACCCTCTCCAACAACACCGCCAACAAGGGCTGGACGGGCATTGTCGAAACGCTGGTGGCCTTCCCGGGGGGCGCCCTGCTGGCTTGCCTGCTATGGGGATTTAACTTCCAGCCCGCTACCGACTGGGTGACCACCCTGTGCTGCATCGCCGGCCTGACTTTTTATCTCACCGCCCTTGGGCAAGTCGCCTTCACCCGCATCCAGCGCCTGCGTATGACCCGCGAAGCCTTGCAGGTGCGCGAACGGGAACTCATGGACGTCAACGACGCCCTGCACAAGAATCTGCGGGAGATTGACGAGCTGCAGGAGCAACTCCGCGAGCAGGCCAACCGCGACCCCCTCACCGGGCTATACAACCGCCGCTACCTGGACAGCACCCTTGAGCGTGAGCTGTCCCGCTGCAAGCGCGACGGCCACTCACTGGCCCTCATCCTCATCGACATCGACCACTTCAAGCAGGTCAACGACACCTACGGCCACCAGGCCGGCGACGAAATCCTGCTCCGGCTTTCCGCCCTGCTGGGCAGCATGGCCCGCGCTGGTGACGTGGCCTGCCGCTACGGTGGCGAGGAGTTCCTGCTGCTGATGCCGACCATGCCGCTGATCTCAGCCCAGGAGCGTGCCGAAGCCCTGCGACTTTCCTTCGGCAATCTGGATGTCCCGTTTGGGGACTTCCGGTTGCGCGCGACGGTATCCATCGGCATTGCCGCCTATCCCGGACATGGCACTTCCTCTGACGAACTCATCCGCCACGCCGATACCGCCTTGTATCGCGCCAAGCGCCTCGGGCGGAACCGGGTGGAACTGTAGGCTGCGTCAGCGCATGCCGCCGGAAGGTCCGAACATGGCCATCAGGGTCAGGTCTTCGGTGATGTCGAAGAAGGAATGCTCCGTGGTGGCACCCACGAACAGCACCATACCCGGCCCCACTTCCTGCTCCTGCCCGTCTACGCGCAAGCGTGCCCGACCTTCGAGCACCATATAGAGCTCGTCTTCCAGGTGCGGGGCCTGCATGTCCCGCGCACCCACCGGCAGGCGATAAAGCGCACAGGACATCTGTGAGCTGCGGAGAAACTCGAAGATGGCAGGCTGATTTCCGGCAACCTTGCCCTTGAGCTCATTGAGGTTGAAGACTTTCCACACGCTGAATGACCCCAAGAAAATTATGTTTAAACCCCTGCCGCGATAGTGCCAGACGAGCGCCAGCGGTCAAGCATTTCCTCCGCATCGGCTGCACGCCGGGCGCGGCCGCTCGTCAGCCCGGGCCGCGCTCATGAAGCTTGCCAACCTCAAGGCATCCCCACCAGGCGGCACCCTGCTGGTGGTCAGCGCGGACCTGACCCTGTGCCAGACGGTCGGCGGCATCGCCCCAAGCCTCACGCAGGCCCTGGCCGACTGGCGCCGGGTCGCGCCGCAACTGGAGGAGGTCTACGTCGCCCTGTCAGCCGGCCACGCCCGCCACGCCCAGCCCTTCGCAGCACGGGTGTGCCAGCCTCTGGCAGAAGGGGGCTGGTGGGTGGCACTTTCCGAGTGCGGTGCAATCCGTCTGGCGGCGGCGCCCGGTGAATGTGTGGCTGTGTCGCCTGAAGACTTGCCAGCCGGGATGCGGGAGTGGCTGGAAGGGGCGCTGCCGCGCGGCGTGGTATCAGCCTGCTTTCCTCCGTTCGTCTGACAGCGGTGATCAACGGCCAGCGCGGCAGCTCCTGTGGGGTCGAATTCACTCGACCTCCGCACGCTCACTCATCGGCCAGCCTTTGATCGGCGTCCGTGGTCGAATTTATTGGCTATGTTCGCGTTAAGTGTGGAAAGCGCTTTCGCTTCGACAGGTAAGGCTTGAGCTCTTGCTTACGGGCTTTCCGTTGCGTGGCGTTACATTGGCCGGGAATTCGCCCCGGCGGGCGACCTACTTATTTT